>JACQXB010000027.1 GCA_016208965.1 Nitrospirota bacterium
AGTGTTTTCTTTGCGTTAGCTAAAGATTCGATATTTGGATCAAGTTTTACATTTGACTCGCTAAAACCCTCTGCATACCTAACACTGTCAGATTTCTTTGAGTTTATAGAGTGAACAACAACCGCCTCACCAGATGAGACGGACAGAACCTTAATTGACCCTGCTAATGCGACGGAAATGCTTTCAGAAACCTCTGTAAAGGACACCTTTATATCCCTAAAACATAGATACTCACGCATCTGCCCTTTACTGTCAGGTTTTGTGCAGGTATATCCTTGTTTACCAGTTGTTGTGAACTGCTTGTTTTCAGGGCCCTTATGGGTAGAGTTAACCTGTGTCAACTTCCCAAAAAGTAAATAATGAACCCCTTTCAGCGTCTTGAATGTACTATATTCATCTGTAATCCTTGCCATTCCTAATTTCTGTTCACCTAAAATAGCCTCCAGTTCTTCTCTGTCCATAACATGAATGAATCTGCTTTTTCTTTGCTGGATCTTAGATTTTATCTCATCGAAGATAAAATCGCCCATTGATGCTCCTGCAATATCTCTACCTGTTGGATTATCAATTCTTACAAAAGCAACCTTAGTGATGGAACATGTATCTGCTTCATCCATCGCTACTTTTAAGTCCTTGAAATCAGGATTGATTTTATTTGCCGCATTGAAGTCATTATAGGCATTTCTACACAACCCTTTAGTAAGGAAATATTTACCGAGGGAATAATATAAGGAAACTGCCTTTTGAGGAGCATCTTTATAGCCTTTTACTGTGTCACTGCAATTCACATAATTATTTGCCGCAAGACGGAACTTTTTCTGGCTTTCGGCTTTTTGTGCAATCCTATAAAAAGATTCTGCTATTTTCTCTGTACTGTCTTTATAGGGAGTATTGAACTTAAGGGCGGTCTTGTAATGCTGAATGGCATTACTGTAGTCTTCATTTACAAAAGCGGCTTCCGCCAATTTGTAATACTTCTCAGAAGAAGCAGATTTCATCTCCGTAATTTTCTGCCCCACATTAATAGTTGGAAAATTCAGACAATTATACTGGGTAAGCATTTGGAGGAAATCTTTAAGCTCAGAGTAATGAGCTAATGCGGACTCAAAATCTGAGGTCTTTTCAAAATTTCCAGCTATTGCCAGTTCCTGCTCATATGCCTGTTTTGAAATCGTGCAAAGCTGAACCTTTGCCTTCTGGTAATTTGGGTCTAAACTTAGACCACTCAAATATTCCTTAG
>JACQXB010000029.1 GCA_016208965.1 Nitrospirota bacterium
CCATGAACGAATCTTATCAACCACATCCTGTGCGCTGGTCTCGGTGGTTACTTTATAGCCCTCTTTGCTGAGCGCCCTTGAAAGCATTGATACAATAAGGTCTTCATCGTCAAGGAGAAAGATTTTACCTTTAGTTTTCATTCTAAATACCTTTTCGCCTTCCACATACTACTCCCTACACGCTACTCGCTGCCTTTTCAACAGGAAAGGCAATCCTAAACGTTGTTCCCTCGTTTTGAGTGCTTCTCACACTTATGTTACCTCCATGTTCCTCTACAATTCTTTTAGTAACAGCCAGACCCATTCCTGTGCCTTTTGGCTTGGTTGTGAAAAATGGTTGAAAGATTTTATCCATTATTTCTTTGCGAATTCCTTTGCCTGTATCAGTTATATCTACCTGTATTGAATTTTTTGCCAGATCATGGAAGGTCTTTATAGATAGTGTTCCACCGTTGGGCATTGCCTCAACCGCATTAAGCAGTAAATTGAGGAATATCTGTTGCAGCTGCATCTGGTCAGCCATTATCATTGGAAGATTATTATCAAAGTCTTTTAAAACTTTAACCGCTTTTGAGTTATTAGTTGAAAGGAGTGGAATATTAATTGAAAATGCCAGGGAAACATCAATGATGTTATTTATATTTGTGGGGGTAAGATTCGGTTTAGGTGGTCGGGCAAAATTGAGGAGTTCTTTTAATAGTAATTCTATTCGTCTCACTTCTTTGATGGCTTTCAACAAAACCTCTCTATTTTCTTCTGAGATGATGGGGTCCTCTGCCAGAACCTCCATTGAGACCTTAATGCCTGCAAGAGGATTTTTGATTTCATGGGCAAGCCCTGTTGCCGCCTCCCCACACACACGCAATTGTTCAGTCCGCTGCATATTGAGCATCTGCTCCTTTAATGAATCTGCCATTTCATTAAAAGATTTAGCTACCTCTCCAAACTCATCTTTCAACCTTCCAACTCTGTAATCTAAATCACCACTTTTTAATCTCCGTGTTGCCTCAAGGAGTATATCTAAAGGCTTTGTAAACGACCTTATAAAAATAAGGCTTAAAGCCGTTATTAGAAGGGGTCCACTGGCTAATGTTACAAAAAGTATGATTTTTGTATTTTCTATCTTTCTCAGGGCTAATTTCGTCTTCTCATTAAGACCACTGCTTGTCATTGTTATCATCTCATTGAGGTCTTTAATCAGGGAGTCTCCTATTCTAATGGCATCTTCTTCATAGAATCCTTTGACATTACCCCTTACTAAAAAAATTCCTTTCACTGCTTCTCTGTATTCCAGGAAACGATTTCTTAAGTTAGAGAGCCTGTCCTTTATATTTTGGGTATGATGGCAGTCAAAACATTTCTCAATTTCTCCCGCGAGGTTTTTTGCATCTGTCAAGATGATGGAATCGTTTCCTTTCTTGGACTCAAGGTCAGATTGGATCCTTACAACGTTTATAAGCAAGCGCTCTCTCCATATCTCAGCCTGATGGAGCTTTATAAAATTACTGAGTTCGGATATGGTTGTCTCAATGGTGATAATTATATATGCAGTCAGGAGGGAAAAAATCAAGGAAAAGATGGCTAAACCTATGACAATCTTTTTCTTCATTCCGAAAATACCATTTTGAAATTTCCCTTTGCTAAAGTGGAAAGGGGATTAGAATCCTTTTAGCCTCAGGCGAATCAGCCGAGGCTGAAATTTCCTTAATTTTAAGTATAATACTCTTTATGTTATTCTTCAAGTGAAGCTCCTTAGAGGCATATAACAACCTTGGAAACGCACTTAAAAAAATAATGGGCAACAAAAAGGGTATAGCACTTATCATGGTATTATGGGTATTAGCCATAATGATGGTTATTGTTCTTTCCTTTTCCTTTGCAGTGAGGGTGGAGACACATTCCACACTCTCCTTTAAGGAAGATATAGAAAAAAGATTTCTTGCCGAGGCGGGGATAGAGAGAGGAATTATGGAGGTTTTCTATAGAAATGTAAACCCCGTTAGAGATTTATCTCTAAACGGGGCAAATAAAGGTCAGAGGACAATTTTAGAAGGCATGGAGGTATGGAATATAGCTGGCACACCTTATATGATTCAGACAGATAATGGTTTTTACACGGTCAGTATTACTGACGAATCAGGAAAAGTAGACATAAACACAACACCTGATGTAATATTAAGAAATTTATTAATAAATCTTGGTCTTGAATTAGAGGATGTTGACACGATTGTGGACTCCATAATGGATTGGAAGGACCCCGATGAGTTACATAGGCTCCATGGTGCCGAGAGTGATTACTACATGCTTTTGCCAAATCCATATAAAGTAAAAAATGCCAATTTTGATACATTAGAGGAACTTTTAATGGTTAATGGTGTAACACCTGAGATATTATATAGGAGCAAAGAAAAAAAGGGTATCATAGATTTTCTTACGGTCAATTCAGGAACAGGCGCAATTAATATAAATGCAGCGTCCAGGGAGGTCTTAATGGCTGTTCCAGGCATTACACCTGAGGTCGCAGATGAAATAATAACTCAGAGGCAAATTAAAGAGATTAGCTATTTTCAGGAAATAAAGGGGATTCCTGAAGAAAATTATCCCCTTGTAGAGCCTTATGTAACCACAGAAGGTGCCCATACATTCGCCATTGAATCTGTTGGATACAAAAGTAATAAGAAAGCGGGTTATGGTATTAAGGCAATTATCGTTGTTATCGGTGACAACAAATACAACTATCTTTATTATAAAAAAGGGATAAGTGTAAGATAGCGTATAGCGTATAACGTGTAAAAAATTAGGGTGTAGGGTGTAGCGTATAGCGTGTAAATATAAACTACACGTTACACGCTGCTCGCTACACGCTAAATTGATGGAAACAGCAATAGCCATTAAAAAATTGACATCAGTTGTCTCTGATTCTCTGACGACACTGCAGAGGATATGGTCTCCTCTCTGGAGGCTGCTCACCTTTGATGCTGATAATATAATCCTGCCAAAGAAGAGTCTTTGTATCTCTATTGAGAAGGCTGCCATATCTCTGGCTTATGGAACAAGATTTCTCACACGGATAAAAATAAATGCCTTGAGAAGCTACCCTTTGAAAGAAGAAGGATACCCACAACCAGAAGAACTTGCGTCCACCGTTACCTTAATGGTTAGCGAACTAAAAGCTGTAAACCCCGTTAGAAATCGCAGGTGGGGCTTTCTTTCTAACGGGGTAAAGGCTGAGATAACGCTGAGTATTCCAAAGAAATGGGTAGTTATAAAAAAGGTAGAGCTCCCCATCACTGCTAAAGAAAATCTCAAGAGAGTTATGTCTTACGAAATGGATAGGTTAACACCTTTTAGCTCTGAAGAGGCACTATATGACTTTAGGATACTCAAAGAAGATGATAAAAATATCATTATTTTACTGGTGGCAGTAAGGGCTGATTTAGCAAATAAATACATGGATTTGCTCAGGGGAAAGGGCATTTATGTCAGCAGGTTAAGTGTCAATCTCTCAGGTCTCGGGTGTTTATCTCATTACATAGATAAAAATAGAGATTCCATCTTTGTAGAGATAGATGAAAATGAATATGAAGGCGCCTTATTTACCGATGGTTCTATAGCAGAGGTGTTCAGGGGTAATTTCTCACAAGGTAATGACAGTTCATCGGAAATCCAGAAGGTAGAGACAATTTTGAAAGAAATTGCTCCCCTTGCAGAAACCGCAAAATCGGGATCGATCCGCCGTGGCGGAAAAGAAAGACAAACGCCCCAGCTCATGATTTCCTTAAAAAACATCGACCTCTCCTTTGGAGAAATGCTAAAACTAAAAACAGACCTGCCTGTCAAGATATTTGGTGAGACCGATATAAAACTAAAGATTCCTGATAGTCAAAAACATCTTCCTTATGCTGCCATAGGAGGTGTATTGGAGGAATTACGGCAAGAGGCTAAGGGATTTAATCTACTTAAGAAGAGAGTCTATGGAAGGCAAAAGACGCCCCTGTTTTTTACAATAATCCTTTTACTTATAATCGTAGCTTTAGGGGTTGTTTATACGCTCATGCCCCTTAAAATAGAAGAAAAGAGGCTTGGGAAGATTGATAGCGAAATAGCCATTAGAAAGGGTGATATTAAGAAATTTGAATGGCTCACCAAAGATATTAAAGAGATTCAAAAAGAAATCTCTGACATAAGAAGTTTAAAGGAAAGCAGGCCAATGGCTCTGGATATCTTGAGGGAACTTACAACCATTCTTCCCAAAAATGCATGGCTCACAAGGATGCATATCACAGAAAACACGGCAGAGGTTGAAGGTTATGCAGGTTCAGCTACAGGGCTTTTATCAAAACTTGAAGCATCAAGATATTTCAAAAAGGTTGAGCTCTCATCTCCTGCATTTAAGGATATTAAAAAAGGTGTTGATAGATTCAGTATAAGAATGGAGATAGAGGACGCAAAGAAAATGGAGACAACCATAAAAGGATTGGAGGAAGGAGTCGTGGATGAAGGGTTCTAAGAGATTGATGGTCATGATGCTACTGATGATTATGCTCCTAAGTATTGTTATGTACCGGTATGGTTATCTGGAGATTCAAAGGAATATATCCTCAATTAAAGACGCCCAAGAAATAAAGACAAAGATCATTGAAAAGTATATTACCCTTATATCAGAGATACCCAATCTTGAGAAGGAACTTGCTTCATTGAAGGAGATAAGAGGCTTTTACAATACAGAAATGATAGAAGGGGAAACCTATTCTATTGCATCAGCATCGCTTCAGGACATGGTTAAGGGGATTATAACAGGCATGGGCGGGAAGGTCTCCAGCGAGCGGATGGGGCAAATTTTAGATTTAGGAAAATTTAAGGTAATAAATGTAAATATAGACGGGGCTATGCCTGATGTGAAGACGCTTAGCGATGCCCTCTATGCCATTGAAACACATACCCCATCTCTTTTCGTGAGAGAGATAGATGTAAGTATAAGAGACTATAGAGAGCCACGGGAACTTGGAGTAAAGGTGGGAGTATCAGCGTTAACGAGTGGAAAATAAAATGAGGATTCAAGTGGTCAAGGGTTCAAAAGACTAAATAAAAGATTAAAAATCATCCCGAAATGTCGGGATTGCATTTAAATCTGTAATTTTGATTTTTGATATTTGATTTTTGATTTTCACTCGAACCCTTGAACCCTTGACCCCTTTTTAAAAAATGAACTATCTTTTAAGAAGTATTAATATCTTGAACGTTATACTGGTAGTAATTATTTTATTATTTGCTAATTACGCGGTCTTGCCTTTACTAAAAATGGACATTAAATATCCCCTTCCTATAAGTAAGAAAACAGATAAAAATAAATCCAAGCACTTTGACCAAGTGCTGGATAAAGTGGAAGAACCTGCCGGGAGAGCGGGGACACCCTTTATAGACTACATAATCGTAGCCGAGCAAAACCCCTTTCATCCTGAAAGGATAATACATCCCATGCCTGTTGATAAAAAGGATGAAAAAACCCTAAGACCTGAGATTGTCCTCTATGGAACAGTGGTATCGGAAGAAATAAGCCTTGCCCACATTGAGAATAAACGGTCCCCTCTAACTACATCAGGAGGGAAGAAGAGGTTGAGGGTTATAAAAAAAGGGGAGGAGATAGACGGTTTCATCCTCAAAGAGATTGAGCCCGATAAAATAATATTGGTAAGAGGGGAGGAGAAAATAATAGTAAATCTGACTTCTACCCCGAAGAAAAGAGATTAAGGGGGAGACTTTTCTATGAACTCATCTACCTTTTTATCCTTAGTGGCATCCTTAAATTTATTTAGATAATCTGACGTTATATTTGAAGCATCTGTCTGACTCCTGATTACGTGTGGGGTAAGTAGAATGACAATTTCTATCTTATCAATAGCTTTTGTTGTGCTGCCAAATAGATAACCGAGCAACGGGATTTTGCTGAGAAGGGGAATGCCGCTTCTTGTCTTGTTTGTGTCTTCTCTTATAAGACCTCCGATTATTATTGTCTCGCCGTCCTGTGCAACAAGATGGGTGGAGGCTTCTGTTTTATTTATAACAGGATTGACTCCTGTAGCAATATCCGCTAATGAAGTTGCGGAAGAAGATACCTCCTGCGTTATCTCAAGAGAGACCAGTCCACTTTCATTAACCTGCGGTTTTACCTTCAGGATTATCCCTATATCTTTATATTGAATTGTTGTTGATGTCTGTGCTTGTGAAATAATTGTAGTTGGAATAGGAACCTGTTGACCTACCTGAATCCTTGCCTCACGATTATCTGACACAAGTATGTGGGGAGCAGCTATGACATTTGCTTTGCCTTCTGATGAAAGAGCCTCAAGACGCGCCCTCACTATACCGCTTAAATCTGTAGCGAGGAATGTAAAACCTGTTCCTGACAGAGTTACGGGACTACCTGACGCATCTACCAAGTCAGATGGTCTTTGTCCCATTACGCCGGTAAGGTTAAAGTCCGAGGTATTTAAATCTGTCTTTAATGACCAGGCAAGTCCGAATCTCAGACTATCGGACAGGTCAATACGAACAATTAAGCCTTCTATCAGAACCTGTCTCGGCACCATATCAATCCTTTTAATTATCTCGCTTATCAAGGCATAATCCTCCGAGGTTGCGAGTATTATTATTGTATTTGTGATTTCGTCAGGGAATATCCTTGTAACATTTGACACAAGTGCCTCTCCACCTGTTTGTATGATTGATGCCTGCGGCTGAGTGTTACCTGTCTGCCCAGGCAGGGAGGATTGCGTCTCAGTTGATGGCTTCATGCCTAAGAGTATCTGCTGAAGCAGTGAAGCAACATTTTTTGCCTTACTATTCTGAACAGGATATACAAAGACCTGCGGTTTTATTGGCTCCTTTGATATTCCACTTATATGAACTATCCTGTAAAGGTTATTTGCTTCTACTATGCCAATGCCATTGAGCCTCAGTATAATTTCCATCAAGGGGAGTATACTCTCTTTTGCCACAGGAGTTACGGTCCTTAAATTCACCCTACCCTTTACCTGTGGGTCAATTATGTAATTGACCTTCAGTATATCACCGAATATTGTCTGGATTACTGAAAATACATCTTCATCATCAAAATTGAAACTGAACTCGTCTTTTTTTAAGTTTGCAGGTTCGGAACGAATCTCCGACTTCAGGGCGCTGGAGTTTTGTCTCTCAGGCTCCTGTGCATAAATAAGTGAAAAGTGAAAAGTAAAAAATGAAAAGTAAAAAATGAAAAGAACGTGGGCTATTTTCATTCTCCTTTGTGCCGACGAGTCGGTATAAGGGTTTTCTTTGTTCTTTGCAGTGCTATGGAACATGTTTGTTTCCCAGAATTAAGTAAATAAAAAGAATATACCAGAAAAAAAGAAAAATGTCATCTTGCCCTTACCGGAATATTAATGGAGAGTCTTTTTGTACCATCAACAATATGCAATCTTACCTTTTCAGGGATATATAAATTGTATTTCACTTCCTCTACCCACTTCTCTTTACCATCTATTGGGTCTTTGTAAAAATATTCAAAATACATCTCATCAAAACCATCAAGGAGTTTTACCTCTCTTTTGTCTTTAATGCCAATAATATTTTCAGATGCATATAATGACTTCTTCCCTGAGACATCGGATACAACCCTATATGTAACTACCACATAGCCCCTCTGTCTATCCCATAAGGAATAGTTTGTAGACAGCTGTAGAAGTCCTCTCTGTCCTTTGAAGTAATATTTCAAATCGCCATCTTCTATATATGTAACCGGTATTCCAGATTGAATCTGTGAATCTATGATTGTTAAAGATGCCCGCATTCTCTCAAAGGATTCCATCTTCTTTTCTCCTGAGCTTACAGAACGAAATCCGAGTCTCATGGCGCCCATTACCATTAAAACAATAATCCCGATTATAGTAACGGAGATTATTAATTCAAGGAGAGTAAAACCCGCCCTACGCCCAAAAGATGTCATTCCGAGCGTAAGCGAGGAATCTTGTTTTTTGAGATTGCTTTGGCACTTCGTGCCTCGCAATGACATTTTGTGATGCTTATTGCATTCCATCTCTTTAGATTTTCTTATTTACAACTTTCAAAGTCTTCAGGGTCAACGACCTGTGTTTTGTTCCCTTCGTCCAGTGGATTGTTAAATCAACCCCTAAAAGCCTTACCCTTAGATTTTGAGTCCTATCTTTCTCGGCATCTCTTATAGAAACGTCTATCTGGTATCCATCGGGTGTTACTTCACTCCACGACCCTTCTGAGAGATTAGAATTATCAAGTATCTCTCTCATTTTAGCCTCTACCTTTATGACAGCGGACACATAGTCTTCTGATGCAGATATAGCCTTCAGATTACTTGAAAGGAGCTGTAACACGACTATCAATGCAATGCCAGATATCGCAAGAGCAACAAGCACTTCAAGGAGAGTGAATCCTGAATTGCAAGTTATAAGTTGCAAGTTATAAGCTAAAGACTTCCTAACTTTTGAACTTTTGAACTTTTGAACTTTTGAACTCATCTTACCACCACCGCCCCGACTACAGGGTCTATCTCTATATCAGATGTCCTTTTTTTATCCTGTAAAACTATTGTCCCTCCTACGATATCCCCTGCTGCATTGAAAACTAACTGGTACTTTCCTGTACTGATTTCTCCTGACAAGGGATCTTTTACCTTGATACCTATACCAGAGGAAATACCTCTTTCACCATGACCTTCTATCCCGTATTTTTTTGAATCAAGGTCTATCGTGATGGTTTTTCTTTCGCCACTAATCTTTGCAAGAGCTCGGGCATATCTAATGGTGGCTGAGAGCTCCCTGGCTGTTGCGTCAAATCTGCTTGAGGGCAATATATTTGCGAAAAAAACAACAGAAAGACCGAGTATGAGAGAAATAAGAAACAAGACGATTATTAGTTCAAGGAAGGTAAAACCAGCTCCGCTAAGCGTATAGCGTGTAGGGTGTAGCGTGTAGGGTGTATTTTTTGTCATCTTTCCATTCCTTTTAATAAGTTTGGTTCTTCTCCCAAAAAGTTGTTCAAGTGAAAATCAAAATCAAAAATAAAAGATAAAAAGTTAAAATGACAGATTAAAATGTAAAAATGAACTTTTGTCTTCACCTTTGAATTTTGATGTGTCATTTTGCATTTTGTCCCGACTATTCGGGATAATCTTTTATTTACTTTCTTGAATCCTTGACCCCTACACGCTATACGCTACACGCTAAAACGGTAGTTCTGAAATGCTGAATATTGCCATAAGCATTGAGAGTACTATAAAACCAATAATCAAACCCATTATAAGAATCATAGCAGGTTCAAGGATGCTCAGAAATCTCCTCAGAGCCACCTTCAGGCTTTTTTCATATGTAATTGCGACCTTTATCAGCATATCCTCCAGTTGACCTGTTTCCTCTCCAACCTTAACCATTGAGACAGCAAGAGGTGGAAAAACATTTGCCTCGGATAAAAGAATCGTTATACCCTTTCCCTCTTTAACACCCTTAGAGAGGGAATCAATAGCAGAGGCTATAACCAGATTGTTTATAACATCCTTTGCATTGTTTAGTGCCTGAAGCATTGGCACCCCGCTGCGGAGTAGCGTGCCCAGTGTCCTACAGAATCTTGCAGTCTCAAGCTTTCTTATCACATCGCCCATCATCCTGAGCTTAAAGGAATCCCAATTGTATCTGCCCTTATCAGATTTTATATAGTTTCTGAAGATAGACCAGCCTGCTATCATAGATAAGAGAAAGAGCCACCAGTATGCCCCGAGTGCATTGCTGAACCCAAGGAGTAAACGAGTAGCAAGGGGCATTGATGAGCCCAATTCGGCAAATATTGAAGTAAACTTAGGAACCATAAAGGTTAAAAGTATGATTATTGATATGCCGCCTGTGATGAAAAGTATTACAGGATAAATCATAGAGGAAAAGACATGTTCCTTTATCTCCTTTGTGGTCTCAAGGAACTCACTCAGTTTTTCCAACACCACATTTAGCACACCCCCAGCCTCCCCTGCCCTAATCATGTTCACATAAAGCCTCGGAAATATCCTCGGGTGCCTCTGAAGTGCATCAGAGAAAGAACTGCCCTCCCTGATTGACTTCAGGATGGATTTAATTATATCCCTCATCTGTCCGCCTTCTGATATCCCAGAGAGTATATTTAGACTCGTATCTAATGGTAAGCCGGCGACCAGAAGCGTAGATAGCTCTGTTGTGAATGTGAGAAGGTCTTCACTTGAGGATCTAAGGGTAAACCTTTTTTTTATTTCCTCCCCTTGAGTGGTAATCTTTAAGAGGATAACCCCGGAATTTTTAAGCCTCTCAATAGCAGACTTTTCATCAGAAGCCTCTATAACACCATCTATAATTGCACCATCAAAAGTGGTAGCCCTGTATGAAAAGATAGGCACTATGCCTCCTGAGTTACTTTCAAGACCTCGCCCAAGGTCGTTATGCCAGCCTTTATCTTTTCAACACCATCCTCAATTAGTGTCTTCATGCCGAGCCTTCTCGCTGCTTCCCTTATCTCATTTGAGTCAGCATTTCTTAAGATAAGCCTTCGTATTTCATTAGACACAACAAGGAGTTCAAATATCCCTATCCTTGCATAATAACCTGTGGAGGCACATTTTTCACATCCCTTACCTCTGTAAAGGGGGGCATCACTACTGATGCCCAGAATTTTGAGTTCTTCCCTGTCAGCAATTGATAGGTCAACTTCTTTACACGCAGGACATATAACCCTTACCAGCCTCTGGGCAAGTATACCCCTTATAGTAGAAGAAAGTAGGAAATTTTCAATCCCCATATCAAGGAGTCTCGTTATTGCACTGGAGGCATCATTGGTATGTAATGTTGAGAAAACAAGATGCCCTGTAAGGGCTGATTGTATGGCTATCTCTGCTGTCTCCATATCCCTGACCTCACCTATCAGGATAATATCAGGGTCCTGCCGGACCATATGCCTCAGCGTATTTGCAAAGTTCAAGCCTATCTGCGGTTTTACCTGTATCTGATTTACTCCCTTAAGATAATATTCTATAGGGTCTTCAACAGTGATTATCTTTTTTTCAGGTGAATTTATTTTATCAAGGGCGGCGTAAAGGGTTGTTGTCTTGCCGCTTCCTGTAGGACCTGTGACCAGTATGATACCATTTGGCTTTTTGATGAGATGATTAAAGGCAGAGAGTATTTCTGTAGAAAATCCGAGTTTGTCAAGGTCTATAACTATACCCTCTTTATGGAGTATCCTCATAACCACACTTTCGCCATATAGCACTGGAATCGTAGAAACCCTCATGTCTATTTCTTTTTCGTTAACCTTGAGCTTAATGCGTCCATCCTGCGGCAATCTTCTTTCGGCAATATTAAGTCTTGCCATTATCTTTATCCTCGATACAATGGCTGCCTGAAGCCTTTTGGGTATTGATTCTATGTCGTATAAAACCCCATCTATACGGAATCTGACCTTTAATTCGTCTTCAAATGGCTCTATATGAATATCGCTTGCCCTGTTTTCAATCGCCCTTGTTGTAAGCATGTTAACGAGCTTTATTATTGGAGCCTCTAATGCCAGGTCCTTAAGATGACCTATATCTTCTTCCTCTTCCCTTAAAAATTCAAATCCCTTCTCGCCTATATCCTCAATTATCTTGTCTATGTCCTGTGATTCTTGAGCATAGAACTTGGCTATATAGTCCTCTATCACTTTATTCTGAGCAGTATATACCACAACATCTGCCGATGTTGCCACACCGAGAGCATCTATAGTTTCCCTGTCTTCTGGATTTGCCATTACCACTTTCAAGAGATTGTTTTTGAACTCAAAGGGGATAACTTTATTTTCGCGAATAAATCGGGATGATATCTCATTTAATAGAAGGGGAACCTTTGGCAGGTCTTCTGCCTTCAAATGAGACATGTCATTTGTGGTAATTTTATGGTTCATTTTACTAATTTTAACCTAAATTGAGTGATTTATGTATCCCTTTCCTTAAAGAATCTATGGTCTCCATAAGAACTTTGCATTCCTTCTTAGCAATATCAGGCTTATTTTTTATATATTCCATCCTTTCAAGTATTCTCTCTATGACAGAGAATCCATTTTTTATAAAAACGAAATTATCCCTCAGGGCAGAAACCATCCTGCTGCAATCATTAGCTGTATCTTTAAAATCATCTCCTTTCCGTAAATAAATATTCGTTGAAAGGTCGCCATCGGCCACTTTTTCTATATCCGTTTTTAACCTGTGTATAGGGACTGAGGTTTTCTTGAAAATGTATCTGATAAAAATAAAAAGTGTTACAACGGTAAAAAATATTGATAATATCGTAGAGGACAAGAGATACGGCTTAATTATCTCACCTATAGTCTCCACGGGTAAATGCATTTTCCACCGCAAAAACTCCAGTTTTTTATATGTTAGATAATTAAATAAAATTAAATTAAAAAGTAGATATATAAAGCAGATAGAAATAATTCTTAATGCTATTCGCCATTGATATCTTTTATCCGTAATATATTGTTTTCGTCTATATTTCATAAACCCTCCTGCTATGTGTTATAGGCAATTAAATCGCTCTCCCTATTTTGTTCATACATAAATTAAAAATCAAAAATAAAAATGCAAAAATACATGTCAAAATATAAAAATAAGCGTATAGGGGATTAGGGTGCAGGAAGTAGTATATAAAATTACCCCACACGCTATAGTATCTTATATAATTTCGAATTTTAATTTGTCATTTTGCATTTTGCTTTTTAATTTTTTATTTTTACATCACTTTTAATGTAACTTTTGACACCCCTTCTTACAGTTCATGGCATGATGTGCAGAGTTTACTGCCTTTATTACTCATCACAAGAGACCGCTGCTCTTTTGAATATATATCATGGCATGTTCCGCATCCTATCTTTCCATCAAAAAAAATAATCCTTTTGTCAACAAGAGAGGTAGGTTTTAGCATTGACTCTTTTCTTTGTAACCTGCTTTTCTCATAATCAACCCCGATAGGATGTGAGTTGGCTGGCTTTTCATGAGTCCATACACCACTACCAAACCCAAAGGTTACGGCCTTGCCCACTATGCCACCATGACAACTAATACATTCTCTGGATATTGGGTCAAGGGGTTCAGAAGGATTTGTTACCTTAAACCTGCTTCCCATGTGGGCAACATCAATGACACCTGCATGAGGCTCTAAAGATATTCCTTGCTTATGACAGGAGATGCAGAATTCTCTTCCAGTGTAAGGCCTTCTCAAAAAATATGCCTTCTCTCCAAAGACATTTTGATACTCTCCGTGGATATTATGACATGTAGTACATGCAATCATCCCATTTTTCAACGGCAGATCAGGAGGGATAGTAGTTGCTCCCGGATAGATATCTGCAGGATGTGAAGACTTCAGGGTTATCTGAGCATGGCAATTTTTACATATATTTGTCACTGGCGCTGTAAGGCTTTTAGGGTCTTTCTCATAATCTATATGGCAAAACTGACATTCATTCATAGGGAACTCATGAGGGTTTTTAAAGACCGCATATGCGATAATAGCTGCCGTGAGTAGCAGCAGAAGAAGAAAGCTTTTTTTCATAATTTAATCCCAGAAAGTATACTCTTTATCTCCTCGGTATTTTTGACTATTTTCTTTCTTTTATCCTCTATAGCAGCGTAATCACCCTTTTCAATGAACTTGCACATCTCATCTGTATCTTTATATGCCTCTTCAAGGAGACTACTTAATCTGGAATATCTTTCTCTATATTTCAGTGCCAGGTTATTTAATGCATCAGCGAGGGGCTTTATCGCGTCCTTTTCCCTGAATTTGATTAATATATCAAGATCACCCTCTGATATTTGCTGAGTAACCGCCCTTATCCTTACAAGGGGTCCAACAATCCTGTGGGTATATAAGATAATGGGAATTACTATAAAAATTATGGCGGCAATAACAGGGGGAATAAATATGAAAAGGGTATCCTTTATAACTATCGTCTTAAATTGTGTGATTGCATAAATTTTCTGTGTATATGTCTCACCGAGTTCTTTATTGGTATAAAAATAAAAAAAGGCCGCACTTATTGAGAGGGCTAATATTAATACAAGAAATACTACAATAATAAACCTTATCTTGAAATGCCTATTTATTACTTCCATAGCTTTTTAACTCTATTTTAGCATATTTAAAAATCAGATTACACTAAGCATGTTATCTGTTCCTTTCTCACTTGTTTAATAGGGAACAGGATAATAAACGTTGTTCCTTTCCCGGGGCTGCTCTCTACGCATATATCACCCCCATGCTCCTCTATAAGCCGTTTAGTGATAGCTAAGCCCAGCCCCCTGCGTCTTGTTTTGGTTGTAACAAACGGCTGGAAGATTCTGTCTCTAACTTTTTCATCTATCCCCCTGCCGGTGTCAGAGATTGCAATTTGTATAACGTTTAGCTCTGCATCATATGATGTCTTTACAGCTAATGTCCCTCCATCCTGCATGGCGTCTATTGCATTGAGTATCATATTCATGAATGCCTGTTGTAGTTGTATGGGGTCAGCTACTATCTCTGGAAGATTTTTGTCAAAATTCTTCAAAACATTTATTGCTGTTACGGTATTTGATGAGAAAGAGGGGCGTCTCAGTGAAAAGGCAATGGTTTTATCAAGGATATCATTCATATTTACAGGTGTGAGTTGAGGTTTAGACGGTCGGGCAAAATCAAGAAGGTTCTTTAGCAATAAATCAATTCGTTTAATCTCATTAATTATTTTTAATATAATTTCTCTATCCTCTTCTGATGTGAATACCTCCTTAGAAAGTGTTTCCACTGACACCTGGATACCTGCAAGCGGGTTTCTAATCTCCTGAGCAAGTCCTATTACCAGTTCACCAAGCATTTTCAAATGCTCCGCCCTCTGCAATGCCTTTTCTGTCTGCTTGTGCTCGGTAATGTACATAACCATTCCTGATATGACGTCCCCATCAAGTGTTGCGCTTAAAAGTATATTTTTAGTTTCTCCTTTTTTTGTAATCGCTTCAAACTCTAAATTGTTGACTTTACCTGTTCTTTTAAGATTTTCAATTAAAATCTCCCGGTCCCCTGGGTTTTTATATCCCGGCAGAACACCGGTTCCAATCATTTCTTCAGTTGACGCAAACTCAAAAATCTTTAACAATGCATCATTTACATAATGCATATCACCTTCAAGACTGCCTTAAAATATTCCTACAGGGGCATTATCTACGAGGTCACGGTATTTCTTCTCGGAAATCTTAAGCGCTTCCTCAACCTTCCTGCGTTCATTAACCTCACGGGACAGTTCATCACATTTAACAGTAGTAGCCCTTAAATCTTCTGTCATCTTATTGAATGCGCCTGTTAATTGACCGATTTCATCATTTGTTTTGACGCCAACCTTATGTTGCAGGTTGCCGCTGCCTATTTCTTTCGCACTCTGTATAAGTTTTGCAATCGGCTTTGTTACCGCAGTAGCTGTAATAATCGTTATGATACCTTCCAAGACTAAAAAGCCAATAATTATCAACATGAGCGTCTGGGTTATAGCAGAAATAGCGCCCATAATGGGTTCTTCAGAAATTCCTAAATGTAAAACTCCTAATTCACCTTTTAATATTGGGTAAGCTATATCAAGTATGTGCGTTTCTCCTATAATTAAGGGTTGAATATTATATGCCTGCCCTGACTTAACAATGTTTGCTTCTTTTAAAGCCGCTGGAAATTTTTCTTCAAATGTATGAGCAAAAACCTTGCCTTTCTCATCTAAAATAAAAATATATTCAATGTCTTCATCAATTTCTTTATGCTCAAGAATGAGTAAGTTGAGATTTAAAAAGTTCTCTGTTACTATACTGTCAATGCTTTCCGAAGCAATATTCTTAGCTATATACACCCCTCTTTTTTGAAGTTCACTTTCAAGTCTTTGGGTCATTATAGTTTTCACTAAAATTATTAATAACACGCCCAAAAATAATATTACCCCTAATATTCCTATTAGAAATTTAGTCCGTAAGCTAATAAAACGCATAATTCCCTATTTCTTTCGCTCCATCAAGGCAATCATCCCTCGTACGGAATTATAGGAGGCATCATTTCCTGCAACAAACTTATCAATCATCATTCCTTCAAGTATCTTTTTGCCTTTTTCATCCCTATGGATATCTAAAAATATCCTTTTTAGCTTGTTTTTTATTTCAGGGTCAAGCCCGGGGGGACTACAACTGGCGCGATGCCATACGGCGGAGATTTTAAGATAATCCTGGTTTTTGAGGTTAATTCAGGATTAAATTTATTATAGTAATCCCAGATAAGACTGTCCACGGCTGCTCCATCAACTATTTTTTTGGCAACCGCCTTAATTGACTTATCGTGGTCATAGGTAAAGATATATTCTTTAAAGAAGGAATCTCATTTTAAAAAGCATATAGGCAGGAACTTGTTAGAGTCAGGGTCAGTAAAGGCAAAGGTTTTACCCCTCAGTTCTTCAAAGGTCTTCACAGGGCTGTCAACAGGCACTATTATATATGAGTAGTATTCCGTCTTACCATTAACCTGGGGTACAACCAAAAGCTCCAATCCAAATCATCAACATAAGGCTTACTGCATACAAAGGCAATATCAAGATAGCCTGTTTTTAATAAAGCGATAATCTCAGCATATTTCTCCCTATCAATAAGTTTTACAGGTCTCCCCATTTTTTCTCCGATATAATCCATGAGCTGTTTATAGTAAGCATACCCCTCTTTTGGAGTCATCATGGAACCAATTGCAATTCTAATAGGATTCTTTTCAGGCAGTTCTTCTTCTGCTTCTAATACAATATCTTCTTCAAGGATTATCTTTTTAGGCTCTTGCTCACGACTACAGCCAATCAAATCAGCCATTAATATGAGCACAAGACTGATAATAATCAGCATTTTTAAATGTTTTAATACCATCGTAAATTTTCCCTTGGATTATTATCATTATAATCTAAACTTGTTATTTTTTAACAATAGAAATCATAAGGTTTGAGAAGATTTATAAAATATTAAAGAAATTTTGGTTCTTTCGTAAAAAAGTTGAAAAGCATATAAAGAACAACCGTATTACTGGATTCCTGCTTCCGCAGGAATGACGACATGGGGATAGGTGTCATTCCCGTGAAAACGGGAATCCAGAGATTTTTATAAAAGTTTTCTCTCTGTAAGAGGAATAAACCTATCTCTTGAACTTTACTTTTAGATTTCTTATTTAAGTGATTAAAAAGTCTCTTTCAACTTAAATACGAAAGAGGGAAAATTTTTTAACGGAGGCAGAATATTGAGAGCAGGTTAAAAAACCTTACAAGGTCAAGCGTTAGATACCAGTTGACACCAATTTTTTCGCCTCTGAGATATATTCATCCATTTCCTTTTTCTCAAACTCTACAAAACCTTTAGTTAGTTTAGCCATTTCTCTGTAAAAAGATAATTCAGCTTGAGAAATGACCTTATCGCAGAATTTGGGTATCCATTTAATAAGGTGTTCGTCAACAAACTTCTTCTGCATCTTCAAACAATAAAGCGCCCCGTCAGAATTATTTTCTTTCCATGCCTGTGCTTCTTGCTCGGCAGCTTTGTGCATGAATTCTAACTCAACGCTTATATGGTCAGGCATTCCGGTAAATTCTGACCTGTATTCAAGCCCTGCTGTTTCTATAAATTTTTTCACCAAAACAGTGTCCTTACCCCAGAATCTGCCCCAATCGCCGTCACTCCTTTCATGATGGATAGATTCATGGGGAGAGATGTGTTTTCCTGGACCGAGGAAAAGTCTTGTATACTCTACAGCAAGGTCTTCAATTATTTTGTCTTCAGGCTTCTGCAAAATATCGTCCTTCAGTTGAAAAACCATGTCAGATAAGACACCCAGAAACCCGGGGTTTTTAATTTGCTTGAGGAAGGCAGGATCCACTTCCTTGTAATAAATTGTGGCTAAGAGAGCATAGATATTGCTTCGCTGTGTTGCTGTATCAGCCATGTGTTTGGGCGTTTTGATCTTTTTCATTTGGAATCCTCTCATTTGTCATTGCAAACCCATTTGTTTTCTGTCATTGCGAGCCACTTCGCTTCTGTCATTGCGAACGAAGTGAAGCAATCTCCTTTTCTTGCTCAGGGTAAACTCCGCGAAGCAATCTCTACGAGATTTCTCGCTTTGCTCGGAACATGCCTCATAATTCATCATATAAATCTCTCCACTCCCTATTTACACTTTCAATTAATTTAATCTTTTTGGCTCTTGAACCGCCTTTAATCTGTTTCTCTCTTAGAATAGCACTTTCAACATCTCTGGAAATTTCATAATAAACTAATTTTGTAATGTTATATTTCTTTGTAAATCCTTCTACTAACTTATTTTTGTGTTCATAAATTCTTCTCTTTAAGTCGTTTGTAACGCCAGTATAAAGGGCTGTATTGTTTTTATTAGTCATTATATAAACATAAGATTGTTTCCCCATAGAGATTGCCGAGCCTGCCCCGAATGAATCCATGAGATTGCTTCAGGACTTCGTCCCTCGCAATGACAAATGAGGGGTCTCGCTCCTCGCAATGACAAAAAAGAACATAAAAAATATCCCCTCCCATGAAAGGAGGGGATATTTAGCTTTTTGAGATTGCTTCGTCGTCCCGAGGCATCGGGACTCCTCGCAATGACACCATCGCCTCTACTATGCCTTTGTAACTTTCACCACCGTATCCATCCACCGCTGCTGTCCGCCTATCGGGTCTGGAGAGTTCGGTATTATCCAGTTAGGGCGCACTCCAAAGTCTTTCCACGACATGAGCTTGAGGTCAGCATCATCGTCATGTGCGCCACCTTCCCCGGGCGCCTTCTTGCCCGATGCGTATCTTCCATATTCCCAGTGTCCGCTGTGATGGGAAATCGCTACAACACCCGGGATAATATTCTCTGTTACATGAGCCTTGGTTGTGATTTCACCAACACTGGATTTAACCTTAATTTTGTCACCATCCTTAATTCCCAGTGCAGAAGCTGTAGCGGAGTTAATCCAAGCTGGATTGTCATTAAAAATCTCAGTCAGCCATTTACAGTTCTGGCTTCTTGAGTGTATCTGCACAGCTACCTTATAGGTGGTGAGAATCAGCTCACCTGAGCCCATCTTCTCATGCTCGGGTATTGACAGATAACTTGGCAGAGGATTAAACTTTTTCTCTTCCATTAGTTCAGAGTACAGCTCAAGATAACCTGACTTGTTGAGTTTATCAGGCTTGAAGCCTGCATAGACCTTGTCTCCAATCTTCTGACCGACATAACCCTTGTATGCATCTTTTGTTTTGGTGTAACCTGTTGCCTTTGCCTCTGCCTCATCCTTTGCCTTGGATTTCTTATAGTTCCAGTAACTACCCGTAGCCTCATCAAAGATTACGCCTTCTGCCTTGAGGTCTTCTTCTTTTACTTCCTTCTTGTAGGAATAAAACTTTGGCTTTGCATTAGGGTCGTGCCATACACCATTCTTTTTCAGGTAGTCAATGCCGCCAAGCGCCTTGATTTCAGGTGTCATGTCGCCAGACTGGGTGACAAACTCCTCCATAGAATTAAACCCTAAGGGGAAGCCCATCCTGTTTGCGAGGTCACAGGCAACATCCATAAAGTTTCTTGACTCACCCAATGGCTTAATCAATGGCTGGCGTATCTGATATTCAGCAATCTGGGCAGGACTTACATCGCCATCCCAATCCCATCTTTCTGTATAGGGGGTGTCGGGAAGTATAAGGTCAGCAAGAGCGGCTGATTCATCATAAAACGGGTTAGAGCATACAGAGTATGGAATCAGGCTTTCATCCTTCATAATATCTATGTTCTCCTGCATCTCTCCATTGGCAAAAACCGGGGTGTAGCAGTACCAGAGATAAATATCAGGTCTTCCCTCCTTGCCGTCCTTTATCATCTTCATAACCATCTGGTCAGCATGGTGCGTTGGATAGACTGAAGCTCCTTTAAATCCGTCAACTATGTGCAATGCCTTTGCCTTTGGCTTATCCTTTGGTCCCTCGGGGAATTTCCACGAGGAAGCCACAGCCTTGGTTCTGCCGCCAGGGTTATCTATATTGCCTGTTATTCCTGCAAGCATCATGGCTATGCGCTCATTCTCAACACCGTTGTAATGCGCCACGGCTCCCCTGTAGGTTATCAAACATGCGGGCTTTGTCTTGGCAAATTCCATTGCTATGGACTTAATCTTTCCTGCGCTGACACCGCTTATCTTTTCTGCCCATTCAGGGGTATATTGTGCGAGGTGTGATTTTAGCGAGGCTATTTTTTCATCAGCAGAGGCATTCGGGTTCTTTGTTGCCTTTACGAAGGTGAAGAAGTCCTTATCATAAAGGTCACTGCTCATAATCACATTGCACATAGCAAGCATAACCGCACCATCAGTCCCGGGCTTAATTGGTATCCATTCATCTGATTTTGCAGCAGTGTTTGAAAGCCTCACATCAAAGGTCACCATCTTCACTCCGCGGTCAACCCTTGCACGCACCAATCTCTGAGAAACAGGGACGTGATTGGTGTGAGCCTCGTTCACATTACTGCCAAAATTCAGTACGTATTTAGTGTTATCAAAATCCCAGTTGTCATAATGTTTGCCCCATGTCAGCTCCTGACCGACCCATTTGGCGCCTTCGCATATAGCTGTATGTCCGGCTACGGTCTTGGTGCCATATGTTGGCAGAAATGCTTCCTTTATTAACTTATCGGAACTCGCCTTCATCCTTCCATAGTGGAACATGAATTTTTCAGGGGTTCCTGCATCACGGAGTTTTTTCAGTTTATCCGTTAATTCTGTAAGCGCCTCATCCCATGAAATCCTTTTCCATTTTCCTTCACCGCGCTTACCTGCGCGTTTCATTGGATAGAGAATCCTGTCAGGGTCATAAGACTGGTTGACTCCTGCCTGTCCCTTTGAGCACATCTTGCCCTCGGTTCTAATGGAATTGGGCTGGGGTTCTATCTTAACAAGTCTCCCGTCCTCCACATATCCTATATTGGGACAACGGGTAACGCACTGCCAGCACGAAGAAGGTATTGCCTGCCTCTCAGCTTTTGTAACGAACGAAAAATCTTTGCCGCCTGATTCCAATTTAACACTTCCAGCAAGTGCGCGTGATTTAAGACCTTCTCCAGTTGCAAGGAGAGCACCGCTGGCTACTCCAAGCTTCATAAAGTTACGTCTTGTTAAACTTGCCATTTTACTTCCTCCTTTCATCTAACAAATCTATTTAAAAAAGTTTTACGTTTCACCTAAAAATACTCTCTCCTGTCATTCCATGCTTGCCTGCCCTCGAAGTCTTTAATCGGGGGACACGGAATCCAGGGTTTTAATTGCTCTGGATTCCCCGACTAAACATGCCCTCTGGATTCCCCGAACAAGTCGGAGAATGACAAGGGGGTCGAGGAATGACATTTTCATTGTCTTTTGTGCCTCTTTGATACATGAATGTTTCATTTTTCATTTTATTTTACTACTATTGTCCTTGGGCTATATGCCTCCTCTTTCTTATAACTTGCCATGTAATGTGCCAATACACTATCAGGGTCAATATAAAATACATGCGGCATGGTCTTTTGTCCCGGTAAAATGGTTGTTTTGTCTCTGTTCTTATCCAGATTGAATTCCTTAGCAAGTTTTGAGACCTCACTCTCCGGGTCATTTAAATCACCGAATATCCTTGCCCTGCCCTGGCAGGTATTCACACATGAGGGCACAATCCCTTTGTCAACACGATGCATACAGAAGGTGCATTTGCCAACACCCAGTTCTTTTTCTCTATCAGGTCGGACTAACTTTACACGAGGGTCAATTGACCTGGCACCATAAGGACATGCCTCAATACATTTGTAACAGCCAATGCAGAGAGACATATCCAATAAAATCGCCCCATCAGGACGCTTGTAAGTAGCGCCTGTCCTATAGCTCACTCCTCCAAGTTTTGCCCTTTCTCCTGCCTTTGCCTGCGGGCATTTCTCAACACACGGCGGGACATCCTTCTCTCCTGCACAATGGTTACACAGAATCGGCACAAAATACCTTTTGGCATTAGGGTATTTGCCCATTTCTATTGTCTTAATAGCATTATTCCATCTTCCGAGGGCTACATTATACTCGGACTTGCACGCTAAAGCGCATCCCATACAGCCAATACACCTGCGCATGTCCAAAACCATTGCCCAGCGGGGAACTCCTGCTTCTGCTGCTTTTGCCTTTTCAGGCAGAAGGCTTGTTGCTGCAGCTGCAACAGCTACTGCACCGCCTGTCTTGAGCACGTCACGACGTGATAAGGCTTTCTTCTTACCCATGATTACCTCCTTTTTTGGTTTATTTTGCCTTAATATAGAGTTAAACAAACTCACCCCCTTTTTTACTTTTACCTAAATAAGAAAAATTTTTGTGGTTTTTTATAACGAAAAAGTTCTAAATATAATACATTTTAAAATTATCATAATGCAAGGAAAATATCTTTATAAATTTATATTATTTTTTTATTAATTAAACCAATAGTAAATAGAGATTCCTCCCCTTCGGTTTGCTCAGGGTCGGAATGACTCTTTGTGCCAGCCGGATACCATTTATTTCTTAAGCAAACCAACTGCCTCCTCAAAGTTACCCATTGCAGCATCAAGAAGCTCCATGGAGTACTTCTGGTTATGCACTCCTCCGCCTGCCTCTACTATCTGCACATTCCGTTGAGCCAATTTAAGCATCTTCATCGCCTCTTCTAATTTGTCCTTCGGCGCCTTGCCTTTTGCTTTCTCAATAGCCTCTTTTGCCTCTTTCTCAAGTTCCTTTGCCTCTTTCATTGCCTTCTCAACGCTGTCCTTCCACTCTTTTACCATCTGTGCTGTCTTTTCAACATGACACTGGGCACATGTCTTGGCATCACCATGTAATACCTTCTCGCCTTTTACTATCCTCTCTTCTATGTGACAGCCAACACATGTTGTCCTTACGGAATACATGAGTGATGGAACAGTTGAGATTCCTTCTACTCCCTCTCCTGTAAGAAGTATTTTCTGTGAGATATGATGCTCAGGATGACAACCGGTGCAGGTCTCTCTTCCTGCTTCTAAAAAGTCAGCCTTTTTGTGTTGAATGGCTTCATGACATTCAAAACAATTGGCATTCTGCCCTGCTACATGTTTCTCGTGCATGAGCTTTATGTTTGTTGTTTCTTTTATGATTGGTTTCTCATTTTCATGACAGGCAAGACACTTCTCCGGGCTTATTACACCTTTGCCTTTTACCATGTCCATGTGACAGCTGCTGCAGTGTACTTTGTCTTTTTCTATTGTCTGATGTGTGATAAGTTTTGCGCCAGGTTCAGGCTGCTTTTTCTGCAGTGATTTTGTTGGTATCTCATGGCACAGTGAACATGTGCTCCGTTTTTCGTTTAGTGCGATATTCTTAAAGTGACAGAGAAAACATTTCTCTTTGGAGACCTCAAAGTGCTTCTGCCCGCTCTCGTGCCGATGACAGGTGCCGCAGTGCATCTCCTGCCCTTCTACCCATTTCTCTTTGTCAAAATGCGCCTTGTGGGTATAGGAAATAATTCCTTTTGATTTATCTTCCCTTATATATTCTTTAAATGTGATTTTCTTGGTAAAGTATTCACTGCCTTTGCCGGTTGTCGGATGACACCTGGATGTTGTGCAGCTCCTGTCATCTATCGGGGGCTTTGTCCTTACTACTGATTCTTCCATGTTAAGAATTGTTGTTAATCTTGATAAAACCTCTAATTCAGTCTTCATGAATTCAAATTCTGTTTTCGCTTTTAAAGCAGCCTCTTGAGTTGTTGGAATCTTTTCATGTTCAGGGATTGCAGCTTTTACGGGTGGATAATGACACTCTGCACATGGTACATCCTTATGTTTATCTACCTTCCATGACTCATAAGCCTTTTTCATAACCTTCGGGTAGGTCAAGACATGGCAGTAGCCACAAAAAAACTGAGACTTTAAGGGTTCGGTACTAATCTCCGACGATTTCTTTAAAGGAGATTTATCTTCAGAGTGTAAATATGTGGCAGATAAAAGTAGCATTGCAATTACAACCATTGGTAAAATAACTTTTTTCATAATTTTATGTTCCTCCGTTTTTAATGGCTTTCCTCCTTAAGAGGCAAATACTTAACTCCCAATGTATAAACAAGCAGGCATCCTGCTATTATCCCTGCTATTACAAATATCTCCATTAATGTGGGGAAAAATGACGGTATTATCTCTAAGGCATCCTTCCCCATAGGATTGAAGAGAGGATAGACCTGTGCTACTACTACAAAATCATATCTCATGACAAATACACCGACTAAGACCATAATAGATGCAGTAAGCACCCCTGCTATATTCTCTTTCCGTGTAGAATAAAGCAGTATAAATATTGGAAGCACCGTCCCTATTGCAACTTCAAATAAATAGAACGGAAAACTGAAAGGTCCTTTTATTAAAAGCATTATAGACTTAGCTTTAACAGGGTCAAAGAGTCCAGATGTTAATTTATAAGTTGTAAAGAGAAGTCCTACAGACAAAAGCAGGGCAAATATCTTAGCCATTTCAAAAATGAGGTCTCTGAGTTTTCTGCTTATCTCTTCCCCCTTAATTTTATAGGTAATTATAGTTGCACCCACCACCCACGCATAACCGCAGAACCCTGCTGATAAAAGAAAGTAAGCAGGATAATAGGCACCATACCAGTATGCCCGTGCCTCTGTTTGACCAAACACTCCGCCGAGGGTGTTATGCGCTGAAAGTCCTGATATAAGCGCTAAAGCACCTACAATCTGTGCCAATTTGTGGTCCTTCTCTACTGATGGTATAAATCCAACTTTTTCCAAAAGTTTCTCAAGTGTAAGCAGATTATAGACCTTCTGCTTTATTCCTGTAGAATTACTGGCGATTTCTGCCAACTCTGCCCTTGTGAGAAACCAGAATTCAATCATTATAAAGACAATATAGAATGTGTAAAGTGTTCCCATCCACCAGATGGCTGAACGGATATTGGGGGTTAATACATTATAAATCATTGCCCTTTCAGGATGCCCTAAGTGAAGTCCTATAGAGGTCATCCCGAATATGATTGTTATTATGGCAAGAAATACGCCTCTCTTGCCTATAAGTTCATATCTCTTCATACCAAACACATGCCCAAGTGAAGAAACCATACATAGACCTGTGCTGGATACTACAAAGAAGACATAATTTGATACTGCCATTGCCCATATAATCTTAAGGGAAAACTCAAATATCTCCATGTCTATAAGGAAAGACATCACTAAAGCATATCCAGCTAAAACTATAATCGCAATTAATGAACTTATCCAGATATAATATGCTGGGGATTTTGTATTGCCTGTTTGCGTTATCTCGTGCATGTTTTCCTTCTAATAAAAAAATCAAAAATCAAAGATAAAAAATCAAAAATACATATCAAAAATAAAGTCAAAAATTAAAAATAAAAGATTAAAAATACAGATTAAAAATCAAAAATATTTTTAAATTTTAATTTGTCATTTTGCATTTTGATTTTTGATTTTTAATTTAATTTTGAGTCCCTCAACTTTTTACGAAAAAACTATACTCTTTCATTCTCCCTTATCCGTGCGGGAGTATATATACATTAAACCTGTAATCACAGCAGCAGTTAAAAAACCGTAACCAGAGATTCTTATCTTATCAAGGTCTTCATTGACTACCTTTTTAGGTGCTATAACCAACCCCAGTTCTTCGGGTTTTGCAGGTAGTATGGTCAGAAAATCAGTGCCACCTGCCTCATATTCGCCAAGTAAATAACCTCCTATAGCCTCGGTTCTTTCCCGTGCTTTCTTCAGAATCTCATCCTTTAGCCCGAATTCAAGTGCTATTACAGGGCATGCAGCAACACAGGCAGGGTCTATATGAGATTCTATCCTGTTAAAGCACATTGTGCACTTTCTTGTTATTCTTTTTTCTAAATCAAATCTTGGTATCTTGTATGGACATGACTGATAGCAATACCTGCAACCTATACATTTTTTTTCGTCTATAACTACAGGACCTTCGGGCAACTTTGAAATAGCCTTTACAGGACATGCCCCTCTGCAGGCAGGCTCACCACAATGCTGGCATGCCCAATGCAGATAATAGAGGACTTCCCTGTTATTTACATCTCTCGTTAGATTAACAACTACCCAGGTGTTCCCGGTAAGGTCTGTCTCCCTGTCTGTAAGTTCTTCAGCCCTGTCAATCTTGAGCTTGTTCCAGCGCTTGCATGCAGACATGCACCTCTTACATCCAATACACTTTGTTGAATCATGTAGCTTTGCATATCTCTTTGTCTCTGCCTCAACCAGCCCCGTACTGCCAAGGGTCAGACTGGCAGATGTTACAGCAAGACCTCCTAAAAACTGTCTTCTTGTTATGCCCTTATTTTTTGTCACTTTACATCATTCCCTATGTTCCCTAACACTTCCTTGCGATGGACTGCAAAGGGTTTTGGCATATCTGCCGCCCTGGCAGCATCAAGAAATCCAACGAGGTCTGTCAGTGGGGTATCCTTATGTTTATGACAGCCACTGCAGGAATTTGGCTGATTCTTCACCCCACCCATTTTAATGCTGAATTCAGGTGATATGAATTTGAATGCATGACTACGTAAATCACCTGTAACAGCACTTGTTATTGTCCTCGGCATATGACAGTCAATACAACTGCCAAAGGTATGTATCCTGTGTGCTGCCCTGTATCCCAATGTAGTATGACAACTCTTACACAAAGCATCTCCAACAAGCACAGTCTGGAACATTGTTTTGCCTAAATGAACAGTGTGACACTTCGTGCATGTAACCCCTACCTTTGCGTGTGCGCTCTTCTGCCAGTCAAGATACTGCTGGTGATATTCCTTAGAATCACCGCTTGGCCAGAATATCTCAGGGTTGTCCTTTGGACTCACTGGGTCAAAATATAGATAGAGGTTTGCAACACCTCTGGTAACCATATAACCAACAGGATACGCAAACTCCCCACTCTTATCCTTGCCCTTTGTATGGCAGGAGCCGCATATCTGTGCAGCAGCAAGGGCAGGTAATCTCACAGGGTTTATTGTTGTTGCTATCTCAAAACCAGGTATGGCTTTTACATGGTTGCTTCCAGGACCATGACATGCCTCACAACCTATACCCGGCTCTTTAAAGGTTTTTTTAATAGGGTCAACACCTGTTGCGTGGCATCCCCCACATTCCTTAAACCACATTCTCTTCTGCTGGTCATTGGGATAATAAGCCTCCCATTCATGGGCTGAGATATTATACTGTGCAGGCAATACGATATAATCAACACCTGTCTTTTTCAAATACTGCTGTTTCCACTGATTACCGAGGGTATAGTCAACATCTTCTTTTTTGAAGGTCCTTATTTTACTGGGAGAATCAAAGTCGCCTATGATTACAAGGGGGTTGGCTTTTGCGTCCTGCATCATCTTTGAATGGAGGGTGATCTTCCATTCAAGATACCTTCTTTCATGGCACTTTTTGCACTCAAAAGAGCCAACATAAGTTGCTCCTACCATGTCCTTAAACTCGCCCTCTGGCGCCTCCTTATGCTTCAGCTTAATGGTAGAAAAAATGATAATCGCAATAGTCAGAACAATGATTAGACCAATTATTCTTGGTAGTTTTTCCATATAGTGTTCCTCCCTTTCAACTTATTATGAAAAGATTTATCCCGCACCTTTCTCAAATACCCCGATAACGGTGCGGGATTTATTCACATTTTTGATATACTCTGAATGTATTTCTTCACCTCTACGATAAAAATTAGTCGTTAATCGTCACATACACATACACAGTTTAAAATGTTTTTATTTAGAAAAAAGAAAATATGTCTTAAATCATATCAAAGAGTAAATACCCCTTGTCAACTTATTTATTTTTATATTTTTATTTGTAAGGTTTATGGAAACCCCGTTAGAAAGCTCGACCCGTTGTAATTTGCTACGTGGCTCGGACGGGGCTTTCTTTCTAACGGGGTAAAGGTAATGGCAGAAAACATAGGCAAAAAAGATTAATCGGGTAACCACGAAGTTATATTATCCACAACATTAAAATCTCTATCACTTGAAGCTATGTGCTTTAGGCCTTTTCTTTCCATCACCGCGATGTGAGCAGCATCTGCGGTCATAAGTCCGTATGTCCTCACTTTCTGTAGAGCTACTACAATGTCCTTACCTGTCAAATCAATAACTCCCAACCCTAAGTCTTTAAGGGTATTAATATATCCTATATATTTCTCAACAGGACTGAGAACTTTCTCTCTATTTTTACTCTCTTTAAAAAGATGTTTAACCTTGTCAAGCGTTACCCTATCAATGAAGTTTGATGCTGACTGTATTATAAGTTTAAATATAATCTCCTCTATTACTAAAGCGGATGTGTAAGCCTTCATATTGAGGGACTCTACCTTTTTCAAAAACTCTATTGAGGTGATATTGGTGCCAAAGGCATGATGCAAAAAAATGTTCGCATCTATGAAAATAGCTTCCTTGCCTATAAAGTCTTTAAGTTTTTTCTGCATATAGTTTTTCTAACTCTTCTAATGACAGTTTACCCTTCACAAGCCCCTTAAAACTTTCCGTATAGCTTTTCTTAAAAGGAAGGATGACAATACCCTTTGGAGTAACTTTTACCTCAACCTTGTCGCCAGGTCCAATATTAGCCTTTTCCCTTGCCTTCTTAGGAATCACAATCTGCCCCTTTTCTAACACCTTTGCTACAAGCATGGTATAACCTCCTTTTATTCTAACTTAATTTTAGTTTAACTTCATTTTAGTAAAACCAAATATACGAGAATTTGTCAATAGAGGTATAAATTCATAATTCGTAATTAAGGCAGGCCTAAAAGGTCGTTGCGAGGCGGAGCCGAAGCAATCTCTTTGAGATTTCTCGCGGAGTTTATCCCAAACGAACAGATAAGATTCCTCCTCCCCTTGCTTTCTTGCAAGCAAGAATGGGGGCCGGAATCGAATTGCCTCATCAAAAAACACGATGAAACCGAATCGTTGCCTCAAATAAGAAATCGCGACGAAAAAAGGCAAAATAGTCTCCTGGTCGATGACCCATAGGGTAGAAGAAAGAACAGGAGGCGGAAATGAGGCTAACGATGAAAGAGAGGAAGAAGGCAACAGCGATTTTGGCCCCTCGATACCAAAAAGCGAGGAAAAAGGACAAAGTAAAGATGCTTGATGAGTTTATAGCCCTGACTGGCTACCGAAGGTCTTATGCATCATATGTATTAAGTACCCATGGGAAACGAAAGAGGATTGGTAAGAATTATATAATGCAGGCTGATGTAAGGAAGAAGACATTTCGAAAACGAACAAAGTTTTATGACGAAGAGGTGCGGAAACCACTAATAAA
>JACQXB010000007.1 GCA_016208965.1 Nitrospirota bacterium
CTCATAGAAAAACCATGTTGTGTTTAGGTTCGGGTCTGTTATGTCTGTAGGCATTCCATTTGTGTTGAAGTTAACTGTGGTCTTTTTCAGAAGCGGGTCTTGTGTTTCAATTTTTGTGATTTTATTGTTTGCATCGTATGTATATGTGATTATTGTATCTTTTAGATTTGCATCTGTTATCTTTGAAGGCAAACCATAAACTGGTTCGTATTCATATGTAGTTGTGTTGTTGAGGTTGTCTGTGACTGTATGTGTCTGTCCCGAAGCATCGGGATAATATGTATATGTCATTTTTCTATTTAGCGGGTCTGTGACAGACAACAGCAGGTTTGTGCTGAGTTCTCTGTCATATATTGTTGAACCATCAGGAGTAATCTTTTTGACTATGTATTTATCATAGAAATTCCCGGCATCGTCATAGAATCGCCATGTGGTCACTGCCCCGTTAGGAGTTGTCATAGATGTCTCTGTTATATTACCGCCTGCGATTGTATAGCTGAATGTATATATGCCTCCGTCTGCATGGGTCTGTGTTATCACCCTGTTATTTTCATCATATTCATTAAAAACCTCAAGTAAGCCCCTTTCATTTTTAATACCAGACATCCTGCCCTGAGAATCATATTGATACTCTATTGAGGCACCATCAGGATAAGTAACTTTTTTTAATCTTGGATAAGAACTGAAGGGGTCTGTTTCATAGGTGTATGTAACTGTCCTACCTGTTGAATCTACTATCGAGTCTGTCCTGAATATTGCGCCAGTATAGGTCTGATTAAATGTTATTTCACGACCCTCAGGCGTGGTAATCGTCTTAATATACCCGCCTTCAAAGTCAGAGTGTCTTGTTAATGTAAGTTTATTGCTATTTCTGTCTGCTATCTCTATCAAGTCTCCGCTTGAATCAAACTTGTATGTCCAGCCGTCACGCATTTTTAAAGTCTTTGTGCTGTCTGCATTCCTTGTAATAACTGCTCCAGCCATTGCAGGGTCTGAGTCATTAATAAAAGTCCCGCCTGTCTGTTGGACATCAAACCTGTATTGATAATTGCCGGGTTTGATAAGCAAAAACATTGTAGGATTTGTGTTATTAATATTCCCATCTGCGTCATAAGCTCCAAGCCACCAGTCATATTCAAGATACATCCCTTTGCCGAATGCACCAAGCCCTGTGCTGCCTGTTACTGCAGAGCCGCTGTCTCTGCTTCTGTAATACCTCGTGATATTCACAGGGATTATTCCAGGAATTTGCAAATCAGTCTTTTCATGGATGAAATACCCTGTTGCAACATCAACAGGGTCCCCTGCCAAACCACAAGAACCATTATCGCCTGAACTCTCGGTACTTGCGCTTGTGCCTCCCCAGGCTGTAGCACCGCAACAGAATTTGGGAATGCCTACACCCGGGTCTGAAATAATATATTTCCCATCAGGAGTTACTGTGCCTGTGCCTGCTATTGCCCAGTCATTTGGAGCCTCTCCTTCATTTGGAGATTCGTCATAATACCAGAGCACTGCCTTTTCACCGGGTAGAAGACCTAAGTCATTTTTTGATTTAATAGGTATGGGTTGGTCAGGGATTCCGCCTCCTTCTTTGTCAAAGTAGAACATATAGACTGTCCTAACATTGGCATTCGGAGGAAGTGGTTTTACAGGAAGCCTGTCTATTGGCACTGTCCTTACGGATACTTTTTTATTGGTGTTTCCATCCCAACCTGTAATGTTTACTCCTTTTGGAATCCTGAGCTCAAAGCCAGGCACTTCAGGGTCTGTGAGTATTGTATCTTCATTTGGGTTTATGTCCTTGAAGTTTTTGTTTTTCTGTTTGTGCAGATATATCTGAAATGGCATTTCGTTTATCATATCTGCCTGAATGTTTACTGTCAGTGGAATAGTGGGGTAGCGGCTGTTAATGTCTTTAGCTGTCATACCGCGTATCATGAGATGCCGTTTGCCTGCTGGAACATTTTCAAGAATAAAGTAGCCATTGGAATCTGTTTTAGTTGATATGTTTTTTATCTTTATTGTTACACCTTCAATAGGCTCTTTTTTGGTGTTTAAAATCCTTCCTGTGAGTGTCCCTGCCCCCTGACTGTCATTCTGATGCCGAAGTTTCGGCAGAAGAATCTCGTTGTTTGAGATTGCTTCTCCCGA
>JACQXB010000031.1 GCA_016208965.1 Nitrospirota bacterium
AAAGAGCGTATATAACTCTCCGCTTGCACCTTAGCCTCAATTAAGCAAGATTAGAGCTCTGTTGAGACTCTCAAATGCCAGGGTAAGGCAAGGTGCATATCTAAGATTATTAAGTTTCATAAATGTAATATCTATAAAAAATACTTGACTAAAATAAACCAGGGGTTAGGGGAGATTTTATGTAAACTAATTTAATGCGTTTGTATTAGTTAGTAGTTAAAAAGATTTTAAAAGAAAAAACAGGAAAAATGAAATATATTATTCTTGTTGGGGATGGGATGTCTGATAGACCGTTAAAAGAACTCGGGGGTAAGACTTGCCTGCAAGCAGCAAATACCCATAATATGGATAAGATTGCATCCGAGGGTAAAGTTGGAATATTAAGAACCATCCCGCGGGGTTTTGCGCCTGGCTCTGATGTTGCAAACCTATCAATATTGGGTTATAATCCTAAAAAGTACTATACAGGGAGGGCTCCTATTGAGGCAGCATATAGAGGCATAAAACTTAGACCCGGGGATGTTGCATACAGGTGCAACCTCGTTACCATTAGGTCAGGGAATAAAAACAAGCTAATTATGGAAGATTATAGCAGTGGGCACATCTCTAGTGAAGATGCAGGGATTTTGATAAAGGATATAAATAAAAATCTCAGCAGTGATAAAATCACTTTTTCTCCGGGGGTAAGCTATCGCCATCTCATGATATGGAGAAATGGGAGGTCTAATGTACAATGCACGTCGCCGCATGATATAACAGGAAGAGAAATTAATAATTATCTTCCTGCAGGTAACGGAGAAGATGTTCTTAAGTCGCTTATTGAGAAGTCAAGGGAGATCCTTGCTGACCATCCAATAAATAAAAAAAGAATAAAACGAGGTTTTAAACCTGCCAATAGCATCTGGCTATGGGGTCAAGGTAAAAAGCCATCCATGCCAAAATTTAAAGATAAATACGGACTTAAAGGCTCACTTATATCTGCTGTTGATTTAACAAAAGGGCTTGGTGTTATTACAGGCTTTAATATCATAAATGTTAAAGGCGCAACAGGCTATCTTGATACGAACTATATTGGTAAGGCAAGGGCAGCCTTGAAGGCGCTCAGGACAGTTGATATTGTCTATTTGCATGTTGAAGCACCTGATGAGGCAGGTCATTCAGGTAATTATAAAGACAAGATTCGGGCAATAGAGGATTTTGATTCAAAGGTTGTGGGGACTGTATTGAAAGGTATGAAGGCATTTAAAGACTATAGGATACTGCTTCTGCCTGACCATGCCACTCCGATAAAAGTGAGGACACATACAGATGAACCTGTGCCATTTGTTATATACGACAGTCGTGTTAAGAGGAAAAACGAGGGGGTTACATTCGACGAATCCATCATGGCAAGGAAAGGCATAAAGGTGTTTGAGGAAGGGTATAAACTGATGGAATATTTTATAAAGGGAGGAATGTCGTAAATGTCTTTAACTTATCCGAAAAATAGACATAGAATTATAAAACCGTTGATTTATTTGTCATTGCGAGAACCCGAAGGGTTCGTGGCAATCCGACCTGAAAGGTCGTTGCGAGGGCGAAGCCCGTGGCAATCTCAAAAGAGATTCTTCGCTACGCTCAGAATGACACTTTGTGTCAGATTGCGGAGTCGGCTTCGCCTCGCAATGACAAGCGAGGGACCTGCTCGCAATGACAACTTTCTATGTCTATTTTTCGGAACTTATACATGTCCTTGACTTTTTCATATGAAAATAGCATACTTCCCGTAAAGCTGATGGAGCATTTTGTTATAGCGAAACCGCACTCGTCTCTCTCGCGATTTTATTATAGCACTACCTCCTTAACTTCAACCAACGGCGAAGACTCACAATTTTAAATATAAAAACAGTGTGCATAGCGCACTTACATCAAGAAGGAGGAATGGATAATGTCGAAAAAGATCTATGTAGGGAATCTTCCTTACCAGGCAGGTGAGGAAGCCTTGAAAGAGGCATTTGCTGCAATCGGAGAGGTTCAGTCTGTGAAAATAATCACTGACGAGTCCGGACGCTCAAAGGGATTTGGATTCGTTGAAATGGCATCTGATGAAGATGTCGAAAAGGCTATTACCGCTCTTAACGGCTCTACATTCATGAGCAGAAGCATCGTCGTCAATGAGGCAAGGCCTCAGACCGACAGAGGTAGAGGCGCCGGCACAGGAAGGCAGAAAAAGGGTGGTTACGGGGCTGGTAGGTCGGATAGGTGGAGATAAAAGTAAATGGCAGTGACATTGAAAAAGCATTAAAATATCTCAAGATGAAACTCCAGAAAGATGGCCTCATGGGGGAACTCAAGAAGAGGCGCTTCTATGAGAAACCTTCTGTCAAGCTGAAAACCAAGCAGAGAGAGGCGATAAAGAAGAAAGCGAAGAACGTAAGGCGGGGAATGTAATTCAACCGAGCAGCAACACATGATTAAAGGGGGTTGGTTTGGCAAAACGTGCAGGAACATATAAGAGCGAAAAGAGAAAAAAGGAATTGTCGCGTCAGAAAAAACAGGAAGAGAAGAGACAGAAACATTTCAAGAAAGATGCAATCCAGGAACACGATTCCAAGTTAACTGTTCCAGAGCAAAAGGATAAGGTTTCGTTTTCGCTTCAGAATCCTTAGGAGAATCGTTTATTGTATAAAAAATTTTACGATTTCGGCATTTCAGATAAAGTCCTTGTCGCTCTTTCAGATATGGGCTTTGAAGAGCCCACCCCAATACAGAAGACAGCCATCCCTCCAGCTCTACAAGGAAAGGACATTATCGGCCAGGCCCAGACAGGCACAGGCAAGACAGCAGCCTTCGGGATTCCCTTAATCGAACAGAGAACTGAGGCTGGGAGTAAGTACCCCTATGCCGTAGTTCTTGCCCCCACAAGGGAACTTGCCGTTCAGGTGTCTGGGGAGCTAAATAAAATCGGCTCAAAGGCTAACGTTGTCTCCCTTCCCATCTACGGCGGGCAATCCATTGAACTTCAGATAAAGAACCTGAAAAAAGGCATCAATATCGTTGTGGGCACGCCGGGCCGAGTAATAGACCACATCCAGCGGAAGACTCTTGTCCTTAAAGAAATCAAGACCGTAGTCCTTGATGAGGCTGATGAGATGTTGGACATGGGGTTCATAGAGGACATCGAAAAAATCCTCGGCGGGATTCCCAAAGACAGGCAGATGATGCTCTTTTCCGCCACCATGCCCAGGGAGATTCTCCGCATGTCAAAGAACTACATGGACAAACCTGTGTATGTGGGCGTGGATGCGAGCGAGATGGTTGTCGCCAAGATAAAGCAGGTCTTCTACGAGGTACGAGAGGAAGACAAGATAAAGGCACTAACCCGACTTCTGGATGTTGAAGGTCCCGTGCTCACCTTAGTCTTTTGCCACACTAAAAGAGAAGTAGATGAAGTTGCCGGTAAGCTTCAGCAGATGGGCTATCCGGCAGGCGCAATCCACGGGGACTTCACCCAGAGCCACAGGAATGAGATGATGCGCAAGTTCAAAGGCAGCGACATAGACATACTGGTGGCTACCGATGTTGCCTCTCGCGGACTGGATATCCCCGATGTCTCCCATGTCATAAACTTCAGCCTCCCGCAGGATCCCAAGGGCTATATACACAGGATAGGCAGAACAGGCAGGGCGGGTAAATCCGGTATTGCGATTACATTTGTGACCCCGAGGCAGTACCGCCAGCTCAGGCTCATAGAACAATCCGCAAAGACCCAAATAAAGAAAGCGAAACTCCCGAGCAGAGAAGAGGTCAGGAAGTCAAATGAGGAAGAGCTTGCCGGCAGCATAGAGGAAATGATCAAAGAAGGGAAACACACCGGCTTTTATCCTCTAACAAACAGGCTCTTTGAGAAATATTCTCCTGAGGATGTCTCTGCAGCGGCACTGAGCATGCTGCTGGACGGAGAAGATATAGAGGAAATCGGGCAGGCGGAAACTGACTATGCCGGCGCAAAAAGGGATTTCGTGCGCCTCTTCATGACCGTAGGAAAGATGGACAAGATAAAAGTGGGTGATATCGTCAAGTCCATTTCTGCGGAAGCTAACATTCCTGCAAGGAATATCGGCAATATCGCACTTTTTGACAAATTCAGTTTTGTCGAGGTTCCAGCCGACCTTGCTGACAGGGTCATTAGTGCGGTAAATGACAGTATGATGAAGGGAAGAAAGGTCAGAATCCAGCATGCCAAGAAACGGGCTTGACCCCAAAACCTGTTTTAGATTTTCAAAATAGATTGCCTATTTAATACAAACGTTTTACATTGTCATTGCGAGCGACCAACAGGAGCGTGGCAATCTCCTTTTCTAAATACGAGATTGCGGAGCCTGTTCCGAGCATGTCTTGAGATTGCTTCCCCCCCATGCTTTCTTGCGAAAGCAAGAATGGGGGTCGCAATGACAGGCGAGGAATCGCACTTCTCGCAATGACACTTTGATTAATGCGTTTCTATTAGTTTTTTCTTGTAGTCATACAAATCCAACTTTTTTTGTACCCTCTTTTTTTATAAAATTATTTAGCATTAAAGATGCTGCAGCAACTACACCAGCAGATATAGTCTTAATCATTTTATTAGATAAGGCATGCGGCGCAAGAACACCATCTGTTACTGCATACATGAGAAGAAATACCCCAAGCAGTATTAATCCATATAAAGATATATCGTTACGAAGTGTTTCCCTCTTATCTAAATATAGATTAATGCAGCCTACAAATCCAAGTATGGCGCCATTATAACCAAAGCTGAACCTGCTAATTTTCTCAAATTCTGAAGGTTGAAATATGCCTGTTAAATAAAACATTATAATGCCTAATAACAAAAGCACCGGAAATATTTTGTAGTCTATACGGGTATTAATCTTATATGTGAGAATACTGATACCAAAATGAAATAAAAATACATTTGAAACAACAGATGCCATGCCCCTGAAGCTTTCAAGTAATATAGAAATATATGACGTGGTATCAATGATAGACTGTCCTTGTGTTATTACAGAGGTTATGAGTTTCATGATAACAAAGGCTGTAAGTGCCCAGAATACATTTTTGAATCGCGAGGGTGCAGCATGTTTAGTCTTGGCATTTCTTATGAAAACAAGGGATGCAAATGTAAGAAAAGCTATATAGCTTAAATCTAAAATGTTCATTGATAGATTATAAATTAAAATTGCACAATCTTCAATCACCAATTTTATTATTATATCACATGAGTATATTTATATCCTAAATTGAGCAATTACACCGAAAAATAGAGATAGAAAAGCTAAGTCCTTAACAATCCTGTCGTTGCGAGTCCCGACATTTCGGGACGTGGCAATCTCAAAAGAGATTCTTCTGCCGAAACTTCGGCATCAGAATGACACTTTGTGTCAGATTGCGGAGTTTATCCCGAGCGGCAAAGCAAGATTGCTTCTGCCGAAACTTCGGCATCGCAATGACAAGCGAGGGGCCTGCTCGCAATGACACTCTCTATCTCTATTTTTCGGCAATTACATACAGCTATTTGAGTTATCTGATTTTCCGTGTTATATTATATATAATTTTTATTAAAATGTATAAAATGCTTAAAACTATCGATATTTATAGAATCTACTCAGTAACATCTGAGGTGTTAGGGGGGGCAGTTTAATGCTTATTGTCCAGAAGTACGGCGGCACTTCTGTTGCTGATATTGACAGGATAAAAGCAGTCGCGGGGTGTGTTGTAAAGACCGTCAAAGAGGGACATAAGGTTGTTGTAGTTGTCTCTGCAATGGCAGGAGAGACTGATAAATTAATAAATCTTGCACATCAGGTATCATCAAATCCGAGCGAAAGGGAGATGGATTTGCTTCTTTCCTCAGGGGAGAGGGTAACGAGTGCTCTTACAGCAATGGCAATTGAAGAACTCGGACACAAGGCAATGGCGCTAACTGGAAGGCAGATGGGGATATATACAGATGCTGTGCATACAAAGGCAAGGATAGAGAAGATAACAACTGAGAGGGCAAAGAAGGCGCTGGATGAGGGCTATATAATTGTTGTTGCCGGCTTTCAGGGTGTGACAGAGGCTGAGGATGTTACCACGTTGGGAAGGGGTGGTTCTGACCTTTCGGCAGTTGCCATAGCCTCGGCATTAAATGCTGATTTGTGCGAAATTTACACAGATGTTGATGGTGTTTATACTGCAGACCCGAATATTGTACCGGGGGCAAGGAAGCTTGATAAGATTTCTTATGAAGAGATGCTTGAATTGGCAAGCCTTGGTGCAAAGGTGCTTCAGACAAGGTCTGTTGAATTTGCCATAAAATATGAAGTGCCTGTAGTTGTAAGATCAAGTTTTAGTGACAACCCGGGAACACTTGTTACTAAGGAGGATGAGGATATGGAGAATGTTGTAGTATCAGGGGCTGCATATGATAAGAATCAGGCTAAGATAACCGTAATGGGCGTACCTGACAAACCTGGTATAGCAGCAAAACTTTTTAAAGGAATTGCTGATGCAAATATAGTTGTTGATATGATTGTTCAGAATATAAGCAGTGATGGCAAGGCAACTGATATTTCATTTACAGTGCCAAAGACAGACAGCAAGAAGACATTGAAACTTACAGAGGGAATAGTAAAAGAACTTGAGGCACGAGGGGTTGCCTTAAGAGAAGATATTGCTAAGGTATCGATTGTTGGCGTTGGCATGAGGACTCATTCAGGTGTTGCCGCTGAAATGTTTGATACGCTTGCAAAACATGGAATAAATATTATAGCAATAAGCACATCAGAGATTAAGGTATCATGCCTGATAGATGTAAAATATGCGGAACTTGCTGTTAGAATTTTACACGATGCTTTTGAACTATCAACAGATTTTGCTAAAAGAATTTAAAATTGGACTGTGTACTCATCATGTCCAAAATAATAAATAAATTTTCACTGAAGGGCTAATCTTTGTTAAAATTTGATATTCAAAAAACCGTTAAATACTGGCTGGATGGAGCTAAGTATGATATGGGCACTGCAACTGCAATGTTCAAAACAAAAAAATACCCATATGCCCTGTTTATGGGTCATCTGGCATTGGAAAAGCTGCTTAAGGCATTGGTGGTCAGGGATACGCAAAAACATGCTCCTTATACGCATTCTTTATCGTTACTTGGGGAAAAACTTGATATAGAAATCCCTGAGAAAATTATGAAGAGGCTTGTGAGATTCATGGAATTTCATTTTGAAGCCAGATATCCGGAAGCTCAGAGGAAATTTTATAAAAAATGTACAAAGAAATTTACAAATAAGAAAATGCAAGAAATAAAAGAGGTGTTTATATGGTTGAAAGAGAGATTGTAGAAAAGATAAAGGAATTTATAAAAGAGTTAAAAAGACAGAAGATTAAAGTAAAGAAGGTAATTATTTATGGTTCCAGAGTTTCAGGAAAAGCACACAAATATAGCGACATAGACGTTGCTATAGTATCACCTGATTTTGGAAAGGACAGGTTCAAAGAAGGGACAAGACTTTTTGAAATTGCCAGTAAAATAGACTCGAGGATTGAACCTGTTCCTTTATCTGTTAAATCCTACCAAAAGGATACTTGGGTCCCTTTGATATATGAGATAAGGACAAAAGGTATAGAGCTGAAAGCTGCATGATATAAGGTATTAAAATAAATTATGCGTAAAATTGAAATATACGACACAACTCTCAGAGACGGTGCACAGTCAGAGGATGTCTCTTTCTCTGTAGAAGATAAGTTAAGGATTGCTGAGAAACTTGACGAACTCGGCATTCATTATATTGAGGGCGGATGGCCCGGGTCTAATCCAAGAGATGCAGAATTCTTTAAGAAGGCAAGAATTCTCAAACTAAAGACATCAAAACTCGCTGCATTCGGTTCTACTCACAGGGCATCACTCAAGGTTAATAACGATCCGAGCATAAAAGCGATACTCGCTGCTAAAACCCCTGTAGTAACTATTGTTGGAAAGACATGGGACTTTCATGTAAAAGAGGCTTTGAGGATTCCACTATCCCAGAATCTTGATTTGATTCATAATTCTATAGCCTATCTTAAAAAAAGAATCCCGAAAGTATTTTTTGATGCTGAACATTTTTTTGATGGATACAAGGCAAACCCGGAGTATGCCTTTAAGGTTTTAGAGTCTGCCCGTTCCGCAGGTGCAGATTGTCTTGTCCTCTGCGATACAAACGGGGGTACAATGCCCCATGAGATAGAAGATATAGTGAAAAAGACATTAAAAAGGTTTGGTACATCATCCATTGGCATCCACGCACATAATGATTCTGAATGTGCTGTTGCGAACTCTATTATTGCCGTAAAACTCGGCGCCTTACAGGTTCAGGGGACAATAAATGGACTTGGTGAAAGATGTGGTAATGCTAATCTGATTTCTGTAATCCCAAACTTAAAGTTAAAACTTAATTATGAATATATAACTGACAGTAAATTAAGGAAATTAAAAGAGGTATCAAGGTTTGTAACTGAGATAGCCAACCTCAGGCATTTTAAGAGACAGCCTTATGTTGGAGACAGTGCATTTGCCCATAAAGGCGGTATTCATGTTAGCGCTGTTCAGAGGCATCCTGCTACTTACGAGCATATCAGACCCGAACTTGTGGGTAATTACCAGAGGGTCCTTATATCTGATCTTGGGGGGAAAAGCAATATAATAAGGAAGGCAAAGGAGTTTAACTTAAAGATTGACCCTGAATCTCCAAAGGTTGCACAGATAGTCAGGGAGATGAAAGAACTTGAGAATCAGGGATTTCAGTTTGAAGGTGCTGAGGCTTCATTTGAACTTTTGATGAAAAAGACATTCGGACTTCACAGGAAATTTTTTGACCTTATAGGTTTCAGAGTAATTGTTGAAAAAAGAAAAGAAGGCGAGGCGCCACTTAGCGAAGCCACAATAATGTTAAGGGTAGACGGAAGGTTAGAGCATACTGCTGCAACAGGCAACGGCCCTGTCAATGCACTTGATAACGCTCTCAGAAAGGCGCTTGATGGATTCTATCCACAACTTAAGCAGGTTAAACTTATAGATTATAAAGTAAGGGTCTTGGCAGCAGGGAAGGGGACTTCTGCAAAAGTGAGGGTGTTAATAGAATCTGGCGATGATACACACAAGTGGGGGACTGTTGGTGTATCTGAAAATATAATTGAAGCCTCATGGCAGGCGCTTGTGGATAGCATTGAGTATAAATTGTTGCGGGGGTAACGGTTCATCTGCCCTTCTTCTTCAGCGTAATCTATCTATTTATCTGAAAGTTCAATAAGAAGGGCGTCTACATCTTTACTATATTTAATTTTTCTCATATCGGGACCTCCTTCCCGGATAAACGGTTACAACATACCTATTGGCATCTTCTATCGTCCCGAAAGCTTTCGGGATTCCCCTTATTGTCATCTCTTTTACCAGCCTGTCCTAAAGTGTTTTAAAAAGCCTCTCTATTCGTCCATTTAGCGCTTCTCAAACCAGACATTTTCACTTTGCTGTTACAGTGTAGGTTGAAAATCTTGAATAATTTATGCAGGTATTATTATAATTGCAGAAGCCGAAGTGGTGGAACTGGTAGACGCGCACGTTTGAGGGGCGTGTGGGGTAACCCATGCGGGTTCGAGTCCCGTTTTCCTTTACCTAACAGATTCAGGATACACGATTCAGAATATTTAAAACAGAATACATTTTAAAATTATTCCCGAATAGTCGGGACAAAATTAGCATTTTAAATTTGAAATGATAATTGTTAATTTTGCAATTTGCAATGTTTTATATCCTGCATCCTGTATCTTGCATCTTGCTCGGAAGTATAGGTTTTGCCATCAATGATGATTTTGCCGAATGAATAATGGATAATTTTCATATACTTGAATCTTTTATTTTAATATACATGGCAAACTCATGTTCAAAGTTATCGCTAAAAATACCTTTCCCCAGAGCTTCATTTATCTCTTGTATGCTCCATGGGCGAACCTCGTCAATTTCTTCTTTAGCAAAGTGTATATCGCCTTCATAGACAAAGGAGTATGCATATACGAGTTCTGTTTCATAAGGATTTGAATGAATATATGAATAGAGAAATTTTAGCTCATATAGGTTGATTTCATCAGTAATTTTTATGCCTAATTCCTCTTCCGTCTCACGTCTCAATGCAGACAGGATACTCTCACCATGATTTATATGACCACCTACAGAAGTATCCCATTTTCCGGGGGCAACATCCTTGTTTATCGACCTTTTCTGAAGAAGTAGATTACCGCTTTTGTTGAAAACCAAGACATGGACAACCCTATGGATCAAAGAAGGATTCCCGTGTATCTTGGGGCGGGGCAGGGTGGTAATTACCTCACCATTTTCATTAACTACTTCTAAGAGTTCTTCCATGTGAAATATTTATACGGCATATATCGTGTCATTCTTTTATTTCAACAATCTTTTGTTTAGATTTCGTGCCTGATAGAATTGCAACCCGAGATTTGGGAACATCAAAATATTCTGACAGTAATTTTATTAATGCTATGTTTGCCCTATTTTCTATAGGTTGTTCCTTAACATAAACTACATACCCGTTCTCGGTTTTTTTTACCATTTCTTTTTTAGACCTTGTTTTTACTGTAATAGAAATTTTCACTGGGATTTAATAATAATTTTTTGGGTAAGTATAGCATATCAGAATATATGAGAGGCGAGAAAAAGGATTTAAAAGAAATGATATAATAGACAATATGCCTACTCTCTACATCATAGATGGCAATTCTTATTTCTACCGCGCATTTTATGCAATAAGAGAATTAACCAATTCAAAAGGCTTTCCTACAAATGCTATTTATGGTTTTACCAATATGCTCCTTAAAATCCTACGTGAAAAAAATCCTGATTATATAAGTGTTATATTTGACAC
>JACQXB010000026.1 GCA_016208965.1 Nitrospirota bacterium
ACACAAAGAGCCATACTTTCAACCGATATAGACTTTTAAAAAGGTAAAAAAGTAAAATTATTTGGAGTAGATTTTACATGAGGCAACGAATAGTCATTTCGTGTAGATTTTTAGGTGAGGCAACGGGCATCCATTCTCGCTTTTTAAATTGAGTTAGAGACTTTGCTTGGGGGATTAAGAGGAGTGAACGAGAGAGATTACTTTGGGATTTTTTTGAATAAATTAATAAAACGTCTTATAATAGACAGTCTCTTTTCGCCTAATGCGTCATTGACCCGAAAATACCCCTCTTTGAAAAAGAGGGGATAGGGGAGATTTTATGAATAATTATTTGTTTTCAAAATCCCCCTTCATCCCCCTTTAGCAAAGGGGGAATAGAGGGGGATTTTAAAAAGGGGGGCGAATATTTTCATGTTCATTTGTGAGCCAATGGCTCATGTCGATTCCTGCGAAAGCAGGAATGATAATTTTAAACAAACTGGGGGTTTAAAAATTGAAAAAGATTTCTATTGAGCTTGCTAAAAGAGTAAAAGACCTTCCGCCTTATTTATTTGCAGCCATTGATAAGATGAAGCAGAATGCCCTCGGGAAAGGCGTTGACCTGATAGATTTAAGCATTGGCGACCCTGACCTCCCCACCCCAAAACATATAGTCAACAGAATGAAGAAGGCTATTGAGAGCCCTATGCATCACCGCTATCCTTCCTATGAGGGCATGCTTTCTTTCAGGCAGGCAGTTACAGATTGGTATAAAATGAGGTTTAATGTATCTTTGAATCCTGAAAACGAGGTTCTCTCCCTAATTGGCTCAAAAGAAGGTATAGGACACGTCCCGCTTGCATTTATAAACCCCGGAGATGTGGTGCTTGTGCCCTCCCCTGGTTATCCTGTTTATCCTGTAGCCGCTCTTTTTGCCGGCGGGAAAAGCCATATAATGCCCCTCATAAAAGAAAATAATTTTCTTCCTGACCTGAAGGCTATTCCTTCGGGTATCCTCAAGAAGGCAAAACTTATGTTTATAAATTATCCGAATAACCCAACATCTGCCGTTGCTGGCAGGAATTTTTATAAAGAGATTATAAGCTTTGCTGCAGAGCATAATATCATTGTCTGCCATGATGCTGCGTATTCAGAAATTTATTATGATAATCAGAAGCCTTTAAGTTTTCTTCAGATTTCGGGTGCCAAGGAAGTAGGTATAGAGTTTCATTCTCTTTCTAAAACATATAACATGACAGGCTGGAGGATAGGCTTTGCTGTTGGAAATGCAAAGGTGCTCGCGGGACTTGGGAAGATTAAGACAAATCTTGATTCAGGGGTATTTCAGGCAGTGCAGGAAGCTGGAATAGAGGCATTAAAAACCAAAGAAACAGTCCTAAAAAAAATAAGGGACACATATCAGGAAAGAAGGGATATTTTGTATAAAGGATTAAAAGAAATGGGGCTTGAGGTTGAAAAGCCAAAAGCAACTTTTTATCTCTGGGTAAAGGTGCCTCAGGGATTTAATTCAACTACTTTTGTAGCTAACCTGCTCAATAAGGCATGCTTACTTGCTACACCTGGCAATGGCTTTGGAACACCAGGCGAAGGTTATGTAAGGTTTGCCCTGACAGTTTCAACAACAAAGACTAAAGAGGCAGTCAACAGGATTAGTAAGATACTTTAACTAAAAATAATTAAAACTCCCCGTCCCGAAGTTTCGGGACGGGGAGTACGCTCGCCGTTGCATTTTAACAGTAGTGCACTCATACCTACTGATAGTTAGAGAAATCTTCTCTATATTCAGGAACGTTATCTGCTGAGATGGCTTTTATTAACTCAAGTGTTTACTGACCAGTTTGGTCATCTCAAACATTGAGACAGTCCTCTTCCCGCCGAATACTGCCCTTAAGTTTTCATCAGCATTTATATTTCTTTTGTTAACATTATCCTGCAACTTATTCTTCTTGATGTACTGCCATAATTTCTTGACCACCTCTGTCCTTGGTAGAGGCTTGCTTCCTACTACCTTTGCAAGGGCATCACTGACATTCAAGGGTTTCATGAATGCAGGATTTGGTTTCCTCTTCACCTTTGCGACTTTTTTCTTTGCAACCGCCTTCTTTACTGTCTTTTTCTTTGATGCTTTCTTCGTAGCCATTTTTCCTCCTTTTTAAAATTATTAAAGGTTTTTAAAAAGTACCCCTTAACTCGTTTAAATATCTTACAATAGTAAAAAGAAAAAGTCTACTAATTTTTTTTGCAACTAGAAAAAAATGGCAAGGGCATACATTGGTATCGGCTCCAACCTTGGTAACAGGGAAGAAAACTGCGAAAGAGCAATTAATCTGCTTATTAAAAACGATATAGAGATTCTTAAACGTTCCTCAATGATTGAGACAGAGCCGTGGGGTATTAAAGACCAGCCAAAGTTTATCAATATGGCTATTGAGATAGAGACCTGCCTGAAACCAGAAGACCTGCTCCACCTCCTTAAAAAAATAGAGACCAGGATAGGGCGTCTTCCGACTATTCTCTGGGGACCACGGATTATAGACCTCGATATCCTGCTTTATGATGATTTGATTATTGAAACCCCTGAACTTAAAATCCCTCACCCGGGAACCTATGACAGGGATTTTGTCTTAAGACCACTTGCAGAGATATCCCCTGATAAGATTCATCCTGTTTTTAAAAAAACAATTGTGGAAATCCTTTCTGATAGGCTCTGAAGATCGCATCCTTTGTAAGAAGTGTCTTAAAAGGCACACCCATTGCCTCTATTGCCTCTCTTCCACCTTCTTGCCTGTCTATAAGCACTAAAACTCCAACAACTTTCAGTCCACATTCCCTTGCCCTCCTAATTGCCTTAACAGTTGAACTACCTGTAGTAATAACATCATCTACGATTAAGACCCTGTTGCCTTTTTTCACATTACCCTCTATCCACTGCATGGTGCCATGCTTCTTTGGTTCTTTTCTTACAATAAATGCCTCCATCGGTTCTCTCTTAGTATGGTATGTATAGGCTACGGCGGTTGCCACAGGGTCTGCACCGAGAGTGATCCCGCCGACTCCGTAAATTTTGCCAAGCTTCCACTGATTAATGATTTTATGCATCAGGTTACCCACAAGATACATTCCTTCTGAATTAAGTGTCGTTGGCTTGCAGTTAAAATAGAAATTGCTTTTTTTGCCTGAGGCGAGTGTAAATGTAGGTTTTTTTGTAAATTTAAAAGAACGGGAAAGGAGCAGATTAATAAGTCTTTGTTTCATGGAATTGCCTTGCATAGTTACCATATATCCTAAATTTTATATTTTAATTCCTGTATCTTTCCCCTGTAGTTAAATACCTCGCGGCATTTATCTTCGTAGCCCTTATGTCCCATTATACCGTAAGTCAAGTTTTTGCCTTCTTCAACCGCAGGCTGATTAAATGGATTTACACCATAAAGCATACCTGTAACAGCACTCGTAAGTTCAAAGAATAAAAACAACTGCCCCATGTAATAACTGTCTATCATCGGCATATTGAGTCTCATATTTGGTATACGTGCCTTCTGAAGGGATAGTTCTGTTGCCTCCTGTTCTGCTGATATCAGTTCTCCAATGCTATGACCGTTAAGATAACTCATGGCAGGGATATTTTCTTCGGGGATTGTAATGTCAGTGCCGTGGTCGTCTATCTTTATGAAGGTTACAACTTTATCTTTAGGTCCTTCTATCCAGAGTTGAAGCTGGGAATGCTGGTCAGTCGTGCCTATTGCTGGATAAGGCGTCTGTCCCAATCCATTTTTGCCGAGGCTTTCAGCCCATAACTGGCAGTACCATTCTGAAAATGTCTTTAGTCTGTCTGAATAAGGCAAAAGCACAGATATATCCTTGTTTTTCTTCTGCCCTATAAGATACATCAGGGCAGATGCCATATAAGCAGGGTTTTCCCATATGTCCTCAACACTGCACTTTTTAAGCATATCCCTTGCTCCATTTAAAAGTCCCTTTATATTAATCCCTGCAACTGCACCGAGAAATAACCCGACAGGACTTAAAACAGAGTACCTCCCGACCACATGAGGATGGATAGTTAAGGTTCTGAAGCCCTCTTTCTCTGCTATCTCCCTGAGGGTACCCTTTTCAGGGTCGGTTGTAGCTATTATGTGTTTTGAAAATTTGTTTCTGTGTGCCTCTTTCATAAGGCGCATTAGTATTAAAAAAGAAGCCATTGTCTCAACAGTACTGCCTGATTTTGTGATAACATTTACAGTGGTTTTCTTTAAGTCGATAGTTGATAAGATTGACTCAAGGGTGCTCGGGTCAACATTGTCATAAATAAAAATTTTAGGGACATGTTTCATGTTGTAAAACGGCTTTAAAGCCTCAAGCAAAGACCGTGGGCCCAATGCTGAACCGCCTATTCCAAGGACGAGGAAATAATCAGAATTACTCCTTATGCTTTCTCCAATAAGACCAATATCTCTTGTGTCACTATTTGGAAGTTCAAGAAAATAAAATTCCGGAATTCTACGTTCCGATATTTCTGTATGGATTGCCTTTATTCTATCTTTTAAGGAATTCAAATCATCTCGGGAAAGTCCATTGTCTTTACCAATGCTGTCTGCCATCATATTGGTAAAGTCTAATGTTATCATTGTTCCCCCTTCTTACTTGCTATCGTCCCCTCAATTAATATAAAGATAAATACCACTGTAAAACCAAAAAGTAAACCAAAAACATTTACTATTTTAAAATAAACAAGGGCAAAAATTATTATAAACAATGAAAACAACCGTGCCATACTTGAAAATATTATCTTTGCCGAGGTTTTCTCTGAACCAATAAACCCCTCTACATTTCGCGCCAATCCGCGCAGGTTTAAAATACCAAGTACACTGCCAGCCATGATACCTGTTGAAAGCCTCCATCCTGCAAAAAAAACAGACCCTACCATAGCAGGAAGAATAATGATAAGGCTTTTTCTAATTACGCCATTAAGAATTTCCACTGTTATTTTTCTCTTTTAAAGCCACCGTAAGTAAATACTTAAAGCCAGCAGCAATGCCAAGTATTAAAAATATTATGGTAAACCATGGAAATGTATTTAGATATTTATCCAGTAGATAGTAACCAATTGCAAAACCAATAAAAGTGCATAGAACAAGGTTTATTCCTACTGTACTTGCTATACCAAGAAGGCGGAAAAAATCACTCTTTGCTTCTTTTTTAGGAGGAGGTTGATTTTTTTTCTCTGGCATTTATAGAAGTTTATCAGAAAGGAATGAAAAAAGGAATTAACAAAACGATTTTTCAGTAGCCGAAGGGCTTTCTTGATGAGTTGAAGGTCTTGAGGGGATAGTGCAATTGTTTTTCTCTGTTCTATTTGACATTATGATATTACGCGATAGTATTATTTGATTTGAACTTATATTATGTGTTAACATTTTCTATGGAAGCTATTACTGAAAAAACAACAAAGATTCTGGGTCTTTTAATCCCTGAGGGAAACCTTGACTATAAGGTTAGAAAGATTCTTAAAGAAGACCTCAAGAGAAAACTCACAGAATTTCAGCTTATTGACAGCCGTTTCCAGAAAAAATATGGGATGAGTTTTGACGAATTCGAGAAAAGAAATATTATTAAAGAAAAAAACTTTTCTTTTGAAGTTGAAAGTGATTATCATGAATGGGACGCAGCTATAGATGCCATAAAAGCTTTAGAAGATAAAATAAAAGACCTCTCCAATGAATGACAGAGATAGATGATGTTGAGAAAAAGATTTACGAAATTGTCTCTAATGCAGAAAAAGATTTAAGCCAAGACCTCTTGTATCTAAAATAATGGAATCTGTTATAATTTCTTTTAATGTTTCAGGCAATAATACTTGGGATAGTACAGGGACTTGCAGAGTTCCTTCCCATAAGTAGTTCAGCACATCTGATAATCCTTCCTTGGTTTTTTGGATGGGATGGAGTCGTAAACACACTTGGCTTTGGTGTAGCCTTACATTTTGGAACGCTCCTTGCGCTCCTCGTCTATTTCAGAGATGACTGGATTACTATCTTAAAAACATCCAATAGAAAAGACGGCTTAATATGGAATATCCTTCTTGGCACTGTGCCTGCTGGAGTCACAGGCCTCCTATTCCATGACAATATTGAACATATCAGGAGCCCTTTACTCATAGTCTTTACCCTTTGCATTGTTGCAGTATTTATGATCATGGTTGAAAGGTCATATAAAGAATCATCACGAATAGGGGTTGATAAAATCAGGCTAAAAGATGCACTGATTATAGGTATTGCGCAGGCATTCGCCCTTGTGCCGGGGGTTTCAAGGTCAGGCATTACAATTGTTGCTGGTATTATGCTGGGATTTCAAAGGCAGGCATCTGCGAGATTCTCCTTTCTCCTGAGCACCCCAATAGTTGCAGGGGCAAGCCTGCTTGAAGCAAAAAATCTGATAAACTCCCCTGATATTAAGTTTAATATCTTTATTGCAGGCACAATTGCCTCAGCAGTTACAGGGTATATTGCCATAAAATATCTCCTTCGTTTTCTACAAACTCATTCGCTTAGACCTTTTGCCTATTATCGTTTTTTCTTGGCTTTTGCTATCATAATAGGTATATGGATAGGATTGACAAAATAAAGAATGAAATCTCAGGAATTCTGTCTATCCTCTTAGGTATTGTTATCCTCCTTAGCCTCTTAACGCATACTCACTGGGATCCGTCTCCATTCACTTACCCTAATAAAGTAAGCGATATTAAAAATCTACTTGGGCCATTTGGCTCATATCTATCAGATATACTGCTTCAAACTATAGGTCTTTCCTCTTATGTTATCCCTGCAATTTTATCCATATATGGGCTAAGAAGGATATTAAACAAAGGGGCAAAACAAAGAGTTTTTGTGGTTATTGGAGTAGCTGTATTAATACTCTCGTTATCATCCCTCTTTTCACTTATTCTAAAAGTCTCTTCAGGTGGCATCTTGGGATTTCTTTTAACAAGGCTTTCGCTCGGAATTCTCTCAACAACAGGCTCCTACCTGTTGTTCATATCACTTATACTTGCTACCTCGATGTTCCTTCTGCCATTTTCTGTTGTTGAGTTTATAAACTCAGTAAAAAATAAGTTCATACTTAAATATGCCTCTATCTCTGGGAGGGAAGAACAAAAAACCGCAGAGCGCATCACCGAAAAAGAACCCCAACCTATTGAGACAAGGTATCCTCAAGAGGAACCAGTAGTTAAAATACCAACATATAAACAGGAACAACTCCCCCTTCTTGGATATCCAGAGCCAAGGCAAAGACATATCAAACAAAAAACAAGAGATGATTATGAATTGCCCTATGTTGAACTTTTAAAAAACCCGCCTCCTTTTAAGGCAAGACCGACAAAAGAAGACATTTTACAAAGTTCAAGCCTCCTTGAAAAGAAACTCCAAGACTTTTCAATAGAGGGTAAAGTCACTTATGTGTCTCCTGGCCCTGTTGTAACAATGTTTGAGTTTGAACCTGCCCCGGGGATTAAAATACAAAAGGTTATGTCTTTAGCAGATGACCTTGCCCTTGCACTTAAGTCAGTGAGCGTAAGGGTCTTACCAATCCATGGAAGGGCAACACTTGGGATTGAAGTTCCTAATAAAGAAAGAGAGGATGTATTCTTAAAAGATATTATTTCCTCAGAGGCATTTAGAAAAAGCCAATCAAAATTAACCTTAGCACTCGGAAAGGACATATTCGGGAATCCTGTTGTAACTGAGTTGAGTAGAATGCCTCATCTACTTATTGCAGGCGCAACAGGTTCAGGGAAAAGCGTTGCAATGAGTTCAATGGTCCTGAGCCTCCTTTATAGGACAACGCCAAAGGAACTGAAGATGCTGATGATAGACCCGAAAATGCTTGAACTCCCGGCTTACGAAGGAATCTCTCATCTTCTCCTGCCAGTTATTACATCTCCAAAAGATGCTACGGAATCCTTAAAAAAAGCAGTCCTCGAGATGGAACGGAGATACAATATCTTAGCTGAATCAGGGGCGAGGAACATTGAGGCATACAACAAAAAGATTAAGTCTGCCTCTGTGGGGGGAGAACCCCTCCCTTATATTGTGATATTTATTGATGAGCTTGCAGACCTCATGCTTATTTCAGCATATGAAGTGGAAGATTCAATTGCAAGGCTTGCTCAGATGGCAAGGGCAGCCGGTATCCACTTGATACTTGCTACCCAGAGACCATCTGTTGATGTAATTACAGGGTTAATCAAGGCGAACTTCCCTTCAAGGATATCTTTTCAGGTATCCTCCAAACTGGACTCAAGGATAATACTTGACACCTATGGGGCAGAAAGGCTGCTGGGAAAAGGCGATATGCTTCTTGTAAGCCCCGGAATCAAAACCCTCAGGGTGCATGGTGCTTATGTAAGCGAGGAAGAAATAAAAGTAGTTGTAGATTTTATAAAGGCACAGGGAAGCCCCGACTATTCATTATTTGAAGAATTTAAAGATGAAGATCTTGAGAACTCAAGACTCGATGAGGCGGATGAACTATATCAAGAGGCAAGGGATCTCATTCTTTCTACAGGTCAGGCATCAATATCATTTATCCAGCGAAGGCTAAAAATAGGTTATAACAGGGCAGCGAGGATTATGGAGATGATGGAAGAAGAAGGGATTGTAGGCCCACCTGCAGAGGCAGGAAAACCACGGGAAATAATAAGGAGAAAGAAATGAGAAGACAGTCGGGAGTCGGGAGTCAGGAGTCAAAGTGTTAGAGTGTCAGAGTGTCAGAGTGTCAAAGTGTAGCGAAACTATTCACTATTCACGATTCACTATTCTGCTCACTTTTCTATGTTCACTATTCACTGTTTCTCATGCTTCTACAATTGACGAGGTTGTTGAACATCTCCAGAAAAAATATAAGGAGGTTCAGGATGTTCAGGGAAAATTCTCTCAAACAAGCCATATAAAAGACCTTGATAAGACCGAAAAATACGAAGGGATGTTTTTTATATCCAAGGCATCAGGCATAAAGATGAAATGGGCATACATGAAGCCAAGAGATGAAGAAGTCATAATAAATGAGACTGATATCTGGATTTATAAGAAATCAGAAAAGCAGGTACTTAAAGGTAAATTCAACAAAGGCTCTTATGGTCATGTGCCTTTGGCATTAATGAGCAGTCTTGAAAATCTAAGAGCAGATTTTGATACAATCATGATAAAAAAAGACACCCTTGAGCTTAAACCAAAGCAACAGATAGGCTCCATAAAAAAGATACTTCTTGTAACTGGTTCCGGAGATTTTCCAATAAAATTCTTTACGCTCTTTGATGTATACAACAATAAGATTGAGATTGCTGTTAAGGCCGCTAAAGTGAATAGCGGGCTTGAGGAATCACTTTTTATTTTTAAAGTGCCTTTAGGGGTAGAAGTATTTGATCTTAACCCATGAGGAAAAATAGTAGATGAAGTCAAAAAAGAGGATGAAATCGGTTACCAAAAGGCATCACATCTTATTAATCGCGATTCTTGCTATAGTTGCAATTTTTCTTATATATAATGAGATCGGGAAAGAGGTTCCCCAGAGGATAGTCCCTCTCAAGCCTGATAAGAAAACAGAAGCAATTCCCAAAATGGCCATTGTAATAGATGACCTTGGCCCAAATAAGAAAATAGCACTTGAAGTGTTCAGCATTAAGGCTCCACTAACACTCTCTGTTTTTCCGCATGAGGTTTATACATCATGGATTACTCAGGAAGGACATAAACGCGGCTATGAGATTATAGGGCATATCCCGATGGAGGCAAAAATACCTCATAAGCTCGGCAAGGGAGGACTATATACATGGATGAAAGATGAAGAAATCCTCAGGACATTAGATGAAAACATAGCCTCAATATCACACATAAAAGGGATAAGTAACCACATGGGCTCTGCCTTTACCGAAGATGAAAGGGCTATGCATGCCCTTGGTTTAGGGCTTAAAAAACACAGGCTTTTCTTCCTTGACAGCATTACCACTGCAAAATCAGTAGGTGCTAACATAGCAAAAATAGAGGGGATAAAAGTCTTTAGGCGGAATGTATTTCTTGATGAGAGCGATAACACTAACGATATAAAAGTGCAGTGGGAGAAATCTATAAAAATTGCACAGAAAAAAGGGTATGCCATCTTGCTTGCCCATGCAAGAAAAAACAGCATAGAGTTTTTAAAAGACGCTATTGCAAATACTAAGGATGTAAAAGTTGTACATCTCTCTGAGCTTGTAACACCGTAATTAACCTGTAATCCAGAAATAGAAATGTCCGCTTTTACCGAAATAGAAATGTCCTATTCCAAGTGATGCTATACTGCCTCTTTTTAAAAAAGGAGGCGAGGATGGCAGGAAAGGACATTATCATTTTGCATCAAAGAGAATTAAG
>JACQXB010000025.1 GCA_016208965.1 Nitrospirota bacterium
ATTGCATCCCGAATAAGTCGGGACAAATTTTAAATTTGTAATTTGTCCCGATAATTCGGGAATAAATTTACAATGATTTTCTCTGTGCCTCTGTGTCTCAGTGTTTGTTTATACGGGTTTCAACTTTTTTACGAATGAACCATAAAATTATCTCCTCACACTCTATTTGGTTACAGCTTATTATGAAAAAGTCATCTCTATTTTATGACATCTTTGAAAGCCCAGTGGGCACGCTTTACCTCATCTTTTCAGGGGAGTTCCTTGTAAGGATATCTTTTAAAAAGCCCTCTCGGATAGCCTTCAGAAAAAATTCTGCACCTGAGAATTTTATAAAAGAACTTAATAATTATTTTCATGGAGGGGATAGTAGCTTTAGCCAAAAAATAAAATTTCTTAATGCAACAGAATTCGATAAAAAAGTTTGTAACTGTCTCACAGAGATCCCATTCGGTGAGACAAGGACATATAAGTGGGTTGCGGAGAGAATTGGCAATCCAAAGGCAGTAAGGGCAGTAGGTAAGGCGCTTTCAAGAAATCCCCTCCTGATAGTCCTCCCATGCCACAGGGTTATTGAATCTGACGGCTCAATCGGCGGATACTCATCAGGGGTAAATATAAAGAGAAGGCTACTTGAGATGGAGTACTATGCAAAAATAATTAAGAGTAAGGATTAAATAAAAACGCTCATCCTCCCGATACCCCGTAAAGATGAGCGTCTCCCGTTCATCTTACCCTTTCCCCCTCCCTTGATGGTCAATGACTCGTAGGAGGGTGAAAGATACGCCTACGGACTTGTTATAGTTATTGCTATTGCCTTCGTATTATTCTTCTCATTACTTTCAGCAGCAACACCACCTGCATCTGCCCTTCCTATGATGTAATAATTGCCGGGAATTGTGCCAGATGGAATAGTTATTTGGGTTCTCCCTTTGTTTAAGGCTCCTCCTGTAAGAGAGGATACTACCCTCATTCCAAGATAGATATATCCGGGATTATATCTGTTGTCAGTGGAAAGATAGAATTTGGTAGTTGAATCGCCTGCAATGCCTGTACCATTATTCTTTGTCCTCTCATAAACGGTTACAGTCTTACCAGCCCTTGCTGTTAATGGGGCTAACAGATCGGAGATGACGAGGTCAGGCGACTGACAGTTAGAATCAGCGGCATCTGTAGATCCATCGCAGTCGTTGTCTATTGTGTCACTGCATGTTGGGTCGCCATATGGTCCTTCTGTCCCTGGTGTGCCAGCAGTGCATGTATCAATGGTTTGACCATTCTGGCAGATTAATTCACCTGTTGATTGACAAGCTCCGACTCCACAAGTGGTTGATGTCGGCACATAGTCCTCATCAGCATCTCCATCACAGTCGTTATCAATTCCATCGCATTGTGAATCATCTGCTTCGGGGTTTATTGCTGAATCACCATCATCACAGTCATCACCCGGGCTTGTCTGACAGTCTGAAGGCACACAGCCGCTTCCTGTACAGGTGCCGTCTATTGATGAGTCTACATACCAGTCATTATCATCATCACAATAATAATCAAATGACCTAAGCTGTCCGGAACGTACTGGCCATACGAAGCCGTTGAAGTCCTTAAAGTTGTAGTCCACGTAGCCATTCCACATATTGACGAACCACGCGTAGCCCGTATTGAAGGCGTACGTAGTAGACGACCAGTAGCCGAGCGACCGCACATTGGTGAAAGGATGTCCGGTTGGCAGTGCAGGACCGTACTTTGAGCGGTCAATGAGGCTCATAAGTTCTTTCCTATTTGGCAGTCTCCAGTCAGAATATCCACACAAGGTAAGATTGTTAGCATAGTCAATTACCTTTTGCCATGTCTTGTAACCGGCAAGATTTGCATTTTTTGTCCACATAAGCCCTGTAAGATTATCAGTTACACAATCAGCCTTTACTCCTATCCCTACTGTAAACCTCGGCTCAGTCCATGCAGCGCCCATCTCCAGGTCTCCGTCATCTCCTGTTATGTAGCTTATTGTCTGTCCTGTCTTCCAAAGCTCGGCAGCAGGAGGTGTGGTCGTTGAACGTACTGGCAATACGAAGTAGTAGTAGTCCTTATCATAGAAGTACGCGTAGCCATTCCACATAACGACGAACCACGCGAAGTTCGTACTGTAGGCGTACGTAGTAGACGACCAGTAGAAGCCTGACTGCACATTATAAAAACCCTGAGTGTTTAGCCATGTGCCTATGTCTGATTCGCCAGCGTTCACAAGACTTTCAAGTTCATTGACATTAGGAAGACGCCAGTCTGAATAACCGCAGAGAGTTAAATTGTTAGCATAGTTAATGGTAGTATTCCAATTCGTTATGCCTGCAAGATTTCCATTTTTGGGCCACATAAGCCCTGTAAGATTGTCAGTTACACAATCAGCCTCTACTCCTGTCCCTACTGTAAACCTCGGCTCAGGCCATGCAACACCTGCCTGAATATCACCATCCTGCCCAGTGCCTGCGCATGAGATTTCAGTGCCATATGTGTCATAGCACTTTGTCTGTCCTGTCTGCGGTAAATCAACCGCGACTGCAAAGGCTAATACAGGCAGAAAAACTGTAAGGACTACTGCTAAAAATATCTGCTTCCAGTTTTTACACATAAAAACCTCCTTTAAAAATGTTTGTATTTAACCCTTTATCCCCCTTAGCTTAAGGGGGGATATATGGGCGTTATTTTATTCTCCGTCATTCCACACCCGTATCAAAGTACGGGACAGGCTCGATGCGGAATCCAGTATTATAATTTCTACAGAAAAAACCTCTCATTCCTGCCCCTTTTTGTCATTCCTGTGTAAACAGGAATCCACTCAGTACAAAACTATGATTTCAAACAAAAAAGGTCGTCCCGATTTGTTGGAACGCCTTTTTTCACTTCTTTATTATTTCTCTGATAAGAGGTTAAATCTGTCTGTCTGTGCAAAATGGATGCCATAAGGTTATAGAAAACTCCTCATTTTACAACTCTATTCTTCCCTTCCCTCGCAAAAAGGAATAACCACCTACCCCGATTCAGCAATAATCTGTCATGCTGAATTTGTTTCAGCATCTTAAAGAGACCCTGAAACGAGTTCAGGGTGACAGTAAAGTTCAGCAGTATTAATTATCTGCACGGCTTACCAAAGGGTATAGACAATTTTTACAACAAACCTTTCATTTTGTCAAGTATAATATATTTATATGCCCTATAAAAAAGCTTATACCTAAAGCCCACGACTAATATTTTCAGATTAATTCCTCTGATATATCTTCAACAGGCTCTTCATTGGAATAAGGTCAAATCCCTTAACCCCTTTCGGTAGAATCTTCCATATTGAATTCAGCGCCTTGAAATATTTATCTGTCTCCAAACCAGATACTGCAAGATCTATGTCAGAATGCTCGGCAAAATGATTTTCATCTAAAAGTGAACCGATAAGATACACCCGTTCGGCTCCGAATTGCTCAACAAGAATTATCGCTGATTCCTTAGCCGCCTCTCTGGCTTCGCGGAACAGCCTTAGTCTCTTAAGTATGTCAGAGTCGATGCCTTTTTGTCTTTAAGTATTTCAGCATAGATAAGCCTTGCATAGGTAAGCCTTGTACTTAATTCCTCATTTTCTCTTATTATACCTCCTCTTTTTGACTGAACCGGCTTTTTCGTCAATATCTATATTGAACATTTTAGCCGCATCCAAATCATCAATTACACGGGATGTCTTTTTCTCTGCTTTCCTAAGCATTTTTCTTGATTTATCACGCAGGGCTTCGGTGATCAAATCGTCCATTTCAGCTTTACGCAACAGGAAAAACAGTTTAGGGTCATCATCCAGTTTCACTCCAACCCCGTAAAGCGTTGCTGCTACGTGCTTACACATACTTGCCCAGTCCGGGCAGCTACAGCTAAACTTAATTTCTTTAGGTAACGGAAACAATCCTTTCCCTTTTGCGGTAAATACCTCAGCAAGTTCCCGGGGAAATCTTCCTTCTATGAGTTCCTGTAAGGACTCAATCCTGCCTTCACATTGTTTCTTTATTTCACTCCACGCTTTCTTTTTCAACAGTTTTATTTTTACTACCACTTCATAAGGATGCGAACTTGTCCCCTGCACTAAGGAAGTTACCTCACCCGGATTTATCTTAAAATCCAGAATACATCCGTTTCTAATGTAACTGCGGCCCCTGCCTATTCTGTTTGAGTAATCTGCATACTTTTCAAGGTTTGTATTCCATGCCTTACCCCACCATGTTCGGGCAAGTCTGGTTCCATTTAAAACCAAAGGCGTAATGTTTGGATTTTTCTTCTTTAGTTGTGCCAGTTTTTTCTGCGCTTTTGCACGTTTTTCTCTCGTGCTCACATACCTTGGAAATCTCCAGTAATAATATCCCATAATCTTATAAGCCTCCTGCTATAAAATTATCTTACAGTGACAAGGTAAACAGGTTCATCAGTTTTTCATTGTTCATTTCTGTTATCCATGCCTCGTTTGAACTTTGTATAATTTCGTTTGACAGATTTGCTTTTTCCTGGAGCATGGCATCAATCTTTTCCTCAAGGGTGCCCTTGGTGATAAACTTATGAACTATTACGTTTTTTTTCTGCCCTATCCGAAAAACCCTGTCCGTTGCCTGGTTTTCAACAGCCGGGTTCCACCACCTGTCAAAATGAATAACATGATTTGCAGCGGTCAGGTTTAATCCGAATCCCCCTGCTTTAATGGACAGGACAATGAACGGAACATATTCATGGCTTTGAAACTTTTCAACAATTTCCTTACGTTTTTTAACAGGCGTACTGCCGTGAAATACCAGACCTTTATGTTTGAATATGGTTTCAAGGTATTCCTTTAGATGTTCAGTAATTTCCTTGAACTGTGTAAATACAAGCACCTTTTCTCTTTTTTCATAAATTGTCTCTACTATTTCACGCAGTCTCAAGAATTTGCCACTCTCATCTTCAAAATATCCGTCTCTTCCCAGATACTGGTCAGGGTGATTACAAATCTGCTTGAATTTCATCAGGGAGGCAAGAATCAGACCTTTTCTCTTGATACCTTCAATTTTTGACTCAAGCATTGTTTTTATTTCTTCTACAAGTTTACCGTAAAGGACAATCTGTTTTTTGCTTAAATCCGAATATATTTTCATTTCAATTTTATCAGGCAAATCTGAAATAACAGACCTGTCGGTTTTCAACCTTCTTAAAATATATGGCGAGGTGATTTTTCTCAATTTCGCATATCCGCTTGTATTGTCTTTCAGTTCTCTGGAAAAATCCGAAAACTCTTTTATGCTGCCAAGCAGGCCGGGATTTAAAAAATCAAATAACGACCAGAGGTCGCCTATCCGATTTTCAATGGGAGTGCCGGTCATGATTATTCTGTTGTTTGCCTCCATGCTTTTAACAGCTCTTGTCTGTTTTGTACCGGGATTTTTTATGGCTTGGGCTTCATCCAAAATAATATAATTCCATTTGTATAATTTAAGCCAGTCATATTTCCTGGCTAAGGAATAAGTCGTTATCACCAGATCATATTTCTTTATAAAATCCTTTTCTTTAGAGGCACCGTCATTATTTTCCTCAAAAGACGGATGTGCTATATAATATTTCATCTCGGGTGAGAACCGGTAAATTTCATTAACCCAGTTTGAAATCAGGGAAGCCGGGATTATTAAAAGACTTGCCCCGTTTGGCACAACAGGGCTGGCCGAATTTTGCTTATCTGCTTTAAGTGTATTCAGGAAAGCCAGCAGTTGTATGGTTTTTCCAAGCCCCATATCATCAGCGAGGCAGGCACCAAACTGTAAGGAATGCAAGAAATAAAGCCAGTTCAATCCTTTTTGTTGATACGGTCTGAGTTCTCCGGTGAAATTCTTTGATAAACTTACCGAACCTATCAGTTCAGGTTTACGAAGTTTTTCGATGACGGATTTAAGCCATTCCCCATTAGTAATATCTACTGTATCAACATCAGCAATATCAAGCTCTTTCTGTAGATTTACTTGCAGATGCATGGCTTCTTTTAAGCTCAAACCGCCCTTTTTCATCAATTCCTGTGCTTTTTTGTAAGCTTCAAGTGTTTTCTTGAGTTTTTCCGGGTCAACCTCAACCCATTTCCCTTTAATAAAGGCAAGTCCTTCCGATTCACTTAGCAGTTTTTTTACTTCTGCTTCAGTCAGCTCGCTATCACCAAATAGAAGATTTAATTTGAAATCAAGAATTGAGTCTTTGCCGAGAAAGGAAGGTGAGGTATTGCCGATACTTATATCAAGTTTCAGGGTGCTTGTCCTGTTTTTCCACCAGTCAGGGATCCGGCAGAGTATACCATATTTTTCATAGACCGGAATTTCCTTCAAAATATCGTAGGCGTCATTGGCCGACAATGCTATCGGGTGAAATATCTCCCCGCTTTCAATAAGACCGGCAACAATTCGACTTTCTCTTGCAGCTAAATAAACCGTGGATAAAAGTTCTAACAGTTTTTTACTGTTTTTACCGTACTCCATTAAGGCATGCTTTAGCGGAATATGTTTGGATTTGCCCTGCTCAGTTAAGCCTGTAGAATATGTTGCTAAAAAAGCAAAAGGAAAATCGTCTTTCCTGCTTTCAACCAGATGGAAATATACCCGTCCCGCAAGATGAACATCCGGACTAAAAGTTTTTATCAATTCATTAATAGACCCTTTATATGTTTTTACTTTGTCTTTAAATGCGGTGTCTAATTTTAGCCAGATAGTTTCAAGAAAAACCGGGGTTATGTACTCTGAGCCGACCATAAATGGGACACGAGACAGGAAATCTTCAATTTCATTGGTTGTTAAAACCGGCTCTACTCGTTCACGCAAAACTTCAAGGTCAGGTGTTTGCGTTAGTTTTTTTACATACAGTCTCGCTAATTTTCTAAAAATGTCTAAACTTGCTGATAGTGATGTGGATTGACTGCAAAAACCCAGGATTAAAAGAAAAGAACTGAAATCTTTCCTGTATCTTTTATATAATTCGTTTTGCAGTAATTCATGGGACTTATTTACCGGCTCTTCAGTTTCCTGCCATTCAAGTTCTATGTTATTATCCGGCAGGCAGATAGCAGCTAATTCTTTATACATTTTATCTTTCCTTTATTCTCCATAATATACGGCTGGGCATAAAATTTGGCAATAAAATATCACCCTCACCTTTTCCAGAACTTGCGGGTCTACTTATCAGCACGATTAAGAAGTATTTCTTTCCCATCTGGTTACTTCCTTTTTTTCACTTTTAAACTTTATTTTATCATTTTTACAAGTCAACTGAGCAATATTTCTACCTGAAAAGAGAGCGGTTGGCAATCTGCCGCCCGGTTCAACCCACTGCCCGGCTAAATAAAAAAGGGGTAGAGAAAGCTCTCCACCCCTTTTAACTGTAAAGAGGAATTGACAACTGAGGACTGTTACCTGCTTTTAATACATCCCTTCCATGCCGCCGCCCATGCCGCCGCCCATGCCTCCCGGCATTCTTGGGGTTTTATCTTCCTCCGGGATTTCTGCTACCATTACGCTGGTTGTAAGCATAAGAGCTGCAACTGAAGCCGCATTCTGCAAGGCATACCTTGTAACCTTTGTAGGGTCAATAATGCCTGCCTGTATCATATCCACATAAGCCTCAAGATTGGCATCAAAACCATAATTCGGGTTATCGCTGCCTTTTACCTTTTCCACAATCACAGAGCCCTCAAGTCCTGCGTTAGCCACAATCTGCCTTATAGGCTCCTCTAAAGCCCTCTTTACTATAGTCACGCCAGCCTGCTGGTCGTGATGATTATCAAGCTTCATCTTTTCTAATGCAGGGATACACCTTAAAAGTGCAACACCTCCGCCGGGGACTATACCTTCCTCAACAGCTGCCCTTGTTGCATGAAGTGCGTCTTCCACTCTTGCCTTTTTCTCTTTCATCTCAGTCTCTGTTGCAGCACCAACATTAATCACAGCAACACCACCAACAAGTTTTGCAAGTCTCTCCTGAAGTTTTTCCCTGTCATAATCGGATGTGGTTTCTTCAATCTGTGCCTTTATCTGTTTTACTCTGCCCTGAATCTTAGAATGGTCACCTGCACCCTCAACAATAGTAGTATTATCCTTATCAACTGTAATCTTCTTTGCCCTTCCGAGGTCAGAGAGTTTTATGCTCTCAAGCTTTATGCCGAGGTCTTCAGATATCATTGTTCCACCTGTAAGGACTGCTAAGTCCTCAAGCATAGCCTTCCTTCTATCGCCAAAACCAGGCGCCTTAACAGCACATACCTGAATTGTTCCCCTCAGCTTATTAACAACGAGTGTGGCAAGTGCCTCACCCTCTACTTCTTCTGCGAGTATAAGAAGCGGTCTTCCCATTTTCGCAGTCTGCTCGAGAATAGGGAGAAGGTCTTTCATAGAGCTGATTTTTTTCTCATTGATTAATATTAAAACATCTTCAAGAACGCATTCCATCCTCTCGGGATTGGTTATAAAATACGGAGAGATATATCCCCTGTCAAATTGCATTCCTTCAACAACATCAAGTGTTGTCTGCATGCTCTTTGCCTCTTCAACAGTGATAACACCATCTTTTCCTACCTTATCCATTGCGTCTGCAATAAGCCCCCCAATTGCAGGGTCGGTATTAGCGGAGATTGTTCCTACCTGTGCAATCTCTTTTTTCTCCTTAACCATCTTGCTAAATTTTTTCAGCTCATCAATAACTACATCCACTGCCCTTTCTATTCCTCTTTTGACCTCCATGGGGTTTGAACCTGCAGCAACATGTTTAACACCTTCCTTATAAATAGAGTAGGCAAGGACAGTAGCAGTGGTAGTGCCATCACCTGCCACATCAGATGTCTTGCTTGCAACCTCCCGCACAAGTTGTGCACCCATATTTTCCCATGGGTCTTTCAGCTCAATCTCCTTAGCCACTGTAACCCCATCCTTTGTGATAGCAGGTGCTCCGTACTTTTTGTCAAGAATGGCATTTCTCCCTTTTGGGCCAAGGGTTGCCTTCACAGCGTCTGTAAGTATGGTTACACCTCTAAGAATTTTTCCCCTCGCTGCCTCATCAAATAATAGTTGTTTAGCCATCTCTCCTCCTTATTATTTTAGCTGTAAGCTATAAGCTGTAAGCTATAAGCTTATAGCTTCTTAGCTTATTAGCTTTCCTTATTTCTCTATTATTCCTAAAACATCTTCTTCTCTAACAATAAGATATTCCACATTGTCCATTGTTATCTTAGACCCTGAATACTTATCAAACAACACTACATCCCCGACCTTGACATCCATTTTTTGAAGTTTACCATCCTCTGTTATCCTTCCAGGACCAACAGCAATGATTTCTCCCTTTTGAGGTTTTTCCTTTGCAGTATCAGGGATATATAACCCCCCTGCACTCTTTTCAGACTCCTCAGAGTACTTAACTAAAACCCTGTCTCTAAGTGGTTTGAACTTCATAATTACTCTCCTTTCTTTTTAGGTTTTAAACTTTATAATTTAAATGCTAACCCTTAGCAATCTAAAATGACGAGTGCTAATATACATTTAATAAACATTCAAGGCAAGGCGATATAATGGCAAAAAATAGGGATATTTTGGAATTTTTAGCGTTTTATTAGATTTTTTCTTATTTTTATTTAAAATTTCTCGTTTTTTTAATAATTATCTGTAAGATGAAGTTATCGCGGGGAATTATATTATTTCTTGTTTAACAAGAATTTCTTTTGCCTCATTTGTGAATAATTAATTGTGACACAGTCTGTAAGCGGTAATATTATAAAAAGCATCTTTTTTCAATGTATTGTATAATTATTCAGGTGATGAAAACTATAGAATTTTTCTGCATCATTCAGCTATAAAAAATATGCATGCTTCTAAACACATTCTTGTTGTAGATGATGAAGCAGACCTTGTTGAGCTTGTTTCATACAATCTCAAAAAGGAAGGCTTCTTAGTTGACTCAGCGCCGGATGGAGAGAAGGCTCTCGCAAAAGCGAGAAAAGGCAAATATAGCCTTATAATTCTTGACCTGATGCTGCCTGGTTTGTCAGGCATGGAGCTTTGCAGGATTATAAGAAGCGACCCTCGCACTGCATCAATTCCCATTATCATGCTTACGGCAAAGGGAGAGGAGATTGACAGGGTTCTCGGCCTTGAAATGGGCGCTGATGATTACGTCACAAAACCGTTCAGTCCAAGGGAGCTTGTTGCGCGGGTGAAGGTTGTCTTCAGAAGAATAGCGGATAAACCCCTGTCAGTAGATATTATTGAGGCAGGCGACCTTGTGATAAATAAAGAGACCTACTCTGTTACCCAAAAGGGAAAACCAATAGGGCTGAGCGCTACTGAATTCAAACTGCTGCTTTTTCTTGCTGAGAGAAAAAAGAAGGTCTTCAGCAGAGACCAACTTCTTGATGCTGTATGGCGCGATGAAGCATTTGTTGAGCCGAGAACCGTTGACGTTCATATAAGAAGACTGCGGACACAGATAGAAAAGGATCCGGCAAATCCCCGCTACATCAAAACAATGCGCGGCATTGGTTATTTTTTTAACGGAGAATAATGAAACGAGTCCTCTTCAGAAAAATCCTGATTTCATACCTGATAATCGCTCCTATCCTGTTTGTTGCGCTTGAACTTTATCTGTCAAACGCAATAAAGAGCAATTACATTTCAAAACTCCGGGAAAATTTATTAATTCAATCCCGGCTTATTGCCGAACAGATTCCCGCGGCTTTTACCCAGGACCTTGACGATTTCTGTAAAAAATACAAAGAAAAAACCGATGCAAGAGTAACCGTCATCAACATATCAGGACGCGTGCTCGGTGATTCCGACGAACTGTCTGAAAAGATGGAAAATCATGCTGACAGGCCTGAGATTAGAGAAGCGTCAATAAACAATTCCGGCAGTTCCATCCGTTTCAGCAAGACACTGCATAAGGATTTTTTTTATCTTGCAGCATCGTTAGGGAATCAAGGATTTCTGAGGCTCGCCGTACCTCTTCATGATTTAGAGGCAGCGATTTCAGATATGAGAATGCGCATAGCAATTGCATCGTTTACTGCCCTGCTTATAGCAATCTTATTAGGTCTCATTCAGACTAAGAGTATTACAAAATCCATCGAAGAGATCGCAAAATTTTCAAGAGAGGTTAAATCGGGGAATTTCAGGACGCGTTTATTTCTTAAAGAAAAAGGCGAGATAGGAGAGCTTGCAAAAAATATTAATGATATGGCTCAGGAGTTGAAGATAAGACTGGAACACAGTCAAAAAGAACAGCATAAGATCGAAAAGATTCTAAAAAATATGTCTGACGGTCTTATGCTGACAGACATAGAAGGCAGGATATTCCTTTGCAATCCTGCTGTCAAAAAATTTTTTGGCATTGAATCAAATGTTGAAGGCAAGACATTAATGGAAACGCTTAGAAATACTGAAATTATGGATGTCCTGAATAAAACAGTAAAAAAAGAAGAGGAAATTTCATCTGAAATAGCGATTACACATCCGTATCCAAAAGAACTCCATCTGCTTGTAACTGCCGTGCCGTTTCGTTATCCGCCTGAAAGCAAAACTATCTTCGGCGTCGTGCTTTCGCTTCATGACATAACACAGCTTAAAAAACTTGAGGATGTCAGGAAGGATTTTATTGCGAATGTGTCGCATGAAATAAAAACACCGATTACCGCAATAAAAGGATTCGCAGAAACTCTTCTGGAGGGCGCGCTTTATGACAGAGAAAATGCTGAAAGATTTCTTCAAACCATAAAATCACACAGCGAGCGGTTAAATTCTCTCGTTGAAGACCTTCTTATGCTTTCAAGGATTGAACAGGGTGACATAAAAATAGAAAAAACCGGCGTCAATCTTAATGATGTAACAGATACGGTCTTTACCACTTTAAGAAATAAAGCTGACGTAAAAGGCATTCAACTTAAAAAAGATATACCGGCTGACTTTCATGAGATAAAAGCAGACAGAAACCGTTTGACGCAAATTCTTCTTAATCTTGTTGATAACGGGATTAAGTTTACAGAGAAAGGGGAGGTAAAAATAGTTGCAAGATGCAAGTTGCAAGATACAAGTCACAAGATACACGATGCAGGGAAAGAACTTGAGACATGCAACTTGAAACTTGCAACTGATTTCTTTGAAATCAGCGTAGAAGACACAGGCATCGGCATTCCTAAACACCACCTCTCCCGTCTCGGAGAAAGGTTTTACAGGGTTGACACTTCCCGCTCACGCGAAATGGGCGGCACAGGGCTTGGACTTGCTATAGTTAAGCATCTTGTAAAGGCTCACGGCTGGAATATGCGGATAGATAGCATCCCCGGCAAAGGCACAAAAGTGCAGCTTATCTGTTATAGTTAAATAGTTATGACGGGCTTGGTTTAAAGGATTTGTTTCAAGGGAAAATAGTCTTAATATCTGTACACTTTTTTATAATCTCAAAGTCATTATCATTATGTAATATTGTTAGATTGTTCTCTTGTGCTATTGTTGCTATTATGCAGTCAATGGTTTTTCTGATGGTCTTTCCCTGTTTTCTGCACTTTCTATAGATGTCAGCGGCAGAAATATAGGTTTCGTTTCCTTTTGGCCTGATAATTGGAAATTCAAGGAGATAGCTCTTTGTAGTTTCATAGGCAGTATCCTCTTTTATTCCCTGAAGGATTTCAGTCAGAATAATTTCAGTGATACAAATTTCCTCTTCTTTTTCAATAAGCTTATGCAATATCCGGCGATGCAGCGTATCCCTTCCTGTAAAGAAATCTATCCAAACACTTGTATCAACAAGTATCATACTCTGCTTGCCCGCATTTCATTGAGGCTGCCTTCCCATTTTACCCTGCCTTCAAGTTCAAGCATTTTTTTTCGGCGCATTTTTTTTACAAGCTCCTCAAGGGCGTAATTCACTACGTCTTTTTTTGTTTTAATGCGCGTCAGCTTGAGAGCGTCTTTAAGAATTTTATCATTCAATTCCACGTTTGTCCTTGACATAATGCCTCCTTTCTTATACACCAATAATATCTTATTTATGTGTATAAAGCAACTTTTTTTATAAACGGAATTCGATGGCAGCCCTGCATGGTTAATTGTGTTTAAAGAATGCTATGTTTAACCAAAATTTAATCTCTCCTTAATACTCCTGTAACACACCTCTGTTAAGCTCTAATAAAAACACGGAGGTGACCGATGAATACCGCCACACTAAAACTACAAAAAGACCCTGACTGCCGTCAGGCAGGCTTTGAGGCGTCGTGCCAATACTACAACGTCGAAATCGAAATATGTATGGCAGCCCTCTCAACAATGAGTTTAGGCCCGATAACAAGGCTGACTTACTGTGACAATGAAAACTATGACTACTGTCCTGTACTCTTAGCCAAAATTTTAAGAAGGAGGTGATTGGAATGTGTCCAAAATATAAAGATGGCATATGTGAAGTTGCTGGTATCGAGCCAGAGCATGTTGAGTGTGTAGATGAAAACTGCTGTTATAAGAGAGCGCCTGAATATGAATGCTGCAGGCTCTATATAGCCGAATTTTTAATTTCAAACAATGAAAATTTGTTAGAGCTTTACATAAAGGAGGTTGCTTCGTATGCAATGTCCTAATTTGGTAGAATGGGTTGACTGGGTAATATTACTCTGTAAAGCAGGCGAAAGACCTTATGTCCCGAATCTCTTTCAACTTGGCGAATACTGTAAGACGAATAGTTATAGGGAATGTCCTTTTCTTTTGAAGGAGCATAGCCATGAAGAAAGATATGATACTTTTATGAAAATTTAACATTACCTTAATATTCCTGTAACAATATCATATTATCCTAATACAAGGATGTTAATTATATTTTAAGTCTGATTGTTCTTGCGATAACAGTGTTTTTTCTAATCAGTGGAAAACCGAACCTTTTTATATTTCGATTGATAGGGAGAGTCTTTGGTGAAGAAGGAGGTGAGAAAAAAATAAGAAGTGAGAAGTAAGAAGTAAAAAATTAAAAACAAACAATGGAGGATAAAAAATGTTTAAGAAAATTGTTTTGGGCATAATTGCCCTCATGGTTGTATCAGTAATTAACGTGAAAGATGTAAAAGCAGAAGATAGAATTGTTAAAATTGACGGTTCAAGTACGGTCTACCCGATTACAGAGGCTGTTGCCGAGGAGTTTCAGAAGGCAAAGAGAGGAGAAGTTAAGGTAACCGTAGGTATCTCAGGAACAGGAGGCGGTTTTAAGAAGTTCTGCAGGGGTGAAACGGACATATCAAATGCATCAAGACCTATATTAAAGAAAGAAATAGATGTGTGCAAGGAAAGTGGTATTGAATATATAGAGCTTCCTGTTGCCTATGACGGTCTTGCAATTATGGTCAATCCAAAAAACACATGGGCTTCATCAATGACAGTTGCAGAATTGAAAAAGATATGGGAGCCCGCTGCGCAGGGAAAGATAACTAAATGGAATCAGGTAAGACCTGACTGGCCTGATGCACCTTTAAAACTCTATGGCGCAGGTGTTGACTCCGGGACATTTGATTACTTTACAGAGGCAATTGTTGGCAAGGCAAAGTCATCAAGAGGCGATTTTACATCAAGCGAAGACGATAATATCCTTGTTCAAGGTATAGCATCAGACAAAAACGCACTTGGATTTTTTGGATATGCCTATTATGCAGAGAATAAAAACAAACTGAAGCTTGTTGCAGTGGACAGTGGAACAGGTCATGTACTCCCTTCAGAGAAAACAGTTATGGAAGGGACATATCAGCCGCTGTCAAGACCAATATTTATTTATGTAAGCAAGAAATCTGCCTCAAAACCTGAGGTTAAGGAATTTGTAGGGTTTTACCTCAAGAATGCACCCAAACTTGTAAAAGAGGTGAAGTACATACAGCTTCCTCAAAAGGCTTATAAACTTGCGGAAGAGAGATTTGCTAAAGGCAAGACAGGAACACTATTTGGAGGCGAGGCAAAGGTAGGGGTTAAGATAGAAGATTTGCTTAAGTTAGAGGAAAAGAAGTAGATGGAGCCCCCTGCATACCGCAGGGGGCTCTTTAGTTCCTTACTGCTTTACTACATTAATTGCCTTGGGACCCTTCGGGCCTTTTTCGGTATCAAAGCTGACTCTGTCACCCTCGACAAGGGCTTTGAAGCCGTTGCCCTGGATGGAAGAATAGTGGACAAATTGAAATTTCAGAAGTGCATAAATAAAAAAAACCACAAAGCTAAAAGTCTTTGTGGCCTTGTGTGGACAGAAAAACTTCTGAAACTCTGCTTATAAAATAACACTTTTACGGATAATTAGCAATAGGTATATAATTCCTGCTCAAGACTCCCATTTTACGTTGAGATTATTTAAGAATTTTTTGTCATTCTCCATCAAATACAATCATCTATAATCAGACAGTCTATATCTTTAACCTTTTGAAATACTCTATCGTTACAGATAAACCCCTTTGCACCATACGAGATTCCTGATGCTGCCTGTATTGCATCAGGCGTTTTTAACCCATATTCTGCCCTCAATTTCGCTGCAAGGTCAGAAATGCTGAGCGTTAAATTAATCCATGATATATTTGGATAAGTGCTGAATAACGAATAAAAGCTGAGAACGAGGTCATCTCTTTTTAGCTTATAGGGTTTTACAAGGACTTCAAGCAGCGTAAGGGTAGAGGTTGATGCCTTGATATCGCCTGTCTCAATATTCTCAAACATTGATTCGCAAATCTTATGATAGCGGGCATTCTTCTCGCTATAAGCTATAAGCTATAAGCTATAAGCTGTAAGCTATAAAAGGGATACAGGCATTACCAGGACCTGCGCTCCTTTTTAATGTAATCCTTCTTGTAAATTCCTTTAGCAGAGCCTGACAAAGCAGCGCTATACTTTTCGGGTTTTAGCATGATAACCGTCACCCCGCCTTTCACGACAACAAGCAGTTCATCTTTTCCCTTAAGATGCATCGCCTCCCTTGCATTTTTTGGAAGAACAATTTGATTCTTGGAACTTAATCTAACAGTCTGCATAACCTCACCTCCCGTTGCTTTACTTTTATCATAAAAAGTAAAGCGATGTCAATAGAAACAGGAATTGGCGTTCTACCGATTTAGAAATGTCCTGTTTTATGCTGCTCTATTTCGTCATTCTCTGGCTTGACCCCCATATCCCCCGATTACTACCTTCGAGGGCAGGCAATTACGGGGCAGGCTCCGAATCCAGACGTCGTCCCCGCGAAAGCGGGGAACTATATAAGAAACTGTATTCCCGTTTTCACGGGAAACCCTGGATTGCCCGATCAAGCATGCCCTCCGACTTGATCGGGGGGGTCGGGCAATGACATTGTTGGTATTGGTGATTTAATAATTTTTATCCCATCTTCGTGCTACATGCTTGAGTATTTAATAGCAAATAGGACATTTTAAAATTGTCAGTATAGGACATTTCTATTTTGGTATTACACTCCTGCTTTCGGATAGCCCTTTCCAATGTCTCATACGCTTCCGTTGATTAAATGTTGCTGTGCATGACTTGTCTGCATCCATTATAATGCTGCAGGTTGTATTTGTCCCGCAAGATGAGCAATCACCACTCCAGCCTCCAAAGGTGGTCGAGCGTACATTAAACGTTGCCGTGAGGGTAACATTCGTGCCAAAGGTGTATACCTCAGAGCAGTCAGTTCCGCAGTTTATGCCTGCTGGAGAGCTTGTAACCGTGCCCCTGCCAGTGCCTGATTTGGCGACTGTGAGGGCAGATGTGGGTATAGGACAGACCTGAGTTAATGAGGCAGTTGAATCAGCAGGTGTTATGGTGGTTGTATTTACAATTGCAGAGGATGTGTAGGGTGTTACTGAAGTATCAATCACACTGACTGAGGTATCATTCACTGCTGCACTGTATGTCCCCATTAATGGGCAGCCTGGAATACTGCCGCTGCTATCAAGCTTTAGGACCAAGAAATCAGCATGATAGTCTGCGCCAAAGGAAGAAGTCTCACCTGCCACGATGTAGCCTCCATCAGAGGTCTGCTGGATGAAGTTGGCATAATCATAGTGTACCCCTCCATAGGTCTTCTGCCAGGTAACATTGCCGCTGCTGTCAAGCTTTAAGACCCAGACATCAGCATCATAGTCTGCGCCAAAGGAAGTGAAAGTATAACCTGCCACGATGTAGCCTCCATCAGAGGTCTGCTGGATGGAGTTGGCAAATTCACCGCCTGCCCCTCCATAGGTCTTCTGCCATGTAACATTGCCGCTGCTATCAAGCTTTAAGACCCAGGCATCAGAATTGCCTGCGCCAAAGGAATAAGTCCAACCTGCCACGATGTAGCCGCCATCAGAGGTCTGCCGGATGGAGTTGGCATAATCCCAGTCTGCCCCTCCATCATAGGTCTTCTGCCAGGTAACATTGCCGCTGCTATCAAGCTTTAAGACCCAGGAATCATAGCCTGCGGTCCAACCTGCCACGATGTAGCCGCCATCAGAGGTCTGCCGGATGGAGTTGGCACAATCCCAGTCTGCCCCTCCATAGGTCTTCTGCCAGGTAACATTGCCGCTGCTATCAAGTTTTAGGACCCAGGCATCAGTATAGCCTGCGCCAAAGGAATTAGTCCCACCTGCCACGATGTAACCCCCATCAGAGGTCTGCCGGATGGAGTTGGCATAATCAGGGTCTGCCCCTCCATAGGTCTTCTGCCAGGTAACATTGCCGCTGCTATCAAGCTTTAAGACCCAGACATCAGCATCATAGTCTGCGCCAAAGGAAGTATAACCTGCCACGATGTAGCCTCCATCAGAGGTCTGCTGGATGGAGTTGGCAGAATCATAGCTATTTCTGTCGTATGTCTTCTGCCAGGTAATATTACCTCTGCTATCAAGCTTTAAGACCCAGGCATCAGCTGTTATGCCAAAGGAATCAGTCAAACCTGCCACGATATAGCCTCCATCAGAGGTCTGCTGGATGGAGTTGGCAGAATTACTACTGCCTACCTTTTCATAGGTGTTTGCCCATTGCTCAGCAGAGGCAATGCCTGTTAAAAACAGCGCTGAAAAAAGAACCAGAAACCCTAAGATTATCCCTTTACCCTTAGTCATAACCCTTTCCTCCTTTTTAAGAGGGTTCGGGTTTGCAAACCTGAACCCTCTTAA
>JACQXB010000023.1 GCA_016208965.1 Nitrospirota bacterium
AGAGGGCTGAAGGAAAAAAACATAACCATGCTCTACGGTGTCTTGCCAGACAGTTGATAAAAGTGATCTTTAAAATGTTAACAGAGAACCGTGAATATATTTGCAAGGAGGAACTAAAGAAGGCTGCCTAAAAAATATTCTTTATTTTTTACTTGATTTTTTAAATGGGAAGTTCAGGCATGCAAATATGCAATTAGATATTTTGGAACTCCACTTCCTTTTCAATCAGCGTAAAGTATTTTCCCTTTACTTTTAATTTCACCAAGCAGAGTCTTCCTCTGCAGATACTGAAATCAGATCATCTGGTTTTACCAGTCCCCACGAAAAATAACGATTAATAGAACTATATTCTACCGCGCCAGATGGGTCTATGCTGTCAGCATCGACTCTCTGTGAGTACATATTAAATTCCGAAATAGCATCTGCATTGTCCAAAATATTTATTGCCTGCCTTGTAATATACTGGTGTACAGGTTTCCCTTCAACGATATTAGCACCATCATTGCCTGCACCTGTATCGTAACTAAAAGCATTTTTTTGATGAAAAAATACCAACATTATAATCATTAAGAATATTGCCAAAAATCTGTCTGTCTTTAACATTTTTTATCTCCTTATAACTACATAGACCAACATAAAAACAAAAAAGGCGGTATGCAAACCGCCTCTATAATCCAAAGTTTAGAACAATGTCTTGAATTCCTGTAAGACTGACGCAGAAGTGATTTGCCCCATCTTTTCCCTTTCATTCCTGTTCCCCCGAAAAATTCTCAACATATTTAATTTGCAAAACTTTTAAAATTGACTAAAATCCTCCCGTTTGTTAATCTAATTTTAAAAGGAGGTGGTTCCATTGTCAACAACATTAAAAGATGCTGTTAACTCTATTAAGACATTAAGTAGTGCTATAAAACTTAAGAAAAAGACTTCTGATGAACTTCTCGGTAAATATGAGGGCATAATCTCCAAAGAGAAAACTTCTACTGAGTTTTTGCGAGACCCCAGGAGCACGCTTTTTGGAAAAATCAAGGAGTAATTTTTGGAACTTAAAAAAGTTTTCCTTGATACTGACGTTGTAATCAATTGGCTAATAAAAGAAGCCGAGAGCGTATCTGGCAGAGAACTCTGGAAAGCGCCGTATGCAATTGTAAAACTCGTTGAAAGCAAAACCGTTCTTGGTATGATTTCGTTGACTACTCTCATGGAGATTAGATACCTCCTCCGACGTAAAAAATCTTATACAAACCAGCAGAAGGAAGGATAAATGTTTATAAAACTATAGAAGCAAGATATATAAAAGTAACCTATAAAGAGTTTTCTGATGAAATTCTTGTTATAAGCGTTGTAGATAAAAGTTAAGGAGGCAAAATGAAGATTGAATACAGTAAAGAAGCAGATGCAATCTATGTCTATTTTAAAGAAGAATATGTAGCAAAATCTAAAGAGATTGAAGATGGTGTTGTGATAGATTTTGATGCAAAAGGGCAACTAATTGGAATAGAAGTATTAGATGTAAGCCAGAGGTTTAGGCGGTTAATGATAAAGGATATTTCGAGGAGTGAGAGATACCTTGATGTTGTTGCAGTGCTGAGTTTTGCATCTCTGCCTATGGCGCTTGGACTTAAAAGCTGACCTGTTCTTAAAGCAGCCAAATGCAAGAGATTCCTGAAGGAGATAATATCCATAATCCGGCTTAATTCTCTGACATGCCGCTGTTACTGGATCCGCAATATCCCGCTCGATGTATGTCATAATATTTCATATTACAGCGTCATAATGACACTATGTCAAGAAAAACGGATTAATTATAGCAAATCAATGTGAGATTATATTACCTGTTTTTTGTTATGCAGGCTTTCTTACCTCAAGCCCTTCTATCCTCTTAAAATCCTTTTCATCATAAGTATAGACTGTAGAAAAACCCTTTTCTAATCCCCAGTGCCCCATTACTGCATCAGCAAATTTTATGTTTTTGCCTTCATAAACCTCAAGAGACTTTCTGAATACGTCTTCCATCTCAATCTTTATTTCCGATGTATTTAAAATTGCCATTAACAATTCTTTAATTTTCTTTTTTTCAATTTTATAAACCTTTTCCAGGACAAAAACCGTTTCCATAATTGCGACAGGCAAAAGATATAAGGTTATACCTTTGTCTTTTGCTTCTTTAAGTAATTTTTCAACAGTCTTTCTTTTAATATCATCGTCTTTTACTAATAGTCTAAGAATTACGCTTGTGTCTATGAATGCTTTTAGCACGTTCTTTAGCAACCTCCTCAATAGCTTTTTCTCTCATTTCTTTAATAGTCATGCCAAGATTAGGCAAAATTCCTATATAGTCAAATATAGTTTTGCCTTTCTTTAAGACTATCTTGTCTTTTTCTTCTTCAAGGACAAGGGAATCCCCTTCTTTTATGCCAAATTTTTTCCTCACTTTTTGGGGGAGCGTTATTTGTCCTTTTGGCAATACTTTTACTGCTTGCATAATTCCTCCTACTATTTATTTTTATCCTACTAAATATAAATGTAGCCTAAAATAAATTCTTTGTCAAGAAAAAAATTGAAATTTTGCTCAGAATCCTCCTGTTTGTTAAATCTTAGCCTGAAAGCTTGGCTTTTGACGAAATTCTCCATAATATAGTCAATAAAGTGACCGAATTTTTAAAAAATATGTCTATTTATATCCCTCATTAATACCTTTCCTATCAAACAAATGGGGTCTTGTCTTTTTAACAATCTTTTTTCAAGGATTTCAGCCATTTCATCTATGCTATAATCTTGAAAACACAAACCGATGAGAATATAAAAAATTTAAATTTGTAAATGGATAATACAGGGTCATATGGAGACAAGCCAAGAGTAATGAGTCAGGAGTCACAAGTTACAAGTCAGGGATCAAGCACCATCTACAGAAATATAAAAACCATTGATGGTGCACGACTTGGACAGATTCATACGCAAAGAGGGATTATCAACACGCCTGCATTTATTCCTGTTGGCACAAATGCAACAGTGAAGGCGATGAATCAGGATGAACTGAGAGAGCTCGGTGCAGAAATAATCCTCGCAAATACATATCACCTTTATTTAAGACCCGGGCATGAAGTGATAAAAAAGGTTGGCGGGCTTCATAGATTCATGAACTGGCAGGGTCCTATCCTTACAGACAGCGGAGGCTTTCAGGTATTCAGTCTTTCACCTTTAAGAAAGATAACAAATGAAGGGGTTGAGTTTAGGTCGCACCTTGACGGTTCAACACATTTTTTAACACCAGAGTTTGTTATGGAAATACAGGCTGTGCTTGGCTCGGACATTGTAATGGCTTTTGATGAATGCACACCTTATCCCGCAACAAAAGAATATGCACTTAATTCACTTAAATTAACAACAGATTGGGCGAAACGATGCAAAGAGTGGATACACGATGCAAGATACAAGATGCAAGATAAGGAAATATTCATCATGAATCCTGCATCCTGCGTCCTGCATCAATCATTATTTGGTATAGTTCAGGGTGGTGTATACAAAGATTTAAGAAAACAGAGTGTTGAGGAGTTAATTGAGATGGATTTTGACGGCTATGCAATTGGAGGGCTTAGTGTTGGGGAGCCAAAGGAATTAATGTATGAAATAATAAATTACACAACCCCCCTTTTACCTCCTGACAAACCGCGTTACCTTATGGGCATAGGAGACCTCGTTGATGTTCTTACTGCTGTCTCAGTAGGTATTGATATGTTTGACTGCGTAATGCCCACAAGAAACGCAAGAAATGGGACATTATTTACCAGTGAAGGCAGGATAAGTATTAAGCGCGAGGAATTTAAAGCAGATCCCGAACCCCTTGACCCTGATTGTGAATGCTATACCTGCAAAAATTATTCAAAGGCGTACTTAAGACATCTCTTTATGAATAAAGAAATCCTTTCAATGAGACTAAACACATTGCACAACCTTCATTTTTATCTAAGCTTCTTTAAAAAAATGAGGGAAGCCATTAGAGATGAGACTTTTGATAATTTTAAGAAAGAACAGACTCTTATACTTCAGAATAACTTTGTATGAGCATGCAGATTATAAACAAAGTAGCGAGTAGAAAGTAGAGAGAAATGAATATCCTCATCACAGGTGGTGGAGGTTTTATAGGCAAACCTTTAAGTCGTGAACTTTTAAATTCAGGGCACAATGTAATTGTAACTACAAGACGTCAGATTACTCCAAAAGACAATGCAAATCCCCCCTCACCCCCCTTTAGTAAAGGGGGGATGGGGGGATTTTTAGAAATGCTTACATGGAATCCACCAACTCTCATACCCCCGGAGATAATGTCAAGCATTGATGCTGTTATAAATCTTGCCGGAGAGTCTATTGCGTCAGGGCGATGGACAAAAAGGCGGAAAGGGCTTATCCTGTCAAGCCGCATAAATACAACACTCGCGCTTGTGCAGTCAATGAAACAAATCCCCCTTTATCCCCCTTTATCAAAGGGGGACGGAGGGAGATTACCAAAGGTCTTAATCAGCGCCTCTGCCATAGGTTATTATGGTCCCTGCGGAGATGAATTTGTAACAGAAGATACTCCTCCCGGCACTGACTTCCTTGCGGAAGTATGTAAAGCATGGGAGGCAGAGGCATTAAAGGCAGAGGAGTCGGGTGTTCGGGTTGTGCTTCTCCGTCTCGGCGCAGTGCTTGAATCTGATGGAGGGGCTTTACCAAAAATAGCATTGCCGTTTAAATTTTTTTTAGGCGGTCCAATTGGTAATGGAAAACAATGGTTTTCATGGGTTCATAGAGATGATGTTTTGGGTATTATTAAGTTTTCTTTAGAAAATGATTCAATCTCGGGTCCTGTTAATATCACTGCACCAAATCCTGTAAGAAACAAAGAATTTTGCACCTCCTTGGGCAATGCGATTCATAGACCATCATGGCTTCCTGTTCCTGCATGGATAGTTAAACTAACACTTGGAGAGCTTGGGGATGTCCTACTTGAAGGCCAGAGGGTTGCTCCTGAGAAGACAATGAAGGAGGGATATAAGTTTAAATATCCTGAGCTTAATGAGGCGTTAAGAGCGATATTTGAGCCAGAATAATTCCATTAAGATTCTGGTATAATAAAGCCCTCAAAAAGTTAAGACACCCTGAGGTGAGCTATATGACACTAACCCATAAAAAATCTTTAGAGTTGTTTAAAAAGGCAAAAACCTGCATCCCCGGCGGTGTTAACAGCCCTGTAAGGGCATTTAAGGCTGTTGGTGGAAATCCGTTGTTCATCAAATCAGCAAAAGGCTCAAAGATATACGATGCTGACGGGAATGAATATATTGACTATGTGCTTTCATGGGGACCAATGATTCTTGGACATGCACATCCGCAGGTTACAAGGGCGCTAAAGAAGACCGTAGAGAATGGCACAAGTTACGGAGCGCCAACGAGCCTTGAGACAGAACTTGCAGAGATGATACTTAAGGTGTATCCGTCAATGGACAAACTAAGGATGGTGAATTCAGGTACAGAGGCAACAATGGCTGCTATCAGGGTTGCAAGAGGGTTTACAGGTAAAGATAAAATAATAAAATTTGAAGGATGCTATCACGGACACGGAGACGCCTTTCTGGTAAAGGCAGGGTCAGGTGCAACCACACTTGGTGTGCCTGATAGTCCGGGGGTGCCAAAGGATTATGCAAAAAACACTATAACAGTTCCTTTTAATGATTTAATGGCACTTAAAAAGACTCTTGAGAAAGAGGCAAAGAATATTGCCTGTATGATTCTGGAGCCTGTAGTTGGGAATATTGGATGTGTTCTTCCAAGAAAAGGTTTTCTTGAGGGGGTAAGCGAGCTTACTAAAAGATATGATATTGTCTTAATATTTGATGAGGTCATGACAGGTTTCAGGGTCTCATTCGGCGGTGCACAGAAGGCATACAAAATAAAGCCTGATATGACCTGCCTTGGAAAGGTAATCGGCGGGGGCTTGCCTGTTGGCGCGTATGGAGGAAGAAAAGACATAATGGCAATGGTATCGCCTGAAGGTCCTGTTTATCAGGCAGGCACACTTTCAGGCAATCCTATTGCAATGACTGCTGGTATAGAGACATTAAAGATTTTATCCAAACCTGATACTTATAAGAATCTTGAAGAAAAGGCAAAAACACTTGAAGATGGACTTAAGGATGCTGCAAAAATGGCAGGGGTTAAGACAAAGTTTTATAGGGCAGGGACAATGTTCTGCACATATTTTACTGATAAAGAGGTTGTAGATTATAAGACAGCTAAAGCTTCTGACACAGGTAGGTTCGCAAGGTTCTTTCAGGAGATGCTTAAAAGAGGGGTCTACCTTGCACCATCACAGTTTGAGGCAGGTTTTATCTCCCTTGCACATTCTCAAAAAGATATAAATACCACTGCAAGAGCTGCTTATGAAGCATTCAGAAAGGCATAATGAGACTTCTCATTACTGGTTTTTCCAACTCGGGCAAGACAACTATCTTCAATGCACTTGCAGGATTAAATTTTGAAGTCACGGTATATCCTACATTAGCTTCAAGCAATCCTGAACCGCATATCGGCATTGTAAATGTCCCTGACAGCAGGGTTGAAAGGCTTTCTGCTGTTTATAAACCCAAGAAAAAAACCTTTGCAACAATAGAGTACATTGACTATATAGGTTTTACAAAAGGAGATACTGCGCAAAACTTTAGGGTCTTTAATTTTATAAAAGAAGCTGACGCAATAGTTCATGTTATAAGGGCATTTGATGACCCTGCTGTTTTACATCCAATGGAAAGCATTGACCCTGTGAGGGATGCAAGAGATTTTGAGTCTGAGCTTATATTGGGGGATTTAGAGTTTATTGAGAAAAGACTTGAACGGATAGAGCATTCTTTAAAAAGAGGCGAGAAAAAGACAGTTAAGCCCGGCGATAAAGAACTCCTTTTAAAATGCATGTCAGCACTTGAAAGTGAAATACCGCTTCGACATCTTGAGTTTACAGAGGAAGAAAAAAAACTTATGCAGGCATATCAACTCCTTTCCATAAGCCCGGAGATAATAGTGCTTAACATGGCAGAGGGTGATTTAAAAACAGATAAAGAGAGCAGGCTGAAGGCTGAACTGGAAAATTATTTCAAAGCCAAATCCCCAACCCCTAACTCCCAAGCACCTGATTATCCCGTGCTTTTTTTATGCGGAAAAATAGAAATGGAGGTTTCCCAGCTTTTAGTAGAAGAGAGGGCTGAATTCCTTAAGGAACTTTCCATTAAAGAGCCTGCTACGGATAAGTTATGCAGAATTTCATATGAACGACTTGGCTTGATTACCTTCTTCACTGTGGGAGAAGACGAGGTAAAGGCATGGACAATAAAAAAAGGCACTAATGCACAAAAGTCAGCAGGGAAAATTCATTCAGATATAGAGAGAGGTTTTATAAGGGCTGAGGTCATAGGTTTTGATGATTTTGTGCAGTCAGGCGAAAACATGGTCACTGCCAAAGGCAAGGGGCTCTTAAGGCTTGAAGGCAAAGAGTATATTGTAAGAGACGGGGATATTATTAATTTTAAATTTAATGTGTAACCTGCTTAATGCGAAGATTGACATGATATGGCAGGGAATATCTTAATTATTTGCTAAATTCGTCCGCGAACATATTCTCTTCTTTTTCTATGCCGATTGTTGTCTCTCCGCCATGTCCTGAAAGCACTCTTGTATCATTTGGCAAAGACATCAGCCTTCTGAATGATTCCTTAAGTTTTGCTAAGTCTCCGCCATGAAAATCTGTCCTTCCAACAGAGCCCTGAAAAAGAGTATCGCCTGTAAATACAGTTCCCTCGCCGTATAAGCATAGACCCCCAGGGCTGTGTCCCGACGTATGGATTACTTTGAATGTAAGATTGCCTGCCTTTATTTCATTTCCTTCGCTAAGAAATTCATCAGGGGGTGGAATATCATCAAGGTTATATCCAAAAAATGCAGCCTGATCTTTTGCCGCATTATATAAGTCCGCTTCTTCCTTATGTATTAATATCTTGGCGCCTGTGGTTTCCTTTATGTCCCCTACCGCACCTATATGGTCAAAATGTCCATGAGTGCATACAATAGCCGCAACACGCAAATTATCGGTTTTTATGATGTCTAAAATCCTGTCAGGCTCATCTCCGGGGTCAATAACAATAGCCTCTTTTGTCCTCTCATCTCCTACGATGTAGCAGTTCTCCTCAAGTGGCCCGACAATTAGTTTTTTTATAATCATTCTCACCTCACGCAACTTTTCTTTTTGTGGAGTTCAAGCATGCGGTCAAATCTGGCACAAAGAGAATTTCCTCTGGAATTTTTGAAAAGATTCCAAGAATTATTATATCCTCTCCCTTTGCTGTTATTACAATTGCAGGTCTTACCTTAGAGGATACGAGGTCTGTGAAAGGGAAATTAACGAGTACAATATCACATGGTTTATATGTCACTGTAAATGTCTTCTTCCTTATCTTCCCACTCAGGGAATGAGGTTTGGGCAACACTCATCATCATATGGGTTTCAAGATATTCGTGGATTTCATGATCTAATTTAAGAATTTGTTCTGCGGTCATCTGCGGAAGAAGTTTTTTTATTTCCTCAGCTGTTACATCAATAGTGACTTTAGGCATCTCGTCCTCTTCTTGATTAATTATAGCATAAAAGGGAAAGGAGTTATCTCACCCAAGGACAGAGATAATTTTATTGACATAATAAAAAAAATTTTATAGACTTTATAGACGATTTTTCAAAATATTTCTTAAAGGAGGATGAACAGAATGTTTAAGAAGACACTTGCAGCGATTCTTTCATTGATGCTTGTAATGGTCCTCACGAGCATAGTAAGTGCCAATGGTCCACAGTATGTTGGGGCAAAAAAATGTAAGGCATGTCATCTGAAGCAGTATAAGGCATGGGAAAAAACAAAAAATGCAGAGGCTTTTGGAAATTTAAAGCCTGGGGTTAAAGCAGAGGAAAAGAAAAAGGCAAAGCTGGACCCGAATAAAGACTATACTACTGACCCTGAGTGTTTAAAATGTCATACAACAGGTTATGGCAAGCCAGGAGGGTTTAAAAGTCTTGCAGAAACACCTGATATGATAAATGTCCAATGTGAGATGTGCCATGGAGCTGGTGGTGAATTTACAAAGATAATGAAGAAGAATAAGGAATTCAAATTAGCCGAGGTTACAGCGGTAGGCTACGTATTTCCAAGTAATCCTGAAGCTGAAAAGCAATGTCTTGTATGTCATGGAGGGGATAGCCCATTTAATGAAAAGGTTGACCCAAAATACAAATGGGATTTTAAAGAGAGGATTAAAAAGACTCACGAGCATTTTCCTCTAAAATACAAACATTAATTATTTTTTAGAACATAAAAAAGGGTCTGGAAAAATTCCAGCCCCTTTTTCGTTTATAACTAAATCAGCTACTTGTCATGCTTAATTTCCTTTTTAGAGCATCCTTTTTTTATTAACGTATATTTTTTTATCTCAGACTTTCTGCCTCAATTCCCCCGTATTAACTGCTATTGCAATTTTTGCCAGCACGGTAAAGATTAGCATTCCCGCTGCCCATATACCGCTGGCAATCCAGAATTCCAGGGCATTAGGGAAATAATCATATATCTCACCCAAGGTGTCAGGTATAAATCCGGGTAAGACCAAACCCATGCCTTTTTCTATATAAACGCCTAGAAATATCAATATACAGGCAAGGTTTAAGGTTTTAAATTTTTCTCTTGTCTTTGGTATCAGCAACAGGATAAATGCAATTGAATTGAATGTAATCGCTGTCCATATCCATGGAACCAATTGATTATGTCCGTGCAGTCCGCTCCAGAGATACTCCAGTGAAGCAATATGCGCAGTTGCAGAATAATGCTCTTTAAATAATTCTGCAACAAGGAAGAAAAGGTTTAAACTCATTGCATACGCTATAATTTCGCCAATCTTAAAAAGCGCCTGGTCAGTGATTCTAAAGCTCGTCCTTTTTCTGATTATCTGGAAAAGTATAAGCATAAAGGCAGGGCCCGAGCAGAATGCCGATGCAATAAATCTGGGCGCTAATATAGCTCCGTTCCAGAATGGTCTTGCTGGAAGTCCGGCATATAAAAAGGCTGTAACCGTGTGAATGCTTATAGCAGCAGGAATCGAGAATATTATAAAAGGCATTAAAAGTTTTGTACTATAATGTTCGTTTCTGTAAAGCTTATACAGGGCATACCCGCCTATAATCATGTTCAATATTAAATATATATTTAATACAACTACATCCCACGCCAGAATTGACTGGGGAAAATTAAGCAACCCTATTTTAGGTATAAGGTGCCAGAATCTTTCCGGACTCCCCATATCAACAGTAACAAACATAAGGCACATTGACACTGCGGCAATAGCCATCATCTCTCCGAGTATAACAATCTCTTTAATCGGCTCCCAGTGATAAAGATATGCTGGCACAACGAGGACCACAGCTGCAGCAGCAACACCAACTAAAAACGTAAAGTTAGCAATATACCAGCCCCATGAAACCTGGTCTCTCATATTAGTTACAATAAGGCCCTGATCAGCTTGCTTAGCAAGCAATACTATTGCTACTGCTATAAAGACAAAGAGAGACATCATCCACAGCTTATAAGCCTTACCGCCGGTTATTAATGTTCTGAGTATTCCTTTTGTCGCCTCAAACATAATCTTTACCCCCGTCTCCTCTACTAGTCATAGACTAACTTTTAACTGGAAAACCCATACTGAAAAAGTAAAAGAATTTTGGGTTGGTGTTCAGCTCTTCTTTGAGTCTGAAAACCCTGAAGTTTTCAAGTATATAGCGTATTTCACTTGCGGGATCAAGCAGATTACCGAATTTTCTTGCCCCGACAGGGCAAACTTCAACACATGCCGTGTACCTGCCTTCCCTTGATCTTTGAATGCAGAAAGTGCACTTTTCAACTACACCTTTATATCTGGGCCTGTTTCCAAGATAATGCATCACAGGATTCAACTCCTCCTTGGGTATATTAGGCCTTCCCCAGTTAAAGCTCCTGGCGCCATAAGGACATGCTGCCATACAAAATCTGCAGCCCACACACCAGTTATAATCCACCACTACTATTCCATCAGGCTCTTTCCACGTAGCCTGTACAGGGCATACTCTTACGCATTGCGGATTTTTGCACTGCTGACATTGAACAGGTACATAGAAACGGCCTTTTTCAGGTACTTTCTCGACATTATAGTAGCGGTTTGATCCCTCTAAATCCAGCCACTTTTCATTTTTCTCAAATTCCAGAACCTTTATCCACTGAATCTGGGGGTTTCTGGACTGATTGTTTTCATCAACGCATGCATAGACACAGCGCCTACACCCTATACATCTGGAGAGATCAAGCGCATAGCCGAACTCAACATTATCAATCGGAGGCGTAACTTTGACCGTAACTTTTTTCCCGAATTTTTCTGATAATTCCTTATCTAAGTTTGTTAGTATCTTTTTTAGTTCGTCTTTATCCAGTCTTTTAAAATGCTGTCTGAAATATTCTTCCCAAATAGAGGCATCAGCATTTCCAAGAGGCATGGAAAGGGCAGCTACTCCTGCTGCAAAACCAGCAAGGAACTTTCTTCTTGTTACCTTGTGTTTATCATTACCTTTCTGTATATCATCTGACATTGGTTTGCCTCCAAAAATATATTCTGTCAATTAGCATTATCTGTGGTAGTTATCCTTATCTCTTTAGGTTTTCTCGGCGCCGGCATGGGTTCTAACGGCTTAAAAGTCGGGTTATGCGGATTATGGCACTGGGTACAGTGCAAATATTCCTTATCACCATTCCAGTATCCTGTCCTCTTGCCGTGAATACCCATTTTCCATTCTCTGTATGTTCTTCGATGACATTGTTCGCATATCCTATAATATTCCTTAAAATCAACCAGTTTTCCATTGATAAGTCTCAGCTTATCCCTATTGCCGGCACTATGACAGTCAAGACACCACCTATTTTCAGAATCATGATTTATAAACTTGCCTGGGGTTTCGTCATGAGGTTCTCCCAATTCACGCCTTTGGGGATTGACTTCCCAATCTTTATCATGACATTCCGAACAGCTGGACACTTTCTGCACCTGAAATATTCTAAATTTATTCATTGGTGCAAGATATTTTTTTATTTCTTCTACAGGTCTATCATAGGGAACTTCTTCTTTCGGAGCTGCCTTTGTTGTTTCTTCATGTACAGCGTTTGCCGAGATAGAGAAAAAGAATATAAAGGTTACGAGCACAGACCATAAAACTACAAAATCTCTCTTCCGCATTTTCAAACTCCTACTATTATAATTACGGAGACCCTTATGAATCTCAAGACCTCGGCATTTGAGTTTACTTAAATATCTTTACCCTGTCAAAACAAAAAATATTATCAAGCTATAAAATTATTTTATTTTTACTATCTCAACCCCATGAGAATGTATAATATAATAATAAGCAATGAACATGCCATCAAAAGAAGCCAATAAAATACAGGGGATGTTTTCCTCAATTGCACCACGTTATGACCTCCTGAACAAAATACTCAGTCTCGGTAGAGACAGGTATTGGAGGGAATTTACCGTGAGAAAGCTCCCAGAGATAAATAACGGTGTGTTTCTTGATGTAGCAACAGGCACTGCTGATATTGCCATTGAGATAGTTAAACACTATCCTTTAGGCATCAATGTAATCGGTGTGGATTTCAGTCATCATATGCTTGAGTTAGGTAGGAAAAAGGTGGAGAGATTAGGATATAGTGGTCAGATAGAGTTACGTTATGGTGATGCCAATTCCCTGCCTTTTGAGGATAATACATTTGATGGTGCAATAGTTGCATTCGGGATACGCAATCTACCCGACTATAAGAAAGGGTTTCAAGAAATGAGCAGGGTTTTAAAAAATGGCGGCAAAATGGTAGTGCTGGAGTTCACCCCGTTAGAAAGCTTTTCTAACGGGGCAAGCCTGAGCTTTCTAACGGGACAGAGCCACATCCTCAGATACTTTTATCTTACAAAGGTGTTGCCCTTAATAGGTGAGATAATCTCAGGAAGAAAGGGTGCTTATAAATACCTTTCCGATTCAGTGGTAGATTTCCCCGATCCTGAAAAACTAAAAGAAATAATGAAGGGGGCAGGACTAAGAGAAGTTAAATATTATCTGCTGACCTTTGGGACTGTGGCAGTGCATGTAGGAACAAAATAAAATTCAAAATTAAAAATTCATCCCGAATAGTCGGGACAAAATTGTGGAAGAAAGATTTTTTAATTAAAATAAAATATTCCTTAATTTTACATTTTAATTTTTAATTTTTGGTTATGGCTCGTTTCGTTATTCAGGAGCATCAGGCAACCCATCTACACTGGGACTTTAGACTTGAAAAAGAGGGAGTCCTTAAAAGCTGGGCTGTGCCAAAGGGAATTCCCGAAGAAAAAGCAGTCAAAAGGCTTGCTATTCAGGTAGAAGACCATGAGCTCAGTTATGTAGATTTTGAAGGGACGATACCCGAGGGGTTATATGGTGCAGGAACAGTAAAAATCTGGGATAATGGGACATATGAATTACAATCTGAATCCCCAAAGCGTATTGTCTTTGAATTAAAAGGTAAACGGCTCAAAGGCAAATACAGTCTCGTGCATCTAAAAGAGAAACAGTGGCTTTTGATAAAACTTTGAAAAAGAACCTGTCATCCCGAGTTCTTCGCTTTTGTCATTGCGATGCCGATATTTCGGCAGAAGCAATCTCTATTATAATGATGAGATTGCTTCGTCGTCCCGATGTTTCGGGACTCCTCGCAATGACATCAAAATTATGAATCCAAAAGAGTTGCTTAAAGAAGGTTTAAATCAAATCGGCATTTCATATTCTGAAGAACAAATAAAATCCTTTCTGACCTATCTCTCTGAGCTTAAAAAATGGAACAGGGTATATAACCTTACGGCTTTAAAGACTGATGAGGATATAGTCGTAAAACATTTTTTAGATTCCTTGCTCTATCTAAAAGCCATCCTTAAAGAGAGTTTCAAGTCTCAAGTTTCAAGTTTCAAGTTAAAGAATTCCGAAGTCTCCGAACTCAAAATAGCTGATGTAGGGACAGGCGCAGGTTTCCCGGGGATACCAATCAAGCTCACTCGCCCTGAGATAGAACTTACCCTCATTGAGCCATCAAGGAAAAAGTCTGCATTTCTTCGGCATATAGTGAGGGCGCTGAAGTTAAAAAATGTAACTGTCTTAGAGGCTCGTTTAGAAGACCTCCCAGAGGAACAAGAGAGAAACTATGATATTATTGTCTCAAGGGCTATATTTAAGGTTAAGGATTTTCTCAAAATGGCATGTCCTTATCTTAAGGGAGATGGAATACTTGTATTAAGCAAGGGACCAAAAGTTTCAGAAGAATTAAATGAAGCGCTATTAGATAGTGCTTTCATAAAAGGGGCAGATACGGTTGCAGAAATCTTTAGGCTTGAGCTTCCATTTATTAATGCCAAGAGAAATTTATTAATCTTAAAATGTAAACCCTGACTTTAATGTCCCCCCTTTATTGCATCTGCAATCCTTGCAACCCTTGCCATAGCCTTTACATCATGCACCCTTATTATATTTGCCCCGTTAAATATCCCGATAGCCACTGCAGATGCTGTGCCCTCAAGTCTTTCTGAGGGGGGTAAATCTCCGAGGTATGAACCATAATGGTTCGTACCGAGAGTCTTACCAATGAATGATTTTCTTGATACCCCTAAAAGAATTGGTTTTTCAAACCCTCTGAATTCATTTAATCGCCTCATGATTTCAAGATTATGCTCAACTGTTTTCCCAAAGCCGATACCAGGGTCAATAATTATTTTATCCTCTGAAACGTCGGCATTTCGGGCAATCTCAATCCCCTCTCTTAGATAATCCATTATTTCAGGGATGAGGGCTTTGTATGTTGGGTTTACCTGCATATTTTTAGGTGTGCCCTTTATATGCATTATTACAACAGGCGACTGATAGCGGGCTACGACCTCGGGCATTCTTGCATCAAATCTTAATCCGCTTATATCATTTACAATCGAAGCGCCTACTGAAAGGGCAGCCCCTGCAACATCTGCCTTATATGTATCAATTGATATAGGGATCTTTATCTTTTTTTTAAGCGCCTCAATTACAGGGACAACACGTCTTATATCTTCCTTTATAGATATTGATTCTGCCCCTGGTCTTGTGGATTCTCCCCCAACATCTATAATGTCTGCACCTTCTTCTTCCATCCTTAAAGCGTGGTTTATAGCACTTTCCTTATTGAAATATAAACCACCATCTGAGAAGGAATCAGGTGTAACATTAATGATGCCCATAATGTGGGTTCGTTGAGAGAAGTCAAAATTGAAGTCTTTCCAGATAAGTCTCATATTGTTTAGGATTTAGAATTTCGAATTTAGGATTTAGAAACTATACTGCTGGTTCTGGAGTAGCGCCACTTATACCCTTTTCTAACTTTGAATCGCTATCTTCTTTCTTTTGAATTACGGCAGCTGCTTCTGCCTTTGAACCCGCGCCTTTATCTTTTTCTATCTTTACGGGTTCAGTAGCGCTGAGTTCTCTGCCCTGAATTATAGCATCTATTTCAGTCCCATCAAGTGTTTCTTTTTCAAGCAGGGCATGGGCAATTTTTTCAAGAATTGTGCGGTTCTCAAAAAGGAGATTTTTTGCATACTCATATCTTTCGGTGATAATCCTCCTTACCTCCCCATCAATCGCCTCAGCGGTCTTTTCAGAGTAGTCTTTATGTCGGGTGATTTCCTTTCCGAGAAAGATATGTTCCTCTCTTTTTCCAAAAGTCACTGGTCCTAATCTCTCGCTCATTCCCCACTCTGTAACCATCTTCCTTGCAAGTTCAGTTGCCCTTTCAAGGTCGTTGCCAGCACCTGTGGTCATATACCCAAGTGCTACCTCCTCTGCTGCCCTTCCGCCCAATAGCACCGCAAGGACGTTTAATAGATACTCCCTTGGATATGTATATCTATCATCTATTGGGAGTTGTTGTGTAACACCCAATGCCATACCTCTGGGGATTATACTTACCTTATGAATTGGGTCTGTCCCTGGTGTGAGTTTAGCCACGAGGGAATGACCTGCCTCGTGATGAGCGGTATTACGTTTTTCTGTCTCTGATAATATCATGCTCTTTCTCTCTACACCCATCATAACCTTATCTTTTGCATATTCAAAATCCTTCATTTCAACCTTGCTCTTAGACTGCCGCGCCGCAAGAAGCGCAGCCTCATTAACAAGATTCGCAAGGTCTGCCCCTGAAAACCCAGGGGTTCCCCGCGCAAGCAATTCAAGACTTACATCTTCAGCAAGCGGGATCTTCCTTGCATGAACCTTAATAATCTCAAGCCTTCCCTTAACATCAGGCCGAGGGACAACGACCTGTCTGTCAAATCTACCAGGTCTTAGAAGTGCAGGGTCAAGGACATCGGGTCTGTTGGTTGCAGCAAGGACTATTATGCCTTCATTTGGGTCAAATCCATCCATCTCAACAAGAAGCTGATTTAATGTCTGCTCCCTCTCATCGTGTCCACCACCAAGTCCTGCCCCGCGATGCCTACCAACTGCATCTATCTCGTCTATGAACATAATACATGGGGCATTTTTCTTTGCCTGTTCAAAAAGGTCTCTTACCCTTGAAGCGCCCACCCCAACAAACATCTCCACAAAATCAGAACCGCTTATGGAGAAAAACGGGACACCTGCCTCTCCTGCAATAGCCCTCGCAAGTAGTGTCTTTCCTGTTCCAGGTGCTCCAATAAGCAGGACGCCTTTAGGGATTTTCCCGCCTAATTTCTGGAATTTCTGGGGGTCTTTTAAGAAATCTATTATCTCCTGAACCTCTGCCTTTGCCTCTTCAATGCCTGCTACATCTGCAAAGGTCAACTTCACTGCCTTCTCAGATACAAGCTTTGCCTTGCTTTTGCCAAAGGATAACGCCTTGTTTCCACCTACCTGCATTTGCCTCATGAAAAGCACCCAGAGAAAAAATATTAATATAATCGGGCCAAAATTCAAAAATATATTTACATACCATGGGTTCTGTTCAGGCTTTACCGTGATCTTCGCGCCCTTTGCTTGCAGTTCTTTCACGAGGTCAGGATAATCAGGGGCATAGGTTTTAAACCTTGTCCCTTCCTTTAGGGTTCCAGTGATTAGATTATCAGGTTTTTTTATCGTAACCTCTACAACTTCACTATTTTGCAGCCTTGCCAGAAAATCAGAAAATGTCACTTCCTCTTCAACCTTCGGTGCCTTGAAAAGGTTAAAAACCATGACCATCATCACACCAAAAAGAACCCATATGATTATACTTTTATACAACTCTAACTGCCTCCGTTTAAATAAACTAACATATTCTTTAAGGTTTTACAATATATTGAATTTATTGTTAGTTACTGGTATAACATTGTAATATGTCTGATACTTTTAACTTTTAACTCTTAGTGGAGAGGCAGTGAAACTTTATAATTTAACCATAAGCAAGGCGAGGGAGGCTATCAGTAAAGGTGAGGTAAGTCCTTCTGAGTTAGTTAATGCTATATTTAAAAGGATTGAGGATGTTGAGGAAAAGATAAAGGCATATGTGACTCTTACAAAAGTTCGGGCAATAGAGGAGGCAAAACAGCGAGGGATTGATATAAAAAAAGGCATTAAAAAAGAGCTCGCCGGCATCCCCCTTGCAATAAAAGACAATATTTGCACAGAGGGAGTAAGGACCACCTGTTCATCAAGGATTCTTGAAAATTTTATCCCGCCTTATGAAAGCACAGTTACACGAAGACTTAAAGAAGAGGGTTATATCCTTATTGGCAAAACCAATCTTGATGAATTCGCAATGGGCTCATCAACTGAAAATTCAGCATTTGGCGCAACAAAGAATCCATGGGATATTAGCAGGATACCAGGTGGTTCAAGCGGAGGCTCTGCCTCAGCAGTAGCGTCAGGCGAGTGCATAGCTGCATTGGGCTCTGATACAGGTGGTTCAATAAGACAGCCTGCAGCACTCTGCGGGGTTGTGGGATTAAAGCCAACTTATGGAAGTGTCTCTCGCTATGGACTTGTTGCCTTTGCGTCATCCCTTGACCAGATTGGCCCTATAACAAAGGATGTGAGGGATTCAGCTATACTCCTTAACATAATCAGCGGACATGACCCTCTGGATTCAACGTCTGCTCCGATTTCTGTGCCTGATTTTGAGTCTGTACTTGGTAAAGATATAAAGGGCATTAAGATAGGAATACCAAAGGAGTATTTTATAGAAGGTATGGATAAAGAGGTTGAGTCCTCTGTAATGAATGCGGTAAAGAGATTAGAGGATATTGGAGCAATACCAGTGAATATTACACTTCCCCATACAGATTATGCAGTTGCAACTTATTATATCCTTGCAAGCTCCGAGGCATCATCCAATCTTGCAAGATACGATGGAGTAAAGTATGGTTTCAGGGCGGAAGGGAAGGATTTAATGGATATGTATATGAAGACAAGGGCAAAAGGATTTGGCACAGAGGTTAAAAGAAGGATAATGCTCGGCACATATGCACTTTCAGCAGGTTATTATGAGGCTTACTATGGAAAGGCACAGCATGTAAGGACACTGATAAAAAGGGATTTTGAAAAAGTATTTGAGACAGTAGATATAATAATTACCCCCACTACACCAACCCCGGCCTTCAAGATAGGCGAAAAAGTAGATGACCCACTGCAAATGTATTTATCAGACATCTTTACAATATCAGTAAACCTTGCGGGTATCCCTGCTATATCAATCCCCTGCGGCTTTAGCTCTCAAAACCTTCCAATAGGTATGCAGATAATAGGAAGGCATTTTAATGAAGAGACCATACTAAAGGTTGCCTATGCATATGAGCAAAGCACAGAGTGGCATTTAAGAAAACCTGACTTATAACCAATCTTTGTTAATTGAATACCATATATGTTAAGCGATTTACATTTATACATAGCAGGCATAGATGACAGAAAAGGCTTTGTTGCAACACCTTTAGACATGCCATACTGCAAGCCCTGATTCCACTTATCAAATGTGTTTTAAGGCTAAAAGGATTTGCAGTATGGCATAAGAATAGCCACTTTTATTAGCAGGGTTTTAGGCTATATAAAAGACATGATATTAGCTGTTTTCTTTGGTGCAACAGGGCTTTCAGACACATTCTTTGTTGCATTCAGAATCCCCAATCTTTTAAGAGAACTCTTTGCAGAAGGCTCCATGTCTTCTGCGTTCATCCCTGTTCTTACAGAGCATCAGACAAAACAGGGGATGGAAGAGGCAAAGAAACTTGTAAAAATTATATTTACAGCCATCCTGATTTTCGTTAGCTTAATATGTCTCATTGGCATTATCTTTGCTCCTGCAATTGTGACAATAATAGCCCCTGGTTTTCTCAGTATGCCAGAGAAATTTTCGTTAACCGTACTCTTAACAAGAGTAATGTTCCCTTTTCTTTTATTTATCAGCCTTGCAGCCCTTGTAATGGGGGCATTGAATATAAGACGTGTTTTTTTTATACCAGCGCTTGCCCCTGCAATGTTGAATGCTGCCATAATAGCTACTGTCCTCATATTTACTACGAGAATGGAACAACCCATTGTTGCTGTTGCAATAGGAGTAGCATTTGGAGGATTCATCCAGTTTGCATTTCAACTGCCTTCTTTTTTTAAAAATGGGTACAGCTTAGCGCCAGAATATAATTTCACTCATCCAGGACTCAAAAAGATGGCTATACTTATTCTTCCTGCAACTATGGGAATGGCGGTTGCACAGATAAATATATTCGTCAGTACAATCCTTGCATCATATCTTCCTGAAGGCAGTATTACTTATCTTTATTATTCAATGCGTCTTATACAGTTTCCTATCGGGATATTCGGCGTTGCAATGGGGATGGCGGTTCTTCCAACCCTCTCAGAGCATGCAGTAAAAGGAGAGTTTGACAAACTAAGAGGCGATTTTTCATTTGCATTAAGAATGCTTTTCTTTATTACCGTCCCAGCAATGGCAGGATTAATTGCATTAAGAGAGCCGATAGTTAATATACTTTTTCAGAGGGGTAGATTTGACTATATTGCAACAACAGGCACAACACAGGCGCTGCTCTTCTACTCCCTCGGGATATGGGCGATAGTTGGCACGAGGATTGTCACAGCAAGCTTTTATTCAATGCAGGACACCAAAACACCGGTAAAGATTGCTGTTGCGGCATTAACAACAAATATCATTTTGAGCCTTGTTTTTATGGGACCGCTTAAACACGGCGGCCTTGCCCTCGCTAATGCCATTGCTTCATCTGTAAACTTTATTGCCCTTTTTTCTTTGCTGAGAAAAAAGCTTGGCAGGGTTGACGGGAGAAATATACTAAGGTCTTTTGTGAAGACATCTCTTGCATCTGCGATTATGGGTGCAGCAGGCTGGTTGATAATAAGGAGCGGCATGTGGAAAGAAAGCGGTATGCTGATGCAAAAAACTTATACGCTTTCAGGTGTGACGGCGGTATGCATTGCAATATATCTCTTAATCATGCGCCTCTCAAAAAGTGAAGAGCTAAAATATCTTATAGGAATGTACAAAGAAAGAAGACTTAAATCACAAACACAAAGCAATGGCTGATATTCACTTATTCAGAGACATTAGTATCTGCTTAAATGTCATGCTGGCTATTATAATCCAACTTATACAAACTGCAATGCTTATGGATCTAACGTGAATTGTACAACTACTGGTGGAGACTATGTTGATAATCTATGTTTCGATTTACTGAAGGAATTTGTCCCTGACCGTGACTGGAACATACATCAAATAAGTATCATCAGAAATGCCCTTATTGATGTTCTTACAAAATTTCATGGGAAAAAAGAATACGACCTATATCCTTGGCTGCTTGAGTCTGAGCTCCTGTCCTTGCATTTGTCTTAAATATTCTTAGCGAATATCATTTCTGAAGGCGCCAAACCCACTTCGTAGGTGGGCGTGGACTCTCCTATTTGTGGTTATTACCATTTTTTGTGCTTTTATATTAAAATTAATAACTACGAATAAATGACCTTCTCATAATAATGGGTTGGAGGAGTGGCCGAGTGGACGATGGCGGCGGTCTTGAAAACCGTTGTACCGAAAGGTACCGTGGGTTCGAATCCTACCTCCTCCGCCATTTACTTGTTTATTTCTTAGTTATTTTGTTTATGCCCATATATGGCTGTAACACCTCGGGTATTATAACAGAGCCGTTTTCTTGTTGGAAATTTTCAAGTATTGCTGCGAATGTGCGTCCTATTGCGAGTCCTGAGCCGTTTAGGGTATGCACAAACTCTGTGCCTTTTTGCCCTTTACGCTTGAATCTTATGTCAGCTCTCCTTGACTGAAAATCCTCAAAATTAGAGCATGAGGATACCTCTCTGTATTTTCCTTGTGCAGAAAACCAGACTTCAATATCATAAGTTTTGGCAGATGAGAATCCCAAATCTCCTGTGCAGAGTGCAACCACACGATAAGGAAGCTCCAATCTTTTCAGAACCTCTTCTGCATTGGTTGTAAGAGATTCAAGTTCATTATAAGAGTCTTCAGGTTTTACAAATTTTACAAGTTCTACTTTATTAAACTGATGTTGTCTTATAAGTCCTTTTGTGTCTTTACCGTATGAGCCTGCTTCACGCCTGAAACACGGAGTATATGCAGTGTAATAAATCGGCAGGTCTTCTTCATTTAGAATCTCATCTCTGTGAATGTTTGTAACAGGAACCTCAGCAGTAGGTATAAGGAAAAAATCCCTTTCGTCATTGCTAATCTTAAAGAGGTCATCCTCAAATTTGGGAAGCTGTCCTGTGCCTGTCATAGCCTCTTTATTCACAATGATTGGGGGGAATACCTCTGTATATCCGAATTCATTTGTATGCAGGTCAAGCATGAAGTTTACCAGTGCCCTTTCGAGCTTTGCCCCAGGACCCTTATATAGAACAAACCTCGCTCCTGCAATCTTCCCAGCCCTTTCAAAATCAAGGATCCCAAGACTCTCTCCTATTTCCCAGTGGTTTTTGGGGACAAAAGAAAATTGTGGTATTTCTCTCCATCTTCTTATCTCAAGATTTCCTGTGTCATCCTTTCCTAACGGGACTGATTTATGGGGTATATTAGGCATAAACAAAAGCTCTTGAATGGCTTTGCTCTCTAATTCCCGCAGATGTTGCTCTTTCTGGGTTATTTCATCAGAGACGGTCTTGGCATTCTCTAAAAGGGTTGGGTTGTTTTCACCTATCCTTCTGAGCCTTCCTATTTCTTCAGAGAGTTCATTCCTTCTCTGTCTAAGGCTCTCGACAACTCCAAGTAAGGTTCTCCTTTCAGACTCTATTCGTAGCAATTCATCAAGGATTGAGGCATCTACCCCCCTCTTTTTAATGGCATCTATAACCTTAACCTTATCCGTGTTTTCTCTTACAAACTTAATGTCAAGCATAGTGATATATAAGAGTAAGATAATAGAAATTAAAAATCAACAGCCTGTGAAGATTTGGTATAATTGATCTTCCCTGTAGCTTGCTACAGGGAATCTTAATGTAAGGAAGTTATTTTTTTTATATTCGCTCGCTTGATCCCGATGTTTCGGGAAATACGCTCGCTATCCATTTAATTAAATTACTTTAATTCTACGGGGTGTGATGAAGTACCAGATTGGAAAGCCTAAGAGAATTATTGTCGTAAGGTTTGAAGATAGGGATGATGTGCTAAATGGCCTTGCGAGTATTGCCAGGAAAGAGGACATCAGGGCAGGGGTTTTCTGCCTTGTTGGAGGAATGAGAGAAGGCAGTATCGTGGTTGGTCCTGAGAAAGACGAGATACCTCCAAAACCTGTGTGGAAAGGGCTTGGAGAAAGCCATGAGGTTGTTGGTCTTGGAACAATCTTCTGGGAGGGTGAGGAGCCAAAGATTCACTTTCATGGAGCCTTTGGCAAAAAAGATATGGTGAAGGTTGGATGCCTCAGAGAAAAATCAGAGACCTTTCTTGTGCTTGAGGCAGTTATTATAGAGATAGAGGGAGTAGATGCTGTCAGAGAATTTGATCCTGTTTCAGGACTTACGCTTTTAAAACTCTAAGGTCTATTTTTAGTTTCTTAATTTTTTCTCTTAATGTATTACGGTTTATTCCTAAGAGTTTTGATGCCTTTATCTGATTGCCTTTTGTCTCTTTTAGAACCATTGTAATCAGTGCCTTTTCTACCTCTGGGATAACAGTGTCATAGAGATTAAATTTTTCAAGGCGATTTATGTTTTGAATAAATCTCCTTAGTCTTTCCTCTATAAACTCCCCAATAGACCTTGCCTGCCTTTTCTTAATATCAAAATCTTCTATCTCTAATACAGGACATTGAGACAAGATACACGCCTTTTTAACTGCACTTTCGAGTTCTCTTTCACTGCCCCTCCAGTGAGTTAAAAGATATTCTTCAACATCCCCGGATAGCTCCTTACTGCCTGTTTTAAGCTGTTCGTCTGATAACTTGATAAAGTGTCTTGCAAGAGATAATATTTCTGTCATTTGATATTGTTTAGAGTTTTGGGTTTAGGATTTTCTCTAAAAGCTTAGAGGTCTTTGCGTACAACAACCCTCTGATAGAATTCACACTTTCTGCAATCACCTAATTTTTGGGCAATAGCTCCGCTTACACCTCTTCCACAAAATGTACCTGCTACAACCCAGCATATCCTTCCGTAATTAGGATGGGCAGTGCATCTCATTCCTATAGCACCTTCTGCCTTCTCAACGCCGCATTTGTGGAATTCCCAGCACTTTATTTTGCTGTCATCTTCTGATGGTTGATATGGGAAATATAGTGTAAAAGATGTGCCTTTACCTGACTCACTTTGCACGGTTATTAGTCCATTATGCTCATCCATAATCTTCTTGCATATAGAAAGCCCCAGCCCTGTTCCCGCGCCTATGCTTTTTGTAGTATAAAAAGGTTCAAATATCTTATCTACCTTTTCCCGTGGTATACCTGTGCCTGTATCAGTTATCTCTATAACAACAAACTTCACATCATATAACTCTCTCATAGATGTGCTTATAGTAATTGTCCCACCCTTGGGCATTGCATCTATGGCATTAGTGATAAGGTTATTTACTGCCTGCCTGACCTGCTCATGGTCAATCAGAACATGAGGAAGTGATGTATTAATGTTTTCCTTAATCTTGATGGATTGTTCATCACACATGACTTTGAATGTCCTTATGGACTCCCTTGCTGCATCGTTTATATCTTGTTTCTTTAGATGAAATCTTACCTCTCTTGAAAATGTGAGCACACCCCTGAGTATGTTCTCAAGCCTCTCAACCTCTGAGGCAATAAAATCTGCATATTCTTTTTCCTTTGTCCCTTCCGGGAGTATTTTATCAAGCCTCTTTGCAAATCCACCAATAGAGGTTAATGGGTTTCTAATTTCATGGGCTACATCCGCAGTAAGCTTTCCCATTGCAGCAAGTCTTTCTGCCTGAACGAGCTTTCCCTGAAGCAGCCTTAATGCATCAATGGAACCTTCTAACTCTTTATTGAGGTTTGATATTTTCTCTTTGTCCTTTTTTAGTTTCTCTGAAAGCATCCCAATGGGCAGGGCTAATAAAAACAGAAAAACAGACCTAACAGCGAAATTAGTCCAGTGAAATTCATCGAAATTATAATCACTACTTGTAGATTTGAAATAAAGCACCGTTGACAGCCCTGCCACGGTTATCCCTGTGATATATCCATAATAAAAAGAGTAAAGAGCGGTAATTAAATAAAACCCGGTGAAAAAGGGGCTGTCAAAACCACCGCTTACACTGACAAGCAGTGATACAAAGGCAAAATCAAAAATAAGCGAGAGGAGATAAATAATCTCCTTTCTTATTGAGGAAATAAATAACAAGAGATAAATGAATATGCTGTATACAGTAAAATAGATGAAGAGATTCGTTACATCTCTTGCTGAAGATTGTGAAATATCAGAGAATATAAGCCAGGCTATTCCACCTGCAAGGACAACAACTCGTAAAACAAAAAAGATGATATCAGCTCTCTCTATATATAGCTTTACCTTCTCATATCTTCCCTTCAGTTTTTTATAGACAGTATCCTGAGCCATAATACATAGGGGTTAAGAATTATTTTATCCTGCCTTCTGAAGCCCTTTGAATATATTCCATGTCTTTAAGATATCTATTGCCCGTTGAAGTTGAACATCCTCTTCCTCTGATACATCTTCTCCTGTCTCTATTGTTTCATCCTCTTTATCTGTCTCGGGTTTTTTATCTTTTATTGTGTCGTTTTCAAGATGTCTTTCAAGGTCTTTTTCTCTTATAATAGGATGTTTCACTCCTTTTTGGGTTTTGGGTTTCACAATAATATCAGGCACAATTCCTGTAGTTTGGATAGATATCCCTTTAGGCGTATAATACCGGGCAGTTGTAAGTCTTAGACCAGAACCATCGCTTAAAGGAATTACTGTTTGAACTGATGCCTTCCCAAAGGTCTTTGTCCCCACAATTACTGCCCTTGACCAGTCTTTAAGCGCCCCTGCTACAATCTCCGAAGCACTGGCACTTCCTTCATTTACCAGAACTACCATGGGATAATCATAATGTTGTCCGTTATTCCTCGTATGATATTCCTTTCTTTCATCTCCCCTTCCCTTTATATAAACAACGAGTTTAGCCAGAGGAAGAAATTGGCTTGATACATCCACAGAAGACTCTAAGAGCCCCCCAGGGTTATTCCTTAAATCAAGAACAAGAGAGGCTATTTTTTCCTTCTCAAGATTTTTCAATGTATTCTCAAGGTCTTGTGATGTTTGTTCCTGAAAGTTAGTGATTTTTATATACCCTATCCCTTCTTCTAAAACCTTGCTCTTTACACTTTGGATTTTTATTATGTCCCTTACGATAGGTATGTCCTTTGGCTCATCCCATCCCTTACGCATTATGGTTATTGTCACAGATGTCCCCTTGAGTCCCCTTAACTTACTGACCGCATCTTGTAAGTTCATGTCCTTTGTTGACTCACCGTTGATTTTAATAATCTTGTCGCCTGCCTTTACCCCTGCCTTATGTGCCGGGGTATCATCAATAGGCGCAATAACTGTAAGCATGTCATCTTTTATCCCGATTTGAATTCCGATACCGCCAAATTCTCCCTTTGTTTCAACCTGCATCTCTTTAAATGCCTCGGGTGTCATGAAGGTAGAGTGCGGGTCTAAGGAATTAAGCATTCCTTTTATTGCACCATAGATAAGGTCCTTATCATTTGCCTCCTCCACATAGTTCTTCTTTATCAAAGAAAGCACCTCTGTAAAGGTTTTTAAGCTTTCATAATGCTCTTCTCCTGTTACCTTTGCTAAACCCCATTGCCCAATTGTTGCACCTGTAAAAACAAGTGTTATAATCAATATCATCCATAAGAGTATTGTTTTTTGCCTAAACATCTTTAACCTCCATAATTATGTTATCAGTTATCTTGAGCGATTTACATTTATACATAGCAGACATAGATGACAGAAAAGGCTTTGTTGCAACACCTTTAGACATGCCATACTGCAAGCCCTGATTCCACTTATCAGATGTGTTTTAAGGCTAAAAGGATTTGCAGTATGGCATAAGATAATCATCAGTAACTGTCCACCAAATTTTATTTTTTCCTTAACCAGTAAACTGGATTGATTGGTTTCCCTTTATATCTGATTTCAAAATACAGACTTGGCACATTAAGAATTCCTGATTCTCCAACCCTTCCAACAGGCTGATATTCTTTAATAATATCACCTACTTCATGAAAAATCTCCGATAGGTGTGCATAAAGGGTATGATAGCCATCCCCGTGGTTAATTATAAGAAGCTGACCATAACCCTTAAACCAGTCTGCATATACTACCCTTCCTCCGTATACTGCCCTTGCAGCCTCACCTCTTCCTGCCTGTATCTCTATTCCATTTTTGAAAACAGATATATTAAATTGAGGGTCCTTATAATTTCCAAATGGTATTAATATCTTACCATCAACAGGCCATGGAAGTCTCCCTTTAAGTGCAGCGAAGCCCTTGCCAAACACCGGCGGGAGGGGTTCTTCTTTTTCAAGTTTTTTAATCATCTCAAAAAGTCTTTTTGATGATTCTTCAAGCTCTTTAATCATCTTTTCATAGGAACGTCTTTCCCTTTTTACAGAGGCAAGGAGGGTGTCTTTCTTCTGCCGCTCTACCTGTATTTCGTCTGCCTTCTTTTTAATTTTTTGTTTGTTTATCTCAAGTTCTTTCTTAAGAACAGCCATCTCTTGCATTTTCATTTTAAGTTCGTCTAACTCTTTACTATAAGCCTCCATCACTTTACGGTCATAATAAGCAATAAAACTAATATATCTACTTTTTTTAATCAAATTCTGATAATCCATGGCTGACATCAATATAACCGCAGCATCACCTCGCTGTTGTTTGTAAAGACTCCTCAGTCGCTGCCTTAAAAATTCTTGCCTCTTTTCAAGCTTCCCATTGAGGGTGAAGACCTCTACATCAAGTGACCTTATTTTTGTTCGAGTCTGTTTTAATCGATTGTCATAATACACCATTTCTTCCTTCTTCTCACTTAGCGCCTTATCTATCCTCTCTAATTCTGAAAGGATAGATTTTTCTTTTTTAATAGTCTTCGCTGCTTTTCGCTTCTCCATGTCAAGTTTTTTCTGAACTTCCTTAAGTTCATCCCTGGGATCAGAGGCTTCTACAAGTGAGAAGTAAGCCCGCCCCGCTTCGCAGAGCGAGGCCGGGGAAGTGAGAAGTAAGAAGTTAAAAACAAGAAGTAAAATCCGAACGTTCCACTTCCTACTTCCTACTTCCCACTTCCCATTTCTCATTTCAATACCTTATTCTACCAACAGCAAATATACTTCCAATAAGGCTCATCAGTGCCCCGGTAAAGGGAGGTAACAGATAAGCAGTAAAGGGGAAGGATGTTGTCGCACCTTTGATTGAAGGTAAAAATTCTATAATCTTGGATGTTGCAAACATATAAATACCCTGAAGGGTAAATAATCCAATAATTCCACCGAGTATCCCAATAAAAAGCCCTTCTATCAGGAATGGCAGCATTATAAAACTCCTTGTTGCACCTAATAGCTTTAATGTCTCTATCTCCTCTGCTCTTCTGTAAAATAAAATCTTAATGGTACTGTAGGTAACAAATGCAGTAGCAATAAATATCACACTACCGAGAATTATGGCTATAACATTTATGCCCTTTGACAGTGAATTTAAGGATGAAAGCCATTTCTCTCCATACTGCACATCTTCTACCCATGCAATTTGCCTTATATGTTCTGCCTTCTGTTTTATCCGTAACGGCTCTAATGCCCTCCTTTCAAGCCTAAGTTCAAAAGACGATGGCAGTGGATTTTCTTCAAATCCTCCAAGAATAGGATTTGCAGCCCCTAATGTCTGTTTTAGCTCTTTAAGCGCCTCATCTTTTGATATGTAATTGACCTCAATGATGTCCTTGTCTTTTTTAAAATATTCTTTTAATAATTCTACATCCTCCAATGTCATGTTGTCTTTAAGATATACAATAAGTCCAAACCCCTTTGCCCACTGCCTAAGCGACAGATCCATGTTTAGAGTTATAAGAGTGAAGGCACCGAGGATCATGAGCCCCAGAGCAACTGTAAGGACCGTAAGGGCGTTTATCAATTTTTCATGCCAGAAGTTTTTGACTGCGGTTTGGAATAAATAATAAAGAGTTCTCAACCTATTGTATCCTTCCCAATCCTGCCATTTTCTAAATATATTACCCTCTTACCTGTGTCTCTGAAAAGTTCTCTGTGGTGAGTTGCAATAACTACTGTTGTGCCTCTTAAATTTATCTCTCTAAAGAGTTTCATGATATTGGCAGAGGCGTCTGGGTCAAGATTTCCTGTTGGTTCATCCGCAATCAAGAGCATTGGTTTTGATACCACTGCCCTGGCTATCGCAGCCATCTGCTGCTGCCCTCCGGAAAGATGTTGAGGAAAATCATTTGCCTTATATTTTAGCCCTATATCGCTTAGTAACCCACTTACAGTCTCTTTTATATCTTTTGGACGCCCACCTTGGACCCTTAATGCAAGTGCAACATTGTCAAAGATAGTGATATTCTGCAAAAGCCTAAAATCCTGAAAAACTACCCCTATACTTCTTCTTAAAAACGGAATGCTGTTCCGGCTCAGTTTTCCTATATCCCATCCTGCAACGATGATATTCCCTTCATCAGGCCGTTCTGCCATATAAATGAGTCTGAGCAGGGTTGTCTTTCCTGCTCCACTTGGACCTGTTATATAAACAAGAGCGCCTTTATCAATTAAAAAGGTTATATCTTTAAGCACATATTCATTATCAAAATACTTTGAAACATTAGATAGTTGAATCATTTCATAGTGCCTCTTCTACAGTTTTAACAATGCCCTCTGGGGTAAGCCCATATAGCTTTAATAAAGCATCAGGATTACCCGAACAGCCAAAGACATCCCTTATCCCTATTCTCTTTACAGGCACAGGGTAATTCTCAGAGAGAAATTCACATACCGCCCCTCCAAGACCCCCTATCACTGAATGTTCCTCTGCAGTAATAATTAACTTTGAGCTTTTTGCTGCTAAAAGCAGAGTGTCTTCATCAAGGGGTTTTATTGTAGACATATTAATAACACCGGTATCGATACCTTGACTTGAAAGTGACTTTGCAGCCTTCAAAGCAGCATCTACCATAATGCCTACTGCTATTATATTAGCATCTTTTCCTATACGAAATACATATGCCCGTCCGAGTTTGAATTTATAATCAGGAGGCATGATGCACGGAACCTTTACCCTTCCAAGTCTGACATAAACAGGGCCGGAGTAATCTGCTATTGCATTGATTACTGAGGTGGTTTCAATTGCATCAGCCGGGACAATTACTGTCATGTTTGGGAGTACCCTCATCAGCGCTATATCTTCAAGCGCCTGATGGGATGCCCCGTCTTCCCCTACCGTTATCCCCCCATGAGTTGCAACAAGTTTGACATTTGTATTTGAATAGCATATAACCAGCCTTATCTGGTCCCATGCCCTGCCTGTTTCAAAGACTGCAAATGTTGAGGCAAAAGGGACTTTGCCTGTCAGAGACAATCCTGCTGCTGTCCCAACCATATCCTGCTCTGAAACGCCTAAATTAAAAAACCTATGAGGGAATGCCTTTGCAAATTTCGCTGTCTTTGTTGAACCTGAGAGGTCAGCATCTAACACTACAATATTATCCCTCTTTTTCCCGAGCTCAAGCAAAGCCTCTCCATAAGCATCCCTTGTTGCAATCATTTTTACTTCTGTGTTCTGTGCTCTGTGCTCAAATCCCCCCATCCCCCCTTTGCTAAAGGGGGGTGAGGGGGGATTATTTGTGCTCTGTGTTCTTTCCCCCATTTACTCAAGCTCCTTTAATGCCCTTTCAAGCTCTGCTGGTGTTGGAGCAATGCCATGATATTCTACCTTTCCTTCAAAAAATGAAACGCCCTTGCCTTTTATAGTATGTGCAATTATAACAGTAGGTTTGCCTTTAATGTTTTCTGCCTCATTAAGGGCGCTGAGTATTTGTTCCATATTATGTCCGTCAACCTCCATTACATGCCAACCAAATGCGGCCCATTTGTCATGTAAGGGAGCAATTCTCATCACTTCCTCTACAGGACCATCTATCTGCAATCCGTTGTTGTCCACAATGCCGCAGATATTATCAAGTCCATAATGTGCCGCTGTCATAGCAGCTTCCCATATCTGCCCCTCCTGTATCTCGCCATCACCCATAAGGCAGTATACCCTTGAAGAAATCTTATCAAGCCTAAATCCTAAGGCTATGCCATTAGCAACAGATAACCCCTGGCCTAATGAACCTGTTGATATTTCAACCCCTGGAAGCGTCCTGCAATATGGATGTCCCTGAAGAGGACTATGGATTTTTCTCAGGGTAGAAAGCAGCTCAACCGAAAAAAAACCTGTCTTTGCAAGAACTGCATATAGAAGAGGCGCTACATGTCCTTTTGAGAGGATAAACCTGTCTCTTTCTCTCCACTCAGGGTCTTTAGGATTAAATTTCATCTTCGCAAAGAAAAGCGCTGCTACCACATCAACGGCTGAGAGCGAGCCACCTGTATGACCTGAGCCTGCTTCTGTCAACATCTTCAGGATGAGGACCCTTATCTCTCGTGCAATGTTCTTAAGGGTTTCAATATCTGTGATTTTTCCACCTGCTGCAAAGCCCATTTCTTTTGCTCCTCTCATTTCTTATTGAACAGACCCTTAATGCTAAAAATATTTTACCCTGTTAGAAAACCCCGCCATTTATGGTGGGGATGATAAAAATAAATAATATTCATCTTAATACAAATGCATTAAATTACTTTACATAAAATCTCCCCCTTACCCCTCTTTGCCAAAGAGGGGGACAAAGTATGGCTTTGCCAAAGAGGGGAATATGAGGAATCTCCCCCTTTGGTATGAACCGCTCTGGTTCATACCTTTGTAAAAGGGGGATGAAGGGGGATTTTTTAATTGTATTCATTTTACCTTTGTAATTTTAGTATGAACCGTTATGGTTCATACTTTACTTAATGCGTTTGTATTAGAAAGGGCGAAGTTTAAAGTCCTATCCTTTCTAACGGGGTTTACGAATTATAAAACGATAAGATGATTAGAAGCAATAGATTTTTAGATTACATACTTAACCACTATGAAGCCAAGGATTAATAACGCAAAGAATATAAGTGTGAGAAGGTTGAAATATTTATCTATAAAATCCTTTATCCTCGGACCATAAAAGTAAATAAATCCTGCAACAAGGAAAAACCTTCCAGCCCGCCCTGCAATTGATGATAGGATAAAAATAGGGAAGTTTATCTTGAACGCACCAGCAGCTATGGTAAATACCTTGTATGGTATAGGTGTAAATGCTGCCACGCTAACTACCCATGCATCGTATTTCATATAAAGAGATTGAAGGTATTTATACTTTTCCATCGCTGCATATCCATAAAATTCAAGAATAGGCATTCCGACCATATCCATAAATCCAAAGCCTATACCATATCCAATCACTCCTCCAATTACAGAACCAACTGTACAAAAAGTGGCGTACTTAAATGCCTTTTTAGGAATAGAAATAGATAGTGTTATTAAAAGCACATCAGGTGGAACTGGGAAAAAGGATGACTCGGTAACAGCAAGTAAAAAAAGTGCAGGCACAGCATAAGGAGTTTCTGCCCAGTGCAATACCCAGTCATAAAGTTTTTTTAGATATTTCATGGCTGTTAAACAAAGTAGGCGTCCCGATCCCGAAGCGTCGGGACAGGACGCCTACTTTGTTAGGTTAAATATACCTAACGAAACTATCTCAGGGGTGTGGCCGCCAAGCTTAATAAAAACACTCCTGAGATAGTTTAAATTTACAAAGTAAAAACACCTTGATTTTCAATCTCGCCACCTTGAGTTATTTTCTCTTCCAGAGCTATAGGTGTATCTTAGGAAAGATGCTACACTAAATTATACCAATAACTGTAAGTTTTTGTCTATATAAAATTTTGCCCCGTTAGAAAGAACGTCCCGCCTTTTAGGCGGGGTAAAAAAATATAAATAGCGAGACCCGCAGCAAATTGCAATGGGTCGAGCTTTCTAACGGGGGTTACATAAAAATATTTATTTTCAAAGAGTTACCTTTGTTTAGTATAACCCAAGTACATTCTTAACCTCTGTCAGGGTCTCTTTGGCTGCCATCTTTGCCTTTTCAGTTCCTGCCCGCGCTATATCTTTTAAAAACTCAGGTTTCTCCAAAAATCTTTTCCGGGCAGACCATATAGGTTCCAACACTTTAAAAATGTTCTTTATTAATATCTCCTTGCAATCAAGACAGCCAATCGCGGCTGTGCGGCAGCTGTCAGCAACCTCCTCTTGTTCATTTTTTGTTGAAAATATCTTATGAAGCTGAAATACAGGTGAAAGCTCAGGGTCGCCTTTGTCTGTACGTCTTATCCTTTTGGGGTCAGTCATCATGGTTTTTATCTTCTGTTCAACCTCCTTAGGGGCATCACTGAGATAAATACAGTTATTGTAGCTCTTGCTCATCTTTCTTCCGTCTAATCCTGTTACTTTTGGAAACTCTGTTAAAAGTCCCTCCGGCTCAGGGAACACATCCCCATAAAGGAAGTTAAATCTCCTGCAAATCTCCCTTGTGATTTCCAGATGGGACAACTGGTCAATACCAACAGGAACATAATTAGCCTTATAAATCAGTATGTCTGCTGACTGAAGCACAGGGTAACCTAAAAATCCATGGGTAGCCAAATCCCTGTCTTTGATCTCTTGCTGTTTTTCCTTATATGTTGGGACGCGCTCAAGCCATCCCAGGGGTGTTATCATTGAAAGCAGTATATGTAGTTCAGCATGTTCAGGAACCCATGATTGTATAAATATAGTTGACTTTTTAGGGTCCAGTCCAACAGCAAGATAGTTAACAAGCATATCTTCAATATTTTCTTTTATCTGAGATGCGTCAGTGTATTGAGTAGTAAGGGCATGCCAATCTGCAATAAAATAATAACACTCGTATTTCTCCTGCAACCTCACCCAATTTTGTAGTGCCCCCACTAAATTCCCTAAATGAAGCCTCCCGCTGGGCTGCATTCCACTAAGGACCCTTTCCACTTTAACCTCCTATTAAAAGGTACACCAGTAAAATGACAATTGGAAATATTATATAACTTGTCACACCTAAGAATATAAGCCCGAGTAATATGATGAACCCATAAGGCTCAATCCTGCTATAAGCAACTGCATGTTTATGTGATAGCAATCCCATTAGTATTTTGCTTCCATCAAGAGGTGGAATAGGAATAAGATTAAATACACCAAGACCAATGTTTAATACAACACAGTATCTGAGCATTAAAACCACTGGGATGTAAATCTCATCAGGTAAGGCAAGGGTAGTACGGAGAGTTTTATATAAAAATGCTGATATAATTGCAATTATAAAATTTGCCCCTGGCCCTGCAATAGAGACCCACATCATGTCCTGCCTTGGGTTTTTCAGATTATATGGATTAACAGGAACAGGCTTTGCCCACCCGATCATTCTCGTAAATATAAAAACCATTGTACCTATAGGGTCAAGATGCTTTAATGGGTTTAAAGTTAACCTGCCTGCAAATCTTGCCGTGGGGTCGCCGAGTTTGTCAGCAACAAAGCCGTGGGCTACCTCGTGAAAGGTAACAGCAATCAAAAGTGGAACCGCTAATAAGGCGGTCTCTCTAATTATTTGGGTAAAGTCCAAGATATCTCACCTTCTATAGTATTGTTTTTCTCTTCAAGCAGTGGATATAACTATGATACATAATTTATAAAATAAAAAACTACTTCCGTTGGGCAGTTGTTGCCTTATATCTGGCATCTTGTATCTTGAATCTTGAATCCTGTATCATGAATCTTGCAAGTAAACAGCCGATGTAGCTCAGTGGCAGAGCAACTGATTCGTAATCAGTAGGTCGAGGGTTCAAGTCCCTCCATCGGCTTTTTTTATTTTCAATGACTTACAGCCGATAGAGATTAACTAATACCCCTATCACACCACTAATTGTATAGTTTTTGTATAGTTGGTTTCTCACCGTTAATAGTGTTATCCAGTATATCTACCGCTTTAACTTTGTGGCTTGGTGCAAGATGGGCATATCTGAGGGAACATCTTTATCGCGTGCTTTCAAGGCGAGGCAATCCTGAAATAAGAAGCCTGCTGACACTGCTTCACGCTATGGGACTGGAGCTTAGTGTAAAGGTGCAGAAACAGGTTTATGCGTAAGTCAGCAGGGAACGGAAGCAAGGATTTTCTCTGTTAATTCTCCTACTTGGCTTTAAGCTATGAAAAAGCGAGTTCAGCTTTAATAGGAAGGGTTTTGATGTCTTTTGCATTTTTAAACCATTTCCTGAAGTTCAGGATTGAAAAACCAACCACTTCGCCACTCACAGGATTAACCCTAAGAAAGAAGTCATCTTCTACTTCTTTGGAAATAGCTTTTTCAGGGTCGCCTATCGAAATGTCCAAAACATCCCCTTCGTCATCATATGCCATTCTTAATTCTTTTCCCATAAAGTTTTTCCTTTTTTGATTACATCTGTAATATAACAAGTAAGAATAAAGGAACGCAAACCCTTCTTTGTTGCCACAAGCATATATTTCCCATCAAAAATATCACTATAAAACTTGTAGTAAAGCAATACATCTGCGTCTCTTTTGCTTTTCTTAACATAATCTGGCGTGGACAGGACTTCGTGAATTCTTTCTTTATAAGGCTCTATTTCTATATGCTCCCTAACAATGTGGCGCCATCTTTCATCAGTAAGTTCAATTACGTTACTAAAGATATCTGTTATCGTCATAATCTATTTTTTTATTTTTCATCTTGAAAGCAAAACCATTATAACACATTGTATGTGTTACCAGAATGTGAAATCTCTTTCATGCCATCTGCGGTATGAACCGCATTGTATCCTGAACCGTCTGGTGCAGGATGGTACATACCCGCGGAGAAGAAAAATGTGGGATGTGGTGCTTCTATTTCTCCTAAATTAATAACCTTTACCTTAATATTTTTACAAAAACAAACAATATTACCAAGCAGATAAGAACATATTTAATGATTTTAATGTCAACATTAATTTTTCTTAGCTGTTCTAATTGTTGGTACTGAATAATATAGAGTTTATAGCGCTGTTCATCATCAGAACTATCAACAAACGAAAGATGTTCTCTCTCTTCTACTTCTGCTGCCTTTGTTTCACGTTTCTCGAGATTCTTTAATATCGGGCCGGCAAGAAAAGCAGTAAGTATAACTCCAAGAAATACGCATACGATGATAAGTGGATAACGAATAAACGGGGACAGTCCTTTTAGAAAAAGTGAGTCAGCAATATATACTATGCCACCTGTTACTCCAACATATATAAAGGAGACGATTATCGACTGCAAAGTTTCCATAAGAATTAGATAATAGTTTTATCTTATATAATCTTTATTTCTTTTGCAATGAGAGATAAAAACCTCTCATGGTCTTCTGGCGAAAGACTTTCTCAAACTGAAACACAGGGTCAAGGAGAAAAAATGCTTCACAGAAACTCCTCAAATGCCTCTCCTCTTTCCTCCTCCAAAGACAGGGAAGCTATCCAAGCCTCTAATTCAGCCCATGAGGAAACACCATCAGTCGGGCTTAGAAGATTAACTTTCTGTATAAAAAAGTGTAGCTCAACGGAGGGATAGAATCAATTAGAATTTCACTTAAAAATCTCCCCTCACCCCTTTGTCAAAGAGGGGATTAAAACTGGATTCCCGTTCTCACGGGAATGACAGATAAAACGCTATTAATAAGATGTTACCTTTGTAAAGAAATAACAAGTCGTCTATTAAACACCTTTGCTATCCTGTTAAGGAATTCAAAAGAGGGCATACGCTTATCTTTAGGGCTTTCAACTCTTGAAATTACTTGCTGTTTAGTCCCTATCTCTTTAGCCAATTGTGCCTGTGTGAGATGATGTGCCTTTCTTAAAAGAGCTATCTCCTGCGCTATCTTCCTTTTTGCTTCTGCCCTGTCAAAGTAAATCTTAAACTCCTTGTCATTTAAATGTCTCTCAATGTGTTTATCAAGGTCGCTTTTCATTTCAAACCATTATCTCAACCAGTATCTTTTCATACTCAACAACTGGTTTGGTCTTGTGCCTGCCTTCTTTGGTTTTTTCAATCTCTATTAATCCAAGCTCTGAAAGGTAATGGACATCGTCTGTAACATTCTTTGCATCTCTGTGTAATATCTTTGCAAGCTTATAGATGGAATCAGGCTTATATTTCCTGATAACCTTCAATATCCTCAATCGTTCATCGGTAATAAATTTCCTCATTGTCTTTAATGAGTCAAAAGAGATAACCGATTTAGGTTCTACTTTCTTGCCCTTTGCTACTGCTTTCATGGCATCCTTTGCCTCTCTAATAAATCCATCTTCACTCTGGATGTCCAATCTTACATTTTTAATCTTCATGGTTTACCCTCCTTGCATCGTTAAAAAAATCCTCAAAGAGTTTATCAATGCCCTTAAAGTTATAGGGATAAATATTGTCTTTATAATGCCTGTGGTCTCCTTTTCTTTCTGAATTGTCATAGCCTATTATCCTTTTACCCTCTCTAATATAAACAAGAGAATATTTAAACCCATGTGGCTTGTCTGGTGTTTCAGTAACTTGCCATGCCTTGATTTCAATAATGTCTCCATTGGGATAAACCCTCTTACGCATTATGAAAGGCTTTGCCTTCATATAGGTTATTATATACCATGTATCAGAATAAAGCAATAAAAAAGGCTTGGAATAACCTTGCCCTAAACTGTATAGTTTTTGTATAGTTGGCTTCTCATTCAAAGTGCTGTCCAGTATATCTACTGCCTTAACCTTATGAGATGGTGCAAGGTGGGAATATCTGAGGGTCATAGTGAGGGTCTTATCAAGAAATGAGACTTTTGACCAATTTCATTCTTTGAGAGTAAAAGGGCACTTCTTTTTATAAACCTCCAGAAGCAAAAAACGGTCGTTGCCTCTAACTTGGTCGTTTTCGGATAAGAAAAATGCGGGGATGTATTGTCTCTATTAATCCCTATATACTAAGACGAGAATCTTTAAAACCTCTTGACAATAATGTAGCTTATAAGCTACTATCAACATAATGGAAACATGCCCTTTCACGTTTGAGTATTATATTACTGAAACTGGCAAGATTCCATTTAAAGAGTGGCTTGAAAGCCTCAAAGATATACATGCCCGGGCTAAAATTCGAATTGCACTTGACCGCATAAGGCTGGGAAACTTTGGACATGCTAAGTCTATTGGTGAGGGCGTTAATGAATTGAAAATTGATTGCGGTCCCGGATACCGCGTATATTATGCTTTTACTGGAAAGACAATTGTTTTGCTTCTGCTTGGCGGAGATAAGGCATCACAGAGTAAAGATATTGCTCGTGCAAAGGAGTACAGGAGAGTATTTAAACGGAGGTGATATAAATGGCAATAAAACCAAAAAAGAGTTATCAGGAAGACCTTATTGAAAGTCTGAAAAATCCGAAAGAGGCTGCCGCATATTTGAATGCTGCAATTGAAGAAGGAGACCGTGAATTATTATTGCTCGCGCTCAGAAATATTGCCGAAGCTCAAGGCGGAATATCAGCAATAGCAAAAAAGGCTCATCTTAACAGGGAACACCTTTATCGTGCTCTTTCAAGGCGAGGCAATCCTGAAATAAGAAGCCTGCTGACACTGCTTCACGCTATGGGACTGGAGCTTAGTGTAAAGGTGCAGAAACAGGTTTATGCATAAGTCAGCAGATGTAGGCACTCTTTATCAAAAATAGTCCCTACTTTTTACTATGTATGGTGATAACAAGAAAACTTGTTATCACCCTTTTTTGCGTGGATAACAAGTTAGGAATTATAATCACATCCATGAAAAATTGTCAAATTCGTTGCTTAATGCTATCGCTTGTAGTATGATAACAAGAAACCAGTTAATAATATTGTTAGGCTGTAAATAAAACGAAAGGAGACCATCAATGTTCAGATACAAGCCGAGACAAAAGAATTTATTGTATCTGTTCTTAGCTTTTATTTTAGCACTGGGCGTTGGCGGATGTTCTGTAAAGCTTATTACAGACCATGATGCGAACACATTTGAGGAAATTTTAAAGGTTTCAAAAAAAGTTGATTGATTTTACGGTAACTTACTTGAGACACCAGAAATCGACAGGAAATATTCGAAATACGCCGAACAATACGTTGAGATAGAAACGGACATTAGATCGCTCATAACACGCAATCAAGCTAGGCCACTAAATGAAGAATCAATAAAGATTTCAGAAACAATTCTTAAACTTTGGGTTAAATACAAGCAAAAATATCAAAAAGAAGATAGCTACTCAAATGGTACAGCAAAACTTGATAGAAATAGATTCGTTAGACTATTCAATGCGGCGGCTGCCGCAGAAGAAGTAAAAAAACTAGAACCAGATGATCGTGATGATAAAAAAGATAGTAAAGAAGTTAAGTAATTATGAATGAATCGACTTGCAGGAGGTTCCATAAATGGGTTTTGATATTGATAAAACACTAAATGAAATGGCAAAAGCTATTGGAGCAATTTTTACCGGTGAGTGGCCCAAAGTCAAAGACTGCGTAGAAAATGTGCTCAAGGATGAGAGGAAAGCATTGGCAGATATTGCGAAAGCTCGATTGTCAGACAATATAAATGATGATGAATTAAAATCTCAGCTTGAAGACGAACAGGCAACATTGGAAGCCGCTCTCTTGGTTTGCGGACTAAAAGCAAAAGCAATGGTTCAGAAGGCAATAAATGCTGCCCTAAAAGTTTTTGAGGATGCTGTTAAAACGGCTATAAAGGCAATGTAACATTAGAAGGTCTACATGGCTTTAGACAAACTGTAGCATTAAATTGAAAGGAGGTATATAAAATGGCAATCTTTTTTAAATCAACACCAATAATTAACACAGCCAAAGATTTATTTGAAGAAGCTCTAAAAACGGATCCTGCCACAATTTCTCAGCCATCTGTTGAGGCAGCTAAAAAGGCAGAGGAAATTGCTCGTTCGGCGAGGGGTTCTTTTTCTTGGGGGCGACTTGCTGTAGCTATAGTATTACTACTTGGGATATTGATTGCTGCTATCTATACCGCTCAAAACGATAAGTTAGTAGATTTGTATAAGTTGCTACTACATTCTTTTGAGTTGATCTTAGGAGCGGTTGTAGGTCTTCTCACTGGAGAAGCAATCAGCCGTTAAAAAAAAGATAAGGACAGCGTCATGGAATGTATGAGTGCCTAACAAATCACTCAAGACCGACGCGCAAAATCGCGCGTCTTAGTTCGGCCGTTAAAATGAATTTATTCAGGAAACTGTTCACTCCCAATAAAACAACGTGCAAATTGGGCAAGAAATCTATTATAACTCTTTCCTAAATGTGGGTTGATAATTCTGATATTAAGAATCGGGCGGTAAATATTCCCACTGCATAATGTAAAGGGGCAATTCTTGATGGGCATTAGTAAATGTGAACCCTGTCTTTTTCAGGGACATAGAAGATTACAGGGTCTTTTGCTCCTTTTTTCTTTGCTTCCTCAAAGACCTTTGATGGGTATTTGCCAAAGCTTAGGACTCTTTTATCTTTGAATGATTTTGTGGCTACATATTGACCGCTGTATTTATCCCCATCTTTTACTAAAATGTTTCGTGGCATATAACCCTCCGATCTTAATGCTATTATATCAGAAAATATATAAAATGAGACTTTCAATCCTTTAGTCTATTGGTAAAAACCTTTATCTCTTCTAATTTCTTGTAAGCCTTTCCTGAATCTATTACATTGGATGCCTTGCCTACGGCATCAGAGAAGTTTTCTGCCACATCTCCTGATATAAGGGCTGCTGCTGTATTGAGTAAGACTATATCCCTCTTGGCTCCCTTCTTGCCATTTAATATATCAAGGGTTATCTTTGCGTTCTCCTGAGCAACACCTCCAATTAAATCTTCTTTTTTAGCCCTTGTAAGACCTAAATCCTCAGGTGTTATGTAGTAAGTATTAACTCTGCCATTTTTTAGCTCTGATATCTTTGTTCTTCCTGTAATTGTTATCTCATCAAGTCCGTCCTCGCCATGAACAACAAAAGCGCGTGCTGTACCAAGGTTATTAAGTGCCTCTGCTATTACCTCTGTGAGATCACCCCTGAAAACACCAAGCACCTGTCTTTTAGCCCCCGCAGGATTTGTAAGAGGCCCAAGCATATTAAATATAGTCCTTATCCCCATCTCTTTTCTTGGGCCTATGGCATACTTCATTGCTGGATGAAATAGTGGAGCAAATAAGAATCCAAATCCTGTAGCATTAAGGCATTCTTCAACCTCTTCGGGCCTGAGGTCTATTCTTACACCTAATGCCTCAAGCACATCTGCGCTTCCTGATTGACTTGATACAGAACGGTTTCCGTGCTTGGCTACCGGGACTCCGCAGGCAGCTACAATTATGGCTGAGGTAGTAGATATATTGAATGTATGAGCCATATCGCCGCCAGTCCCACAGGTATCAACAGTGCGGTCAGGCGCCTTTATTTTTACTGCCTTTTCACGCATAACCCTTGCTGCGACTGTAATCTCCTCAATGGTCTCGCCTTTTATTCTTATGGCGGTAAGAAAAGACGCAATCTGGGCATCTGTGGCACTGCCTTCCATTATGTCACGCATTGCCCCAGCCATCTGGTCCTGAGAGAGATTATTGTTGTGCACTAATAAATTAATTGCCTCTTTAATCATTAGCTTTTGTCATATTATAGCATCTTCCAGTATTTATTCATGCCAAAATTTTAGCGTCTGTCTTATAATAGTCAGATACTTTGCTGGGGAAGATTGAGAGGAGGGAGAACGATTGGATTAACTCCGTCATAAATCTCCTGCTTAACCTGCAGAAGACCGTGGAAGAAGAGAGCATGGACGCACAACCTGAGTCCCTGCTTGAGGCGATAGACGCCTTCCCCGGCGCCGTAGTTATCGTTACCCATAGCGAAATGATACTTCATGCCATCGCGACAAGGCTCATTGTCTTTGACAACGGGAAGGCAACACTTTTTGAAGGCACGTATACAGAACAACGTAAAAGATTTTATCAATATAAATTTCCCTCCCTTTGCCAAAGAGAAGGAAATAAATGCGTGCTTTACAAAATTAAGAAACTTTTTGATAACGCCGGGAGCCTTTAGCTATTTTGCCTTCCCTTTTCATCCTGCTTATCAAACTCTCTACAGTTTCATCTTTAAAAAGCTCTCTCCTAAGTTTTGTATAATCTCCTTCGCCTTTTTCATACTGCAGGAAGAATTTTAAGGCGTCCGCAACTCCAAGATGTTCTTTTAACACTTTCCATCCGGCTTTTCTCAACTCTACAGGTGTTAATTCTAAAGCTTTCCTCATTACTTGAAAACCTCCTCTACTACAAATCTTATTAAGGGTCTAACCTTAACTTTCAACATTTTCTCTATGGTTTTGCATTTCTTTACCAGAATATCATCACATGTCACAAAAAAGTCAGCTTTTGCATTTTCTGCACATGCAATATGTAGTGCATCAATACCCATAATACCAAACTTCTCAATCTCTTTTGCCCTTTTTTCTAAATCCTCATCATAGTCAACATATGTTGAAGATAATTCCAATAAATCACTGATTATGTCTTTACGGTCTGTATAAGGATTATGGCTGTTTTCATCTTCAAGTGTAAAAGAACTTACGATAGTGATTTCTTTCTTGATAGCTTTTGACAGCAGCAATATGAATTCCAATGTCTCTATAACAATTCTTGCCTGCCGCTGCTCATCAAAAGGTCTGTTGTATACACAGAGGTCTAAATATAATTTCACTTTTCAGCTGCCTTTTACAATTGAAATCTCAATGTATCTTACTATAAAAGGGTGCATACTCCTGCTCTTTTATAAGATTAGCAGCATAAGGATAAAATTTAATATAGGGCTGTCCATGACAAATATTGGGGTCTATTTCTATAGGTTCATTTATTAAATTTACCCTCTTCTCGTAAACGATAAGAAATTTGATTTTATTCTTGCACATTCTTTTATAATCTGTCAAACGATAAAAAGGGCTTGTACCTCAGGTTGCTAAACTCGCTACTAAGGTAAGAGTTTAACTTGTTTGAAAACTTTTTTAAAAGAGGAAATCAAGTTTTTTGCTCGGTTATAATACATGGCATGGGAAGGCTTATCTCTGACATTTGATATATCCAGAATTGTCGTGTTTATTCCAATAGGGCAATTTCCACCTAAGAGAAAAAGATCAACGTCATCCTTAAACTCTTTGATACCTTCAATTGGGTCAATAATAGGTTTATGACCGGATCTATTAGCAGAGGTATTTGCAATCGGAAAATCAGCTTCTTCAACAAGAACTTCGGTTACTTTATCCATGCAAACTATAAGTACAGAATCAGAATTAGAAGTCACAAAATCAGGAATAGCATAATTTCCTTCTCGATTTTTTTTCTTCTTTAAGACAAAACTGAGATAACCAGGCCAAAATTTCTGTGGTAATATTTCAAATTTCTTATCAATTACTGCCCACTCTTTCAAACGGTTATATTTAGCAAGCACGGTCAATGCTTTGTCTCGTGACCTATTTTTGACGCGGTATAATCTCTCCACGGCTTTCTTATCCGTTGCTTTGACAGCTATTCCATATGTGAGTTCAGAGTAATATAAAACGAGACCACCATTGCCCAACACTTTTATAGCTTGTTGCACATTTTCTTTTACTGTTGGCCCAAGCAAAATTTTATTAATTAATTGAGGATCATCACGCTTTAAATCTTCCATAAATTTCAGCAATTCTTCTGTTGGTGGATACAAAAGTTCCTTTTTCCCTCTCATGGTATTAGTCATTAATTCCTCTCCAAAAGAAAATATATTTAATTACCAAAACTAATATGTCCTAATCCAAATACTTCCGTGGATCGGTGACTTTCCCTTCAATTGCAGATACTGCTACAGAGGCCGGAGAGGCCAAAATTACTTTTGCATTCAGGCCTCCCATTCTTCCTAAAAAATTTCTATTATTTGAACTGATAAGTGTGTCATTATCTGCTACTAAGCCACCGTTTATCCCCGAACATAATCCACATGCAGGGTGTATGATAATTGCTCCAGCCTCTGCAAGAGTCGCTATAATACCTTTTTGAATTGCCTCAAGATATACTTTTCTTGACGCTGGTGTTACAATAAATTCTACACGATCATTGACTTTTCGATTTTTTAATATAGAGGCGGCAACCTGCAAATCTTCTAAACGGCCATTAGTACACGAGCCAAGAAACGCTTTTCGTATTTCTTTGCCTTCTACTCAGGTGTCTCTATTTACTCCTCACGTATTCACGTATTCCAGGGACACCATACTTAATTCTATTGTCATTCTTTTTGGTTCATGCTTCAGGTGACATCAGACTCTGGCTCTTTTTTGAGACTTACTTTAAACTTTGCCGCTAAAGCATTCTTGTTTTTTTTATACAAGAAGAAAATAGATAAATATCTCCCTGCATCATTATTCCATCTTTTTTTCTATGAACGCATCCCTCAATAGTTTGCTCTGTCTCTCAAAAGCCTGTCTCGGATTTTTAGGGTCTTTCATAAGGGAAATTTCCTGAGTGATGAGCCTTGCAAGGTTAAGCACATGGGTATCTACTTTTGCAGATTCTCTTTTGTAAAGGGGATGGTCTTTGTTTATGTAGATTGTTGTCTCTTCAGAAAAGACCTCAGGACCGTCTTCTCCAAAGCTGTCTACACAGCAAGAAACACCTATCTCCCCAAACTTTATTCTCTTTATTACAGCATTTGGTGTTAACTGCTTTACTTTTGGTTTTTTCTTTTTCTTGGTTTTTTCTGCCTTTACGATTTTTTCAGACATTTCGGGATGAACTGTCTCTGTTATCCCCCCCTTTGATGTTGTTGTTGCTGCTCCTCCGATGCCTTTTGTCTCCTCTCCTATCGGCAACGCTCCGAAAGGGGATAAATCAGGGTTTGAAGCTAATGACTTATATATCCTCTGAAGCGCCTCTTTTAAGGCACGGCTGACTTTCCTGCCTTCTTTTTTGCCGGTAAGTCTTTGAAGAACAGTTTTTACATCTGCCATAACCTTTTCCATAACTTTCTGGAATGATTCGTATTCAGGAGAATCTTTTATAAAACCTGTTCTGTCGCTTGTAATCGGTAAAAAGTCTGCGTTTACCTCTCCTCTTATCCTTATCATTACCCTTCCCCATGTCTCCATGCCAAAAAGTTCGCGTTTTACAGTTACCTGTTTTACCTTAACCTCTATTCCAACGTCCTTAGTCGTTGAGGCGGTATCGGGGAGTACTACTATCTCCCCTGTAACGGGACCAAAACTTGTTCCTTCAATAAATGGAATTCTATGTCCTGTAAGACTTCTTGGGGTAATGGTATGACTATTAATCCTCACCCTGAAATGAGGCGCCTTTAAAGGTGTCCCTTCAATTATTTTTGCCTCTATATCCTTTGGATCAAACCTCCTGCTTAATCCTATAAGTATGACAGTTGTCCCGCTTTCCTTACGGAAATCAGGCGGTAATATTTCAAGGGGAAGATGCCAAATGTCTCTGGTTTTTCCCCATTCCTCTTTGTCAAAAATTACCCTTGCTGCAAAATCATTGTTTTTTGTTATTACCTCAAATCGTTTGCACGCTGAGAGACTTGCGAACTTTCCAATGCCAAACTGTCCGATTCTGTCCCTGCCGTAAACCGGAGATTTCGGGGCATAGAGTTTCTGCTGAGAGCCTATATTAAAATATTGCTTGAGACCGTCTCTATCCATGCCCGTCCCGTTATCCCTGATTTCAATTATATCATCGGTAACAATAACCTCAACAACCGTTGCATCTGCATCATAGCCGTTATTTACAAGCTCTCTTATAAATTCAATGCTCTCTGTATAAAGCCTCTCCCCAATAGTGATGATGTGGCTTTTATCAATAGTTACCAGGATGTATTCGCTGCCTTGATGTCCTTCAGTCATTTTTGTATTCTCATCCTACCACAATTAAATGACAATTAAAAGGTCCTAATCGATTGAAATTTCTCTATACCATCCATGAGTTCGGCATAAATATCTTCAACCTCTCCCGGAAAGTTTCACCTGCAGATTGACACCGCTGTTTTAGATGTGATAGGCTTTTTATAAGCTATGGATAAATCAGCAATCATAAAAAAGGCACAGAAGTATACTGCACAGGGTGATATAGACAAAGCCATCGCTGAATGGCAAAAACTCCTTGCGGATGATAAAGACGGCAATATCCATAATGTAATAGGTGATTTATATCTAAAAAAAAGAGATAAAGAAAACGCCATTGAGGCCTTTAAGAAGGCTGCCGACTTCTTCAGAAAAGATGGTTTTTATCTAAAGGCTATTGCTATATATAAAAAAATCCTCAATATAGATCCATCAGATATATTAAGCCTTATTGCCCTGGGAGAGCTTAACGCAGAAAAGGGCTTAATAGGAACTGCTAATGAGTATTTCCTCGCTGCAGCAGAGATATTTACAAAAGAAGGCTCCATAGAAAAGGTATTGGATATATATAAAAAGATGCTCAGTTTTTCCCCATCTGATATACCCTTAAAGATAAAGGAATATAAAAAACTTCTTGGCAGTATATATCTCAAAGGGGGGATAAAGGATAAGGCATGGGAATGGTTGTCGACTTTTATAGAGGAGTTAATCCTTTTAAAAAAGTGGGATGAGGCACTTGAACTCCTCGGGAATTTTAGTGGTTTCAATCCAATAGAAGTTAAGAGACATATTATAAGTATCTATAATGGAAAAGGTGATAACGATAGGGTAATAAAGGAAATGCTTGATCTTGCAGGGCTATACGAAGGCAATGGTCTCTTAAAAGAAGCCCTTCAGTTATACGAAGATCTTCTGGAGTTGGCTCCTTCTCTGAAATCAGCAAGAGAAAAAATCAGTGAACTTAGAAAAACCATTGGAGAGGAGATAATGCCTCCTGAGGTGAAGCCTGTTATTATTAAAGAGAGCAGGATACCATTAGAAGAATCTATCCCCCCCCATGCTACCCCCAACGCCTTAAAAGAAGGTCTGGAAGAAGCAGAGTTTTATATTCAACAGGACCTTAAAGATGAAGCTATAAACATCTACGAGGGGCTGCTATCTACCTTTCCTGATGACAAAGAGATAGCAGAGAGGCTCCGTTTACTTAAATATTCTGAAGGAAAGAAGCATGTTAAAACCAAAAAAGACAGGGTGTCGTATATATAAACTAATGCAAACGCATTAAGTAAAGTATGAACCATAACGGTTCATACTAAAGTTACAAAAGTAAAATGAATACAATTAAAAAATCCCCCTTCATCCCCCTTTTACAAAGGTATGAACCAGAGCGGTTCATACCAAAGGGGGAGATTCCTTACGTTCCCCTCTTTAGCAAAGCCATACTTTGTTCCCCTCTTTGGCAAAGAGGGGTGAGGGGAGATTTTATGTAAACTAATTTAATGCGTTTGTATTAAGTTGCGTATAACGCGTTACGGCTCACAGAGGCAATATGGATTGCTTAGAATTTTATAGTTTAAGACAGCAGCCCTTCTCAAACACTGTTGAGACAAAATTTTACTACAATAGCCAGCAGCACGCAGAGGCTATGGTACGGCTAAAATACGCAATTGACACCATGAAGGGGCTTGCTGTTGTAGTGGGAGACATTGGCACAGGCAAGACAACACTTGCCAGAAAGATGATTGATGAGCTTGATGAAACAAAATATGAGTCAGCCCTGCTTGTTGTAATTCACTCATCTATTACAACAGAATGGCTTATGAGAAAGATTGCCATACAGATCGGGGTACAAAATCCTGCAAGCATAAAATCAGAGCTGTTGGGGCAGGTTTATGAGAGATTAACCGAAGTCTATGAGGCAGGACTAAAGCCTGTTATCCTTATAGACGAAGTACAGATGCTTCAGTCACGCGAGATTATGGAAGAATTCAGAGGGCTTCTTAATATGGATGTCCCAGAAGGGAAGCTTGTGACTTTTGTGTTTTTTGGTCTTCCAGAGTTGGATGAGGTTCTATCTCTGGATGAACCCCTCAGACAGCGTATTGCTGTCAAATGCAGGTTAAAGGCATATACTGAAGATATAACAAGCGATTATATAAGACACAGACTTAAGGTTGCAGGATGTGACCATAACGTCTTTACAGAAGAGGCTATCAAAGCCATTTATCTTTACTCTAATGGAGTTCCACGACTGATAAATACAGTTTGCGACAATGCCCTTCTTGAAGGATACATTCTTAAGAAAAAAGAGATCGACAGGGGCATCATTGAATCCGTTGCTGTCAGCCTTGGACTAAAAATAGAACCAACTCCAAAAGTTCATAAAGAACCGCACGCAGGGATATTGTAGTTTCAGGCAAATATGCTAAAAATAGAACTAACTCCAAAAGTTCATAAAGAACTACTATAACTCATATATTTTCTTTGAAATCATTTTCCTCAAGTAATGGATTAACAAAGAGTTTTTCAATCTTTATTGAAAACCTGTAGTTGCCTGCCTCAACCTTCAAGTTAGACGAATACCAGAAGTCTCCGGCTTTCTTTGGCTCTTCATAGAGAATATATATCTTTTTATCTCTAACTATAAGCTCCTGGCTTTTTGGTAAAAGCGTTAGATTATCAAGATGTATCTCTCTATTCTCTGCCCTTATAATGTACTCCCTTTCATCTTTGTACATAACAGAATTTTCAAGACCATCCCACCAGAATATAGAAAGATAGAGGTTCCTGCTAAATTCCCTTAAATTAATAACCAGTTTTTCATTAAGCTTGTTATTACCTTTGCCTGACAGGTTATATACCACCCCGTCTTTTACGAGGAAGTTCCCCACAGGTATACCTAATGTATACAATCTTATGTGTAGCCAGTTAGGTCTCTTAAGAAGCACAGATGCATCAACATATGTATAAGTGTTGTTGTCCTTCTCCGTAGCTACGGCTACAATTACCTTCAATGTCTCAACATCTTTGCTGGCAATGGCAATAATCTCATCAAGTGTAAGGTCTATGTCTTTGTATAGAGATGGGGGTGCGACCTTAGGTGCACAACCTACATAAAAAGTGAGAAGTAAGAAGTAAGAAGTAATCCCGATTAATCGGGACCACTTCCCACTTCCTACTTCCCAGTTATTCAAGATACTAAAAAAATAGTATCTCAAGTGCCTCATGGACATTCTTCGCCCCTATAATCTCAATGTTTAATCCCTTAATGTTATTGGCATTGCCAGCAGGTATAACACCTCTTTTAAAACCTAACTTCATGGCCTCTTTAATCCTTACCTCTGCCTGGCTTATCGCCCTTATCTCTCCAGAAAGTCCAACCTCTCCAAAAACAAATGTATTAGGCTCTACAGCCATATTTTTAAAAGAAGATGCAATAGCAGTAACAACTGCCATATCCACAGACGGTTCATCTATTCTTAATCCACCAACAACATTGACAAATACATCCATACTGCCAAGGTGCATGCCGATACGTTTTTCAAGAACAGCAACAAGAAGATTAACTCTCTGATAATCAACACCGAGCGCTGTCCTCCTTGGAAGCCCGAACCCTGATGTAGATGTCAGTGCCTGGAGCTCAACCAGCAATGGCCTTGTGCCTTCAAGACTTGCTGTAACTACTGAGCCGGGGACATTAAGCGGTCTTTCAGAGAGGAAAAGTTCAGATGGATTCTCTACTTCTTTAAGCCCTGATTCGCTCATCTCAAATACACCAATCTCATTCGTAGAGCCAAATCTATTTTTTACTGCCCTGAGGATCCTGAAAGGTCCTCCCTTATCTCCTTCAAAATAAAGGACTGTGTCAACGATATGTTCAAGGACCCGCGGACCTGCGATAGCGCCTTCTTTGGTAACATGCCCTATTATAAAAATAGGTATGTGATGCTTTTTAGCGAAAAACATAAGTTTTGTTGCACACTCCCTTATCTGACTTACAGAGCCTGGAGCTGACAGAAGGTCTGAGGAGAATGTTGTCTGGATGGAGTCAACGACAACTGCATTTGGTTCAATTTCCTCTGCCACAGAGATTATACCTTCAAGCAATGTTTCAGGCAGTAAAACCACATTGGAAGATTTGAACGTTAACCTGTCCGCCCTGAGCTTTATTTGTTCAGGAGATTCTTCCCCTGATACATACAGTGTTTTGCCTAACTTTGTTAGTCCCCGAATCGCCTGAAGCAAAAGGGTTGATTTCCCTATGCCTGGGTCCCCGCCTATAAGCACAATAGATCCCGGCACAACGCCTCCACCTAATGCCCTGTCAAACTCTTTGATTTCAGTAGAGTATCGGATGCCTGTTGAAGAAGAAATCTCAGAAAGGATAACAGGGGTAGCTGTCTCGGCCTTTCTGAGTTTGGTAATATTTTTTTCTTCTACAAAACTGTTCCATGCACCACAGTCAGGACACTTTCCGAGCCACTTAGGAGATGAATAGCCACAACTCTGACATTGATAGAAGATCTTGGGACGCGGCATCAGTTCTCTTCTTCTTTTTCGCTCTCAGGTACCCTGGCAACACTTACAACCTTATCATCTTTTCCGAGGTCTATGAGTCTCACACCCTGCGTATTCCTGCCAATTGTGGAAATATTTGACGCCTTAAGCCTGATGATCTTCCCGCTGCTTGCAATAATCATTATCTCATCCTCAGTAGTAACCTGCAGTACGCCTACCACTTTTCCGTTCCTTGGTGTCACCTTTATAGTGATTACCCCTTTGCCGGCCCTGCTCTGGACACGATATTTATCTAAGGGTGTCCTCTTGCCGTAGCCATTTTCTGTCACTGTAAGCAATGTTGCCTTTTCATCTAAAACATCTGCTGATACTACTTTATCTTTAGGCTGAAGCCTTATACCTCTTACCCCATGCGCAACCCTGCCTATCTCTCTTACATTTTCTTCCTTGAATCTTATTGATAAACCTTCTCTGGTGCTAAGGACAATATCTTGTTTACCGTCTGTTATTCTTACGCCGATTAATTCATCGTCAGGGTCAAGATTTATTGCATTTATCCCCTTGGTCCGTGGGTTGCTATAAGCGCTAAGCGCTGTCTTTTTTACAACCCCTTTCTCAGTTGCCATGAATAAATAAAGCCCTTCTTTGAATTCCTTTACAGGAAGGACTGTTGTTATGTTCTCACCTTCTACCAACTGAAGAAGGTTTACAATTGCCTTGCCCTTTGCAGCCCTGCCTGCCTCTGGTATCTGATACACCTTAAGCCAGTAAAGTCTTCCTTTATTTGTGAAGAAAAGAAGGTAGTCATGCGTAGAGGCAGTAAAGAGCTGTTCAACAAAATCTTCTTCTCTTGTCTCCATTCCGATAAGTCCCTTCCCACCCCTTCGCTGGCTTTTGTAAAGGCTGAGCGGATTACGTTTTATATAACCCTGATGAGAAATGGTGATAACCATCTCTTCCTCTGTTATGAGGTCTTCTATGGTTATCTCCTTTGCCTCTCCTGTTATCTCTGTCCTTCTTGGGTCAGCATAATTCTTTTTTATCTCAACCGATTCTTCTTTTATTATGTTATTTACCAATGCATCGCTTGCAAGGATTGCCTTTAACCTCTCAATATCTTTAAGTGTATCCTTATAATCCCTTATAATCTTTTCCCTCTCAAGCCCGGTGAGCCTCTGCAGTTTCATATCAAGGATTGCCTGTGCCTGAACCTTTGTCAGTGGGAATTTTTTGATTAACCCCTCAAGCGCCTCCTCAGGACTCTTTGATTTTCTTATGAGACTTATAACCTCATCAAGATGGTCAAGGGCAATCTTTAATCCTTCAAGTATGTGAGCCTTTTCCTCTGCCTTTCTTAATTCAAATCTTGTCTTCCTTGCTATAACATCCCGCCTGTGCGCAAGGAAATACGAAAGAATTCTTTTAATGTCTAAAACCTTTGGCTGGCTATTCACAATTGTAAGCATTATTATGCCAAAAGTGGACTCCATTGCAGTGTGCTTGTAAAGCTGATTAAGCACCACCTGTGCCAGCTCTCCGCGCTTAAGCTCTACAACAACCCTTATACCTTCCCTATCAGATTCATCTCTGATGTCTGATATGCCTTCAATCTTTTTCTCGCGCACAAGCTCTGCAATCTTCTCTATAAGCCTTGCCTTATTTACCTGATACGGAAGCTCTGTGACTATTATGCTTTCACTTTTCCCCTCCTGCTCAATCTCTGCCTTTGCCCTGATTTTGATAAGCCCTCTGCCTGTAGTATATGCATCAACAATGCCCTGTCTTCCGTGAATGATTCCGCCTGTTGGGAAGTCAGGTCCTTTAATTACCTTCAAGAGCTTCTCAACCGCTGTATCAGGATTGTCTATCATCAATAAAAGTCCGTCAATAATTTCTCCAAGATTATGAGGCGGTATATTAGTAGCCATTCCAACTGCAATGCCTGATGAGCCGTTAATTATAAGGTTTGGAATCTTTGACGGCAGTACCACAGGCTCTTCTGTGGTCTCATCAAAGTTTGTCACAAAGTCAACGGTTTCCTTGTCTATGTCTGCAAGTATCTCCTCTGCAATTTTCATAAGGCGCGCCTCTGTATACCTGTAAGCCGCTGGCGGGTCGCCGTCTATGGAGCCAAAGTTTCCCTGTCCGTCAATAAGTGGATAGCGCATATTAAAGTCCTGAGCAAGCCTTACAAGCGTATCATAAACAGCAGAATCGCCATGCGGGTGGTACTTCTTAAGCACCTCTCCGACAACGCCTGCACACTTTGAATATCTCTTTCCCGGCAGAAGCCCTTCTCTAAGCATTGCATAAAGGATTCTTCTCTGCACAGGCTTAAGCCCGTCTCTTACCTCAGGAAGCGCCCTTCCAATAATTACGCTCATTGCGTAATCAAGGTAGCTGACCTTCATCTCTTCTTCAATGTTTATCATTAAGTTAGACATTTATTCTCCTTTTGATGCACGATGCACGATACAGGATGCACGATTCACGCTGACACTTAGACACTCTGATGCTTTGACACTCTGATATGATATGTCTCTAAATTATTACATAAGTGTCAAAGGGTCAAAGTATCAAAGTATCAAAGACTCTGACACTGTGTCCTGTATCATGCATCTTGAATCTTGTATCAATTTACTTTTTATATATCAAGCCTTCTTACCTCAAGGGCGTGTTTTTCAATAAATTCCTTCCTTGGTTCAACCCGATCACCCATGAGAATGGTAAATATCTCATCTGATTTCACAGAGTCCTCTACGCTTACCTGAAGCAGTATTCTTTTCTTGGGGTCCATTGTTGTCTCCCACAACTGGTTTGGGTTCATTTCACCAAGCCCTTTATACCGCTGAATAAATACCCCCTTTTTTGCAATGGAGAGGATATATTCAAAAAGCTCTTTTGAATTATTAAATTCTCTCTGTCCGTCTTTGCTTTTTAGCCCGTAAGGCGGATTCCCTAACTCTTTCAGGGCAGAATAAAGCCCCTGCAGTTCCCTAAAATCAGGGGATGTAAGGAATTCATCATTAATTGTTAATTTAAAGGTTTTTTTTCTTAGCTCAATCTTATATGCCTGATGCTCTTCATCTTCTTCTATATTTTCACTCAGGTCAGGAAATATTGATTTAAGCTTCATTACAAAAGAAGACACCTTTTCTCTATCTTTAAGCACTGCCTTATTTAAGTTATGTTCTAATAACAGTTTAAGTACATCTGCATCTATCCCTCTTTTGGAAAACCACGCGATAAGCTTCTCAAACTTTAAAAGCTTCTTTATAAATGGTATCAGCGGCTTTCCTGTTAATACCTTTCCATCAACCTTAAGCTCAATATCATCTACTGTAAGGTCAAGCAGTATGTCTTCAAGCCTGCTTTCATTCTGAATGTATTGTTCTGATTTGCCTCTCTTGACCTTAAAAAGCGGAGGCTGTGCTATATAAAGATAGCCCTTTTCAATTATTTCAGGCATCTGCCTGAAGAAGAATGTAAGAAGCAGTGTCCTTATGTGCGCACCGTCAACATCAGCGTCTGTCATAATGATAATCTTGTGGTAACGTGCCTTTGATATATCAAAGTCCTCTTTGCCTATGCCTGTTCCTAATGCAGTAATCAGTATCCTTATCTCATCAGAGCTAAGCATCTTATCAAACCTTGCCTTTTCAACATTCAGTATCTTTCCCTTAAGCGGCAATATTGCCTGATTGTGCCTGTCCCTGCCTTGCTTTGCTGAGCCGCCTGCTGAGTCACCCTCTACTATAAAAATCTCGCTTAACGCAGGGTCTTTTTCAGCACAGTCAGCAAGTTTTCCGGGAAGCCCTGTATCCTCTAATGCACCTTTTCTTCTTGTAAGCTCCCTCGCCTTTCTTGCTGCATCCCTTGCCCTTGCTGCTAATATTGCCTTTTCTATTATCTTTCTTGCCACTGATGGGTTTTGCTCAAAATATGTGCTTAAGGCATCGTTTACAAGCGATTCTACTATGCCTTTAACCTCGCTGTTTCCAAGCTTGGTCTTTGTCTGCCCTTCAAACTGAGGGTCAGGAATCTTCACGCTTATAACAGCAGTAAGCCCTTCTCTTATATCATCTCCTGATATGCTCTCCTTCACATTTTTCATAATGCCTGAGGACGTAGTGTAATTATTGGCTGTACGAGTAAGCGCTGCCTTAAAACCAACTAAATGGGTACCGCCTTCTTTGGTATTTATGGTATTTGCAAAGGAATAGATAGTCTCTGAATATCCGTCATTATACTGCAATGCAACTTCTACAAAAATACCGTCTTTCTCTTTTGCTACATATATAGGTTTTGGGTGAAGTGGCGTCTTATTCTTATTCAGATGCTCTACAAAAGATACAATACCTCCACTATAAAGAAATGTCTCATCTTCCCCGCTTCTCTCATCAGTTAGCTTTATCTCAAGCCCTTTATTAAGGAAAGCAAGCTCCCTGACCCTTTGTGACAGGGTATCGTAGTTAAATTCTGTTGTTTCAAATATAGTGGCATCGGGTTTGAAGGTTATCTTTGCACCACGGGCTTTAGTCTTTCCAACCATTGTAAGCGGACCTGCTGGTATACCACTTTCAAAGTGTTGCTGCCATACCTCTCCGTTCTGTTTAATTTCAACATCGAGCCATTCAGAAAGGGCATTAACAACAGAGACACCCACACCATGAAGCCCGCCTGAAACCCTGTATGCCTTACTCTCAAACTTTCCACCTGCATGAAGCTCTGTAAGGGCTATTTCTGCAGCTGACCTACCCTCAGGGTCATCAGGATGAAGACCTGTAGGGATGCCCCTACCGTTATCAATAACTGTAACGCTTCCCTCTGTATGGATTGTGACCTCTATCTTGGTACAAAAACCTGCTAATGCCTCATCAACACTGTTGTCTACTACCTCATATACAAGGTGGTGCAGTCCCTCAAAGCTTGTATTCCCTATGTACATGGATGGTCTCTTCCTTACTGCCTCTAACCCCTTGAGCATCTTTATATCTTCTGCACCATAGGTTTCTTCTTCTGTTATATTCTGCAATCTTTCTTCCATTTATCTCCTCTCTCTAAAGGCAGTGAATAATAGCTATTAGCTATTAGCTATTAGCTTTTAGTTTTTAGCTTATCGCTTATTAGCTTACAGCTTTTTCATATCCTCATTGGCATAATAACGCATGTATAATCTTTCCCTTCTACTTCACGTAAAATGGCAGGACTAAGTGGATCTTGAAGATCCATCCTAATAGAGTCACCATCTACAGACCTCAATATATCCATTAAGTAACGGGCATTAAAACCAGTTGATATAGACTCCCCTTTATACTGTATATCCATTTCCTCCCTTGCCTCTCCAATGTCAGGATTTATAGAAATCAGAATTAACCTGTTAGTTTCTATGTCAAGCCTCACTGCGTTAGTCCCTTCCCTGCTCATTATGGAAGTCCTTTTTAACGCCCTCAAAAAACCGTGCCTATCTATAGTTGCCTTCTTTTCGTTGCCTTGAGGGATAACCTGCTCATAATTTGGATAAGTCCCCTCTATAAGTCGTGAGGTGAGGGCAACATCCTCAATGGTAAAATAGACATGATTCTTATCAAGCCCTACCTCAATACTTGTAACTTTTTCTTCAAGGAGTTTAATTAGTTCTACAGCAGATTTCTTGGGTAATATGAGCTTTTTCTCCTCTGAGAGATTCCCTTCTATCTCTTTGGTAATAAGTGAGAGTCTGTGTCCATCTGTACCAACAAACCTTAACTCAACAACCTTTTTCTTTGGAATAAAGTGCAGAAGAATCCCGTTTAAGGTATATCTGGGGTCATTATCACCAGTAGCATAAATAGTTTTCTCAATCATGGTCTTTAATACATCTGAATTCATATTCAATACATCTATGCGACTTATTTCTGGTAAGGCAGGGTATTCTTCTTCTGGCAGCCCCATTAATTTAAATGTGCTTTTCCCTGAGGAAACCTTTATCCAGTTGTTCTCCTGTGACTCTAACAGTATATCATCCTCTACCTCCTTGGCTATCTCAAATAGCTTTCTTGCAGGTATGCAGAGACTACCTTTCTCAATAACATCTGCCTTGAATGTCCCCTTAATTACAATATCAAGATCAGTAGCCACAATTGATGCGGTCTTATCGGCCTTCAATAAAAAGTGGCAAAGTATTGGCATGGTGGTCTTCTTTTCAACAACACCTTGAATCCTCTGCAGCGCACTTTGTATTTCTTCCCTTTCTATCTTTAGCTTCATAATATCCCCCTTTAATTGTTTCTATTTATTTATAGTTTTTAATCCTTAATTTTGTTTATTAAATAATCAAGCTTTCTACTGAAATCCCCATCAGTGCTTCTCCGCTTTTCAACCTGCTTGCAGGCATGTATAACAGTTGAATGGTCTTTACCACCGAAGCCTTTGCCTATCTCAGAAAGAGAGGTATCTGTAAGAGCCTTGCACAGATACATAGCAACCTGCCTTGGAAAGACAATGTCCCTGCTTCTTTTCCTCGCCTTTATATCGTGTGGTTTTAGTCCATAGTATTCACATACAGTCTTTTGTACAAACTCCACAGTTAGAGCCTTCTTCTCTTCGTACATCATATCGTTGAGAACCTCTTTAGCCATTTCAGTAGTTATAGGACTGCCTGAAATTGAAGAGTAAGCGCCAAGTCTTATCATACATGACTCTAATTCCCTGATATTTGACTTTACCTTGTCTGCTAACAAATATATCACATCCTCTGGGAGTTTAATACCTTCCATTTCAGACTTCTTCCCTAATATCGCTACCTTTGTTTCAACATCAGGCGCCTGAATATCTGCAATAAGTCCCATACCAAATCTTGACCTCAAACGTTCAGTGATGGGAGATATATCTTTTGGGGGTCTATCACTTGAAAAGACAATCTGTTTATGTGAATCATAAAGGGCATTAAATGTATGGAACAGCTCATCCTGTGTGCCGGTTTTCCCGGCGATGAACTGTATGTCATCTATAAGCAGAACATCAAGATCTCTATATTTTCCCTTAAATTCGTTCATTTTGTCATTCCTCATAGAATAAACAAATTCATTAAGGAATTGCTCGACAGAGGCATATAAAAGCTTGATGCCCGGTACCTTATCTATTACTAAATCTATTACTAAATTCCCTATTGCATTCATTAAATGGGTCTTCCCGAGCCCCACCCCACCATAAATAAATAGTGGATTATAAGACTTACCAGGGGAATTAGCAACCGCCATTGCAGCAGCGCGGGCAAATTGATTGCAATGACCTTCCACAAAACTGTCAAATGTATACTTTGGGTTAAGGAAAATACCCTTGCTTGCAAGCCTTGCCTTTCGGTTCTCTAACTTTGCCTCAACCTTTCTCAGGGTGGCATCCTGTTGTTTATCTGAAATCTTAAATTTAATTGACACCTGCCTCTTAATGATCTTCTCTATCACCTCGTTAATTAACCCTATGTAATGGTCCTCAATCCACTCTTTGAAAAACCTGTTTGGTGTCTCAATCGTGAGTTGTTGGTCTTGAAGTTGTATTAATTTAAGAGGTTTAAACCAGAGTTCAAATGTCTGGTTATCAATCTTCTCCTGGATAGCATCAATGGCTTTCCCCCAGATATCATCTAAATCCATATCTACAATCCCCCTGGAATCAACCCTTACCCAAAAATTACCTTGTGATATACACCTGTTAATTTGGGTTATCTAAGTTATAAACATAATGCTAACACATTGTTGATAACTTTATAGCAGGCGAAATAGTTTTTTTATTTTAAGGATAACTAACACCCTAAGCAGAAGAAATGAATTAACCTTCAACCCCAAACTTCTTGCTTAGTTAAGATATCATACCTTAGCTTATTCAGTATAAGCAAGATATTTTCCATAAAATTTGCTAATAGAAAACCGCCCTTTTTTGTGTCTCTTGACATTTGTTAACCACTATGGTAGTTAATAATATGATTAAAGACAATGTTATCTCAAGGTTAATGCAACTTGGGCTTTCAGAATATGAAGCGAGGGCATATATATCCCTACTAAAAGAAAGCCCCGCAAGTGCCTATGAAATCGCAAAAAACTCAGGTATCCCTACCTCAAAGATATACGAAGTCATCAAGAAATTGCAGTCAAGAAAAATGGTGCAGTCTATCCATGGTGATCGGTCAAGGATTTTTATCCCGCAATCCCCTGATGAGTTTGCCAGTACCATCAGACTTGCAATGGAAGATAGTCTTGGGGCTATAAAAGAGGAGCTTAAGGAATTTAAGACAGATATAGAGACAGACTATACCTGGAGTATAAGGGATTATGATGGTCTTATACTTAAAGCAAAGAGAATAATTGATACCGCGGAAAGTACCATCCTATTATCCATATGGCCCCAAGAAATGGAGTTGTTATTGAATATGCTTACTACTGCAGAGGCTCGAGGGGTAAAGGTGATTGTAGTACACTATGGGGCAACTAATATAAAAATAGGACGGATCTTCAAACACCCGGTAGAAGATACAATTTATGCTCAAGGTGATATAAGAGGCTTTGCAATTACTGTTGATTCAAAAGAGGCACTTATATGCAACATCAGCAGAAAAAAGATAGAAGCGATATGGAGCATGAATAGCGGGTTTGTTATAATGGTAGAGGAGTATATTAGACATGATATTTATTTAGTAAAAGTTATCACACGTTTTGCCCCGTTGCTTAAAGAAAAATTCGGGGATAGATATGAAGGGCTCCGGGATATTTAGAACAAAAACTAGTGTAGCGTTTCATAAATAAGCTGTCATTCCTGTTTTCACGGGAATGACAAAAAATAATAACTATGAGCAGTCAATCATTAAAAAAACATCTTGAAAGATTAGATAAAAAATATCTTTGGCATCCATTTACGCAGATGAAGGAGTGGGAGAAGGAATCTCCTATAATTATTATAGAAGGCAGAGGTTCCTTTATTAAGGATATCTCTGGTAGATGGTATCTTGACGGTGTATCATCAATCTGGGTCACAGTCCATGGACACAGAAAAAAGGAGATTGATGATGCAATAAAGGGGCAGATTGAGAAAGTAAGCCATTCAACATTTCTTGGTCTTACCCATCCTCCTGCCATAGAACTGGCAGAGAAGATTATAACAACTATTAACTCGTCACTCGTCACTCGTCACTCGTCACTATCTCGTGTCTTCTATTCTGACAATGGTTCCACTGCTGTTGAGGTTGCCCTTAAGATGGCTTTTCAATACTGGAAACACATAGGTGTTAAAAGCAAAACACGATTCTTATCCCTTAATAATGCATACCATGGAGACACAATTGGCGCAGTAAGTGCGGGAGGTATGGATATGTTTCATAAGGTATTCTCTCCACTGCTTTTCAAGACATATAAAGCACCTTCACCTTACTGCTATCGGTGTGAGTTCGGGAAAGAGCATCCCTCCTGTAAGCTTTACTGTCTTAAAGTAATGGATGGCATGATGAAAAGATATCACAAAGAGATAGCAGGATTAATCATTGAACCTACTGTACAAGGAGCAGGAGGTATGATTGTCTCCCCACCAGGATATCTAAGGGGTGTAAGAAAATTATGCAGTAAATATAATGTCCTGATGATTGCGGATGAGGTTGCAACTGGTTTTGGAAGGACAGGTAAGATGTTCGCGTGTGAACATGAAGATGTAAGCCCTGATATTTTGTGTGTTTCAAAGGGGATTACAGGGGGGTATCTGCCGCTTGCTGCAACAATTGCCACAGAAGAAATATACAATGCCTTCCTTGGGGAATTTAAAGAATTAAAGACTTTTTTTCACGGGCATACCTATTCAGGAAACCCGCTTGCCTGTGCCGCTGCCCTGGCAAACATAGAGGTGTTCAAAAAAGACAAAACCCTGAAGATGATGCAGAGGAAAATTGAAATCTTAGAGAAAGGACTTACGGAGATAAAAAAGCTTCCCCATGTTGGAAATGTAAGACAGAAAGGTTTTATGATAGGGATAGAGCTTGTAAAAAATAAGAAGACAAAAACACCATATCCCTTTGAAGAAAAAATAGGGTGGAATGTATGCCATAAGGCAAGAGCTCAAGGGCTCCTCTTAAGACCACTTGGTAATGTTATAGTGTTAATGCCGCCCCTTAGTATTTCCCATGATGAGTTAGAAATGCTTACCTGTATAACAGCATCAGCTATTAAGGAAGCAACAGGTTGAACCTCAGGATTTGTTTTAAAAAAATATGGTATTATCTTACACGGGGCGTAGCGCAGCCTGGTAGCGCACACGGTTCGGGACCGTGGGGCCGAAGGTTCAAATCCTTTCGCCCCGACCATACAAATTTCATCAAGCGAAATTTGCAGTTAAAAGTGAAAAGTTATAAGTGTAGGAATTTTAGCCTTAACTTTAAACTCTTAACTCATAACTTTTAACTGTTGTTATCGCCCCTGTAGCTCAGAAAGGAAGAGCAGAGGTTTCCTAAACCTTGTGCCGCAGGTTCGACTCCTGCCAGGGGCATTAAATTTTTAGTTTGATAATTCCAACTTTAGTTATATAATGATATCCTGATGAAGGCTCTCGTTACAGGGGCATCAGGTTTTATAGGTAGTCACCTCGTAGAAAAACTTCTAAGCAGTGGTTACGAGGTCTCTTGTCTGGTTAGAAAGACATCTAATTTTAGGTGGCTTGAGAACCCAAACCTAACAATCATCCATGGAGACTGTGCAGATAAGGAATCCTTAAATAATATACGGGGTTTTGACTACATCTTCCATTTAGCAGGTTTAACAAAGGCTAATTGCGGAAGCGAGTTCTATACCGTAAATACAAAGGCTACCGAAAACATAGTAGAAATCGTGCCCAAAAATAATCCGCAGATTAGAAGATTTGTATATCTAAGCAGTCTTTCTGCATTTGGACCAAGCCTTAACAGCAAACTGCCAGATGAGAACCATAAACCCCATCCTGTATCAGATTATGGTAATAGCAAACTAATGGGAGAAGAAGTTGTGCTTAAATATAGGGATAGAATGCCGATTTCTATATTAAGACCTTCTGCTGTTTATGGCCCGCGTGATAAGGAAATATTCCTATTCTTTAAACTTATAAAAAGGGGTATCCTTCCTTACTGGGGTAAGGGTCATGTATCATTAGTTTATATAGATGACCTAATAAATGCTATAATACTCTCGGCAGAGAAAGAAGAAGCAGTGGGAGAGGTCTTTTTTATTTCAGATGGTATGGTTTATTCTAATGAAGAAGTAATAAATGAAATAGCAAATGCCCTTGAGGTTAAATTGATGAGGGTAAGGTTACCTAAGGCTATTTTGCCGGTAATAGGATTTATTGGAGAAAACGTAGGGAAGGTAATAAATAAAGCCACAATGATTAACAGGGATAAGATCAAAGAACTAATGTATTCAGAATGGGTGTGTGATATCTCAAAGGCAAAGGATAAGCTCGGCTTTATGCCAAAGGTTAAATTAAAGGAAGGGATAAAATGGACAGCAGAGTGGTACAAGATTCACAGGTGGATTTAAAAACAGATATTTTTGAAAAATGCCAAAGGTTTACCGCTGCTAAAGAGGCAATGGCTGCAGGGATATATCCTTATTTCCGTGTGTTAGAATCCGCGCAGGAGCCAGAGGTAATTGTTAATGGTAAAAGGATGATAATGATTGGTTCAAACAATTATCTCGGTCTTACAAACCATCCGAGGGTAAAGGAGTCAGCGATAGAGGCAATTAGGAGGTATGGAACTGGTTGTGCAGGTTCAAGGTTCTTAAGCGGAACTCTTGACATACATGTTGCCTTGGAGGAAAAACTTGCCCGCTTTATGAGAAAAGAGACTGCCTTGGTTTTCTCAACAGGATTTCAAACAAACCTCGGTGTGATACCATCTCTTATAGGTAAAGATGATGTCGTCTTAATAGACAAAATGGACCATGCGAGTATAATTGATGGCTGCAGGCTTTCGTTTGGCGAGGTAAAAAAGTATAAACACAATGATATTAAAGACCTTGAAAGACTTCTTCAGCAGTATAGTGATAAGGCAAAACTAATAGTTGTTGACGGCGTATTTAGCATGGAGGGAGATATCGTTGACCTGCCCAATGTAGTAAGGATTGCTAAAAAATACGATGCACGGGTGATGGTTGACGATGCCCATGGTATAGGTGTTCTTGGTAAGACAGGGCGCGGTACTGCTGAGCATTTTGATTTAGAGGACGAAGTAGACCTAATCATGGGAACATATTCTAAATCTCTTGCCTCTATCGGTGGATTTATCTCAGGTTCAGATGATGTAATCCACTATATAAAACACTTTGCAAGGTCTTTTATCTTCAGTGCAAGCCCCCCTCCTGCATCTATATCAGCAGTAAGTACTGCAATAGATATAATTGAACAAGAACCGGAGAGACTGGATCGCCTGTGGCGCAATACAAGGAAAATGTTTAATGGATTTAAATCATTGGGATTTGATACAGGACAGAGCGAGACCCCTATAATACCTATTATTGTCGGAGAAGACATGAAGGCATTTACAATGGCAAGGATGCTTCACAACAGGGGTATCTTTGCCAATGTGGCAGTAAACCCTGCAGTGCCTAATGGCAAAGCCCTCATACGGACAAGTTATATGGCAACACATACGGATGAGCAGCTTGATAAGGTTCTTATGGAATTTAAAGAAGTTGGTAAGATTTTAGGGATAATTTAAAATTGCTTGAGGTCCTTGCTGTAAATAATAGAAGCTCATTTAAAGAATTCCTAAATCTCCCCTTTAAGTTATACGATAAAAATCCTTTCTGGGTGCCTCCACTCTTAAAAGACCTGAAAGAACAATTCTCACCCCAAAACCCGTTTTTAAAGCATGCTGAGATAGCCCCTTTTATAGCAAAAATTGATGGTAAAACCGTTGGAAGAATAACCGCTATATATAACTCTGCCCATATAGATTTTCATAATGAAGCACACATGCCTCGAAGAGACACAAAAGACAATGAAAATAATCCCCCCTCGCCCCCCTTTAGCAAAGGGGGGATGGGGGGATTTTCAGGTGAGAAAACGGGTTTTTTTGGTTTTTTTGAATGCATAGATTACCCTGTCGTTGCAAAGGCGCTTCTTGAAAGGGTTAAGCAATGGCTTAGAGAGAAAGGGATAACTATACTCCGCGGACCCGTAAATTTTTCCACCAACGATGAATGCGGCTTACTTATAGACGGATATAACTGCTCACCAATGATTATGATGCCTTATAATCCCTCATATTACTCAATGCTCCTTGAACAATGTGGATTCGCAAAGGCAAAGGACCTCTATGCATACATAATAGATGTACCCAAGACCATCCTCCCGGAGAAAGTCTTTAGAGTCGTGAGGATTGCGGAGAAACACAACATAACCGTTAGGCACATAAACATCAAATCTTTTAGGCAAGAGATGGAGATTTTTAAAAGTATCTATAATTCAGCATGGGAGCGAAACTGGGGCTTTGTCCCAATGACCGATGAAGAAATAGACCATGAAGCAAAAAAGCTGAAGCCAATAATAATCCCGGAACTCACATTGATAGCCGAATGTAGAGGTCAGCCGGTTGGTTTTATGATGATGCTGCCTGATTTCAATTATGTCCTGAAGAAACTCAATGGCAGACTTTTCCCGTTTGGAATTCTTAAAGCCCTCTGGTATTCAAGAAAGATAAAAGACCTGCGGCTCCTGCTTCTTGGGATAAAAGAGGGTTTCAGGAAACAGGGTGTTGATGCGTTTCTATTGATGGAGGGATTAAGGGCTTTAAAAAATGGCGGTTATGAAAGGGTTGAGTTTTCATGGGTTTTGGAAGACAATGTCCCCGTGCAAAAACTTGCAGGAATGTTCAGTGGAAGATTGTACAAGGTATATCGGATATACGAGACAAAGATTTAAGAAGCTTTCAAGAAACATGCATATCACTTAACTAATCGCTTTATATACCTCTCAAAAAGCCTTAGGCCCTCCATGTGTTTCTCTGTAAAATCGTACGAAATCCCTTTCCAATACCGAACAAGTTCTTTTTCGCTAAGCCATTTTATCTGTGGTGCGTGGTGGGCTATAAGAGGAAATTCTTTGTATGCATATTTTTTTGCGAGGATTAAGTCAGATGAGAGCTTCTCAATAAGTTCTTTTTTTTCGGAAAGCGCCTTTTTTCTTACCATCCAGAGTGCAAAGACAAATGGTAAGCCTGTATGCCTAAACCATAATTCCCCAAGGTCGTAGACAAACAAGGGTAAAGGGCAAGGGGTAAGGGGCAAGGTTAAAAATCCCCCCTCGCCCCCCTTTACTAAAGGGGGGATGGGGGGATTAAACCCGCAACTCATAACTGTCTTTCTTGCCTTCATTGCATTATCCCCTATTAGCAGGCATGCGGAGCAAAAGGATAGGAGTTTGCTGATGTTGTTGCTTTTTACTACTACAAAGCGGCATTTTAGTGAATAAAATTCTCTCAGGATAATTTTCAGAAGGGCAACAGAGGTTTCAGAATCAGAAGACACTGCGATTGTTTTTCCACTAAGTTCATCTAAATGAAGCTTTGAAAATAAAAATATGCTGCATATGGGTCCCGAAGAACTTATGGAGAGATTAGGAATAATGTTATATTTTTCTTTGTATCTTAGGTATTCTATGGATGATGATGGGCTTACATCTATCCCTCCATTCCTTAACATCTTGTTGAGTTCCGATGGCACGCCGCGAGTAAACTTATATCCAGAATGGCCGCATTTGTTATTTAGGTAATAATAAATGGGAACTAAGTTTGCGTATGGGATTTTACCTATTTTTAGAGTAGATTTATTTTTTTTTAACACCTGATAATTTTATCATAGAGACAAAATTATAACCAATCTATTAAACTACTTATAAATAATTTTAAAAATTATTAATTATTTTTAAACTTCTATAAGGAGAAATGACACATGAACAAAAGAGGTTTTATCTTATTAGCTTGTGCCATAAGTGTTTTATCAATCCTTTTAACATTCAACGGTCTCCTTGCTTCTCAGGAATATTCTTTATCAGACCTATACAAGCTCGCCCTTGAACGAAGTGAGACCATACAAATAGCGAGAGAGGAACTCTATATCTCAGAACAGGGGAAGGACAAGGCTTTCTCCGCATTTCTTCCAACATTTTCTGCCTTTGGAAGTCATATAAGATACAGCGGAGAAAAACGCTCATCCATCTCTGTCTTACAACCTGATTACAGCAACTCCTGGGGGGTCAGATTAGACCGGTCCCTATCTTTAGGGGGACAAGAAGTCATATCCTATGGGATTTCAAAAGATAGCATCCAAAAAAGCATATACGACCTTAACAAAGTTAAGGAAGACTATCTATTAAGTGTGGCTGCTGCATATTATGATGTGTTGAAATCAAAAAAATCACTGGATATAGCAAAAGCAAATGTTGAGAGGCTTACAAAACACAGGGATGCAGCAAAGACAAGGCTTAAGATAGGAGAGGTTACAAAGACAGTACTTTTAAGGGCAGAGGCAGAACTTTCAGGCGCCCAGTCAGATTTGATAAAGGCTGAAAATAACCTGAAACTTGCAAAGATAATACTTGCAAGGATTGTAGGCATAACAGAAAATTATGATGTGAAAGAGAGTCAGGAGTCAACAGATTTAAAAAATATAGTACCTGCTGACTGCCAACTGTCAACCATCGACTGCCTTAAAGAAAAAGCAGTGTCTGAGAGGACAGAGTTAAAAGCCATTGCCATTGAAAAGAAAATAGCGGAAGACAAGATTAAATATGCAAAAGGCTCATACTGGCCTACACTTTCAGTTGAGGGTGTATATTCCAGAAAAGAGGACTACCCATCTTCAGTCTCTGCCGTTGGGGAGACCATATACGGTGGACTTAAACTTGATTTCCCATTTTTTGAGGGAGGGCTGCGGATGGCGGAGGTGCGGGAGGCAAGGGCGAAACAAAGACAGACAGAATACCGTTTCTCAGATTTAAAAAATTCTATAAATATAGATGTTGAAGATGCGTATTTATCTGTAATTACACAATCTGGAATTTTAACAAAACTTGAGACACAGGTAAACTATGCAATGGATAATTATAATGCTGTGTCCAAGCAGTTTGAATATGGACTCGCAAACAGTATAGATGTTATGGATGCAAATACACTGCTCGTTACTGCAGAGAGAGAACTTGCCAATGCAAGATATGATTATCAGTTAGCAATCTTAAAATTAAAACGAGCAACCGGGACGCTTCTGAAGACAGCAGTCAGTATGCAGTAGTCAGTGAACAGTGGAAAATAAGAATAAAGAATAAAAACAAGAATAGGAGTGAATACATCATGAAAAGAATTTTTTTATTATGCTGTTTACTCTCTACTGCCTACTGTCTAATTTTTCTTCCTGCGTGTAAGAAAAAGGAAGCAAGAACAACTCCAGAAAGGGTTATCAATGTTCAGGTTCAGGCTGCCAAGAAAAAATCCTTTAGACCATTTATAGAAACCATTGGCACATTAAATCCCTATGAGGAGGTCATTGTAAGTGCAGAGGTTGATGGCATTCTGAAGGACGTAAAGGTTGATGAAGGAACAGTGGTTTCAAAAGGAATGGTTCTGGCAGCTATAGATGATACAGATTATGACCTTGAGGTTAAGAAGGTAGAGGCGGCTTTGAAACAAGCAGAAGCATCTCTTGCAAATACACGACTTGAGTACCAGCGAAATGAAACCCTTTATAAAGAAGAACTCGTGACTAAACAAAAGTTTGATGATGTATCAACAAGGCTCTCTATTGCTGAGGCTGATATTGACAGGGCAAAAGCAGCGCTCGCTATCGCAAAACAAAAACTCACAAAAACAAAAATCTACTCTTCGCTAACAGGATTGATAAAAGAAAAGAAGGTTTCAGTAGGTGATTATGTAAGAAATGGCACAAATCTTTTCGTAATCATCCAGAACAATCCTCTTAAGCTAAATTTTACAGTTACGGAAAAGGATGTAGGGAAAATTAAAAAAGGGCAGGAAGTTACATTTAAAGTAGATGCCTTTTCTGATAAGGAATTCAACGGAAAACTAAGCATCATCTATCCAGGTCTTGATGAGAAGACAAGGACGCTTCAGGTAGAGGCATTAGTCCCCAATCCTAAAGGGCTTTTAAAATCAGGGCTCTTTACACATGTAACATTATATACAGGTGGTTTAAAGGATACTGTTGTTGCTCCGATAACATCTCTACTCTATGAGGGAGAGAAAATAAAGATTTTTGTGGTAGAGGAAGACAGGGCAGAGGAGAGACCGGTGAAAATAGGTAAAAAGCATGGCGAAATGATGGAGATTACCCAAGGATTAAGAGAGGGAGAGCAGGTAGTTGTGGTGGGACAACAAAATCTCTCCGAAGGAATAAAAATCAATGTATCAAACAGACAGTAACGTATCGCGGTATATGCAGAATACAGAAATTCCTTTAACTTTTAACTTTTCACTTTCAACTTTTAACTTTACCTATGTGGCTCGCTAATACCTCAATTAAACGTCCAGTCTTTGCAACAATGGTCATTCTCGGACTTGTTGTCATCGGTATTATTAGTTATCCCCGCATCAGGCTTGACCTCTTTCCAAAGGTTGACTTCCCAATTGTGAATATCACCACGACATTAAAAGGCGCAAGTCCTGAAATCATGGACATTGATGTGACAGACAAAATAGAAGAGGCAGTGAATACGATAAACGGCGTAAAGACCATAACCTCCACAAGTACCGAAGGACGTTCTACAGTTGTAGTGGAATTTGTACTTGAAAGGGACATTGACCTTGCTGTACAGGATGTAAGGGAAAAAATTTCACTCATAAGAAGACAGCTTCCGAGAGACATAGATGAGCCGGTTATAGAAAAGGTTGATCCTGACGCAACCCCTGTTATGTGGCTTGGCCTGTCAGGTGAAAAGTCTGTTAGAGAACTTTCTACATACGCTGATGAGGTATTAAAGGAACAATTACAGAGGATAAATGGTGTTGGCGCTATAAGGATGGGTGGGCTAAGGCTAAGGCAGGTGAGGCTCTGGCTTGATGCCGACAGGTTGAGGGCGTATCAGATAACGGCTGATGATGTGATAAGGGCGATTCAGAGAGAAAATGTCGAACTTCCTGCCGGAAAAATTGAGAGCGATACAAAAGAATACTCAATAAAGATTAGAGGTGAATTTCTGAGGGTGCAGGATTTTAATGAACTTATCATAAATTATTACAAGGGCGCCCCTGTGAGACTCAGGGATGTTGGCAAAGCTGAAGATGGAATGGTAGAGAAACATTCAATTGCTCGGTTTAACGGAATGCCAGCAGTTGGTCTTGGAATACAGAAGCAATCAGGAACCAATACTGTAGAGGTGATAGATAGGATAAAAAAAGAACTTGTAAATATCAGCAGCGCCCTCCCTCCGGGGATGAAACTCGGGATAACTTTTGACCAATCCATTTTTATAAAACGTTCCATCAGGGAAGTTCAGAAGCATCTCATCTATGGAGGTTTCTTTGCAACATTGGCTGTGCTCCTATTTCTGAAGAGCATAAGAATCACATTGATAAGTGCCTTAGCTATCCCGACATCCATAATTTCTACATTCACCATTATGAATGCCTTTGGTTTTACATTCAATAATATGACAATGCTTGCCCTCTCCCTTTCTATTGGCATCCTTATTGATGACGCTATCATCGTCATTGAAAATATTCACCGGCATATAGAGGAAGGCATGGCTCCACGAGAGGCTGCATCTTTTGCAACCTCTGAGATAGGGCTTGCGGTTATGGCAACGACCTTTGCTATTGTTGCCATTTTCCTTCCCGTGGCATTTATGAAAGGCATTATCGGAATGTTCTTCCTCCAGTTTGCACTTACTGTTGTTTTTGCAGTGCTGGTGTCGCTGTTTGTCTCTTTTACATTAACTCCGATGCTGGCATCGCGGTATTTAAAAAGTCGGGAGTCAGGGGTCAGAAGTCAGAATAATCCCCCCATCCCCCCCTTTGACAAAGGGGGGATGGGGGGATTTTGGCTTGAAAAAGGATATGAAAAGATAAAGGAGCTTTACAGAGAGTTGTTAAAGGTTGCCCTCAATCACAAGGCAATTGTAATAATACTCGCGATAGGCATCTTTGTCTTCAGTCTTTTTATTACAAGATTTCTGGGTAAGGAATTCGTACCCCCTGAAGACCAGAGCAGATTTATTGTTAGACTCAAGGCGCCCATAGATTATTCTGTAGATGAGGTAGACAGGCTCTTCAAAAAGGCAGAGGACATTATTAGACATACCCCTGAGGTAAAGACTGTATTTTACGCACTGGGACTTGGTGGAGAGGTAAATAAAGGAATAATGTTTATTAGTCTTAAGCCAAGAACTGAGAGGGAAAAGAGTCAAGGGGAGATAATGGCAGGGGTGAGAAAGAAATTCAGGCAGATACCAGGACTTCAGGGAACTGCGGAAGACGTTTCACTTGTGGGAGGCGGTGTCAGGATGGTTCCTATTCAATACAGTATAAGGGGAAGGGATTTAGAGAGACTTAAGGAATATACAACCTCTATAGTCTCGGAGTTTTCAAAACTGCCAGGCATTGTTGATATTGATACATCCTTAGAAACAGGAAAACCTGAATTCAGGGTCTATATAGACAGAGATAAGGCAGCAGACCTCGGGGTTGATATAGCAACCATTGCAGAGGCAGTAAACTTCCTTATCGGAGGAGAAGTTGATGTAACAAAATATAAGGATGAATCAAGGGGCAGAAGATATGATGTGAGGGCAAGGCTCTTTCCTGATAATAGGACAGACCCTGATGATATAGGAAGACTCTATGTGAGGGCAAAAGACGGAAGGCTTGTAGAACTTTCAAATGTTGTTAAAATTCAGGAGGCGGGTGGCCCAGGCACCATAAGCAGGGTTGACAGGCAAAGGGCTATAACCCTCTTTGCAAACCTTGAAGGTAAGCCGCTCGGCACTGCAAAGGGAGAACTTGATGAGATAGCAAGGAAAGTCCTTCCGCCGGATTATTCAGGGATGTACAAAGGGATGGGTGAGATGATGGGAGAATCCTTCAACTATCTGATGTTCGCCCTTATCCTTGGTATCATTATGGCATACATGGTACTTGCCTCACAGTTTGAAAGCTTTATCCATCCTTTTACAATCTTGCTTTCTCTGCCATTTACCTTCATTGGTGCATTCGGTGCCCTCCTTATTACTGGGAAAACCATTAACATCTTCAGTCTCATAGGAATCATTCTCTTGATGGGGCTTGTGAAAAAGAACGCTATCCTTTTAGTTGACTACACCAATACACTCAGGACGAGAGGAATGGAAAGAAGAGAAGCCATCCTTCAGGCAGGACCTGTGAGATTACGTCCCATACTCATGACAACCTTTGCAATGATATTTGGGATGATGCCCATTGCAATTGGAATCGGGGAAGGCGCTGAAACACGCGCACCTATGGCAATTGCAACTATTGGAGGGCTGCTTACTTCCTTGTTTCTGACCCTTGTCGTTGTGCCGGTGGCATATGATTTGTTTGATGAGTTGCAGGGAAAGTTCTTTAAGAAGAAAAAATAATTTCATGAGAGGATTTAGCCCCGAATTTTCTAACGGGGTCTGCAGATTGGCTGACTTGAAAAAATGGCTAAAACAATGTATCCTTACTGTAAGGAGGTAAGGAATATGCTTGCAAAGAAAACTTCAAAGAACCAACTTACATTGCCGAAGGAAATCGCTAAGTCTTTCCCTGATACCGAATACTTTGATATTTCAGTAAAGGACAGAAAAATAATCCTTATGCCGGTCAGAATAACTCATGCAGATATGACACTTGAAGGAATAAGGGACAAAATGGAGAAGCTCGGAATTGCCGAGGAAGATGTTGCCGATGCAGTTAAATGGGCAAGAAAAAAGAAGAGATAAAAAAGGTTGTTCTTGATACAAACGTCCTGATTTCTGCCTTGCTTTTCAGGGGAGAGACGGCAAGATTAGTTGAATTATGGAAAAAAGGCAGGATAATCCCTGTAATTTCACGGGAGACCTTTGAGGAGTTCAGGGACGTCCTTGCATATCCTAAATTTCGTTTAAATGAGGGGGAAATAAAAACGATTATTGAAGAAGAAGTCCTTCCTTTTTTTGAAGCAATTGAAATAGAGAAAAATATCAGCGGAATATGCAGAGACCCAAATGATGATAAATTTATCACATGTGCCATTTCTGCTCCGGCCGATTATATTGTCAGCGGGGATAAAGACTTGTGCGATTTGGGCAGTCATAAATCCGTGAGGATTATAAAGGTTTCAGACTTCTTAAATAAAGTTGCAACATCTGCATGAAAAATTTAATGTCAGCGAATAATCTGTCTACGACTCGTAGAGGGATTTTATAGAGAAAAAGAAAACGAGTAGCCATGCTCAAAACCAATGAGGTGGCGGATATGGATTTATCAGACTCGTTTGATTCGTTGAATCTAAATCATTCATAAATTATTATTCCCCCGTTGCCTCACCTAAAAATCTACACGAAATGACTATTCGTTGCCTCATGTAAAATCTACTCCAAAGATAGCTTTAAGCTTAAAGCTTCTTAGCTTATAGTTTATAACTACAAGGTCTATCTCTACAAAACCAGGCCTCTGCTCATCCCACTCTGAATATGTCCATTTTTAGCTATAAGCTTCTTAGCTTATTAGCTTACACCATAGCAGTGTCCCAGGTTTTGTATTTAATCTGCCTTTTATTTGCTGCTTCTTCCTTTCCTTTGCTAAGAGCCTGTCTATTGTTGCAGGACTTATCCTCAGAAGCTTTTCCCTTGTCCCTCTGTTCCCGAATAGTCGGGACAATTTCTTTGTGCTGTTCTAACTTGAAAATGAGTTCCTTTAATACCGGAGCAAGCCTCTTGCCGCAAATATAGTCCATTATTTGCCATATCTTTTTAAGTGCTATGAATACCTTTTATTAGCTTTAAGCTTTTAGCTATTAGCTTTAAGCTTACAGCTTCTTAGCTTCTTAGCTTCTTAGCTTTTAGCTGCCTTTGCCTTTTATGTTTCTTACTGGCATCCCATATTATTACTGTGCTGCAATTGACAGATGCCTTCCTTCCATGATTCCGTAAAATGTAAGACGCATAACAACGAACATAACTCTTTCATCGTTAACCCCATTTTGCCTCCTGTTTTATATTTTTTTTCAGGAGACAATTGTCTAACTTTTCGTATAGATTTTTAAATGAGGCAACGATTCTCTTTCATATAGATTTTTGATGAGGCAATTCGTCTTATTGACTTGCTTTCTTGTAGACACTACAATATCTTCAAGGTGAGAGAGCCTGATTTACAACAGTCTTTATTTTAAGCGGACAGTAGTGATACAGTATAATAAGTGATAGATAACAGTAAGGAGGATTAAATATGGAGAATACTAAAACTGACACTGAGTTAAATATTTTTATCAGCAGTCTGAAAGCACAAATGAATGTGCTGGAAGCTAAAATCAAACAGGTGCAACCATCTGTTACTATTAAAAAGTTTGCTGATTTTTACGGCATCTTAGCTGGAATAAGCGAGACTACAGAGGAAGAAATTAACTTAGTGGAATTTAAATTAAAAGAAAATCTTATATGACAACATATATTGTTGATACTCATGCGCTTGTCTGGTTTTTAGAGAAAAATTCTCGTCTTAGCGATAATGCTAATACAGCCCTTGCAGATGCCAATACTCAAATCATCTTGCCTACCATTGTTTTGACAGAGGTAATTTTTCTTTATGCTAAAAAGAAAATCTCTATAAATCTATCCGCTGTCCTCTCACAAGTAGCCAATTCCTCAAACTGCATAGTGTATCCCCTTGATGAAGAGGTTGTTTCACGAATCCCAACAGGCATTAATATTCATGATGCTATCATTGTAGCGACAGGTTTAGTGTTTAAAGATTTAATGGGGCACGATGTTGCTATAGTTACAAAAGATGAATTAATAAAACAGTCAAATTTAATCCGCACTGTGTGGTGATGTCCTTTCAAACTTGTCAAATTCAGCAAGGCAAAACTGCTTATCCTTCTTCACTGATAAAATACCTCTCAGTAAGTGTAGGGTCAGACACCAAAATTGACATTTAGAAAGCGTGCGGCTTCTGCGGCAGGAAGCTGAAAACCGCATTGAGCGTATAATTGTAGAGGTGTAGGGAGAGGAAAGATTTAGGGAGGTTAAATGAAAAAGTTCTTCATTGTTTTTGTATTTATTGCAGTCTCTGGAGTGGTTATATTTCTTACGCTGGGCAATAGAAAAGATGAATTAAAATTCAAGACTGAAAAGATTATCAGAGGAGATATATTAGAAACAGTTACTGCTGCAGGCGCAGTGAATCCCGTAACCGCTGTCCTTGTCGGCACTCAAGTGTCAGGGACTATAAAACATATATATGCGGATTTTAATTCCCCTGTCCAAAAAGGGCAACTAATAGTCCAGATAGACCCTGCTACATTTGAGGCACAAGTAGAGCAGGCAAAGGCAAATTTGACTGCAGCTAAGGCAAATGTGGAAAAGGCAGAGGCAGGTTTACTTGATGCAAAGAGAACAATGGACAGGTATAAGGAGCTATTCTTAATAAATCTCATTGCAAGAAAGGAACTTGATACATCTGAGACGAATTATGATTCAGCCGGGGCGCAGGTAAGTGCGGCTAAGGCTCAGTTTGAGCAGGCAGAGGCTCAGATGAAATATGCTGAGATAAATCTCAGATATACGAGGATTCTATCTCCAGTGGATGGAATTGTGATATCAAGGAATGTTGATATTGGGCAGACTGTTGCTGCGAGCTTTCAGACTCCGACCCTATTCACAATTGCCCAGGACCTTACAAAGATGCAAATAAACAATAATGTTGTTGAGGCGGATATAGGTAAGGTCGCAGTTGGTCAGCCTGTTGAGTTTACGGTTGATGCCTATCCTGACATTATATTTAAGGGCAGTGTATCGCAAGTCAGGAATGCCCCTATAACAGTCCAGAATGTAGTCACATACGATGTGGTGGTTAAGGTTGATAATTCTGAACTAAAGCTTAAGCCCGGAATGACTGCTAATATATCCATAATTGTGTCGGCTAAAAAAGATGTTCTAAAGATACCGAATGCCACTTTACGCTTCAAGCTATCAGAGGGTCGTAAAGATATGACTGGGGAGAAGGTAAAGGGCAGCGGTGTCTGGATAATTGAGGACAAGAAACCGAAGCGGATAAAGGTAACCACTGGAATAAGTGACGGCAATTATACTGAATTAATCGCAGGCGATATAAAAGAAGGACAGGAGGTAATAGTAGAATCTCTCGTAAAATCTAAAGAAAAACGTGCGACTTCCAGTCCAAGGGGTCCGAGGGCATTTTGATATGGCACTTATTGAAGCAAGTGCGGTCACAAAGGTCTATCAGCTCGGAGATATTGTAGTTAATGCACTATGCACTATTTCACTCAGCATTGAAAAAGGTGAGTTCATTGCAATAATGGGTCCGTCAGGTTCCGGTAAATCAACTTTTATGAATATCCTGGGGTGTCTTGATAAGCCGACAAAGGGCCGCTATCTTTTAGAGGGCATTGATGTCAGTAATCTCAACAGAGATGAACTTGCAAATATTAGAAATAAAAAAATAGGTTTTGTTTTTCAAGGATTTAATCTGCTTCAACGGACATCTGCCCTTGAAAATGTTGAACTACCAATGCTCTATAACGGAGTTTCAGCAGAAGAGAGAAGACAGAAGGCAGCCGCGGCTCTTAGGGCTGTTGGACTGGAAGGCAGGCAGAATCATTATTCCACCCAGCTTTCAGGCGGTGAGCAGCAAAGGGTCGCAATAGCAAGGGCACTTGTTAATGGTGCGCCCATAATACTTGCAGATGAACCTACAGGCAATCTTGACACAAAGACAAGTACCGAGATAATGAGGCTTTTGAAAAAACTTAATACAGAATCTAATATCACAGTGATACTTGTAACACATGAGACTGACATAGCCGCTTACAGCAGACGAGTAATAAAGTTTTTGGATGGTTGCATTGTGAGTGATGAACATATAAGCTGACAACAATAGTGTCAGAGAGTCAAAGTGTCAGAGCTTTGAAACTTTGAAACTTTGACACTTTGATACTTTGATACTTTGATACTTTGTATATGGTTAACATACCTTCTACAATGAAGATTTCCCTCAGGGCATTGAAGGCTAACAAGATGCGTTCGTCTCTGACAATGCTGGGAATCATCATTGGCGTTGGCGCTGTTATTACTATGCTTGCTGTTGGTACAGGCGCTCGTCAGGAAATAGCAGAGCAGATTTCAAGTGTAGGAAGTAATCTGCTTATGATACTCCCTGGCGCAACAACAGCAGGTGGAGTGAGAATGGGAGCAGGCACTCAATCCACTCTTTCCATGGCTGATGCAGAAGCAATAAAGAAAGAATGTTTGGCAGTATCATATGTTGCCCCATCTCATGGTGGAGTTGCCCAGGTTGTCTATGGCAATCAGAACTGGTCAACTGGCATAACAGGTACCACGCCCGACATACTGTATGTCAGAGAGTGGTACCTGTCTGCAGGGAGACCATTTACAGAGCAGGATGTTAAGAGTGCCACAAAGGTATGTTTATTAGGTCAAACTGTTGTTGATAATCTCTTTGGAGACATAAATCCCGTTGGCAAAATTATAAGGATAAAAAATGTTCCTTTTACTGTCCTTGGCACACTTGAAAGTAAAGGACAGTCTCCAACAGGTCAGGATCAGGACGATACTATATATATCCCTGTGACAACATCACAGAAAAAGCTCTTCGGAACACCATTTCATGGTATGGTAAGAATAATAATGGTGAAGGCAAAAAGCACAGAAGACCTAAATACAGCAGAAAAACAGATAACAGAATTACTCAGGCAGAGGCACCACATCGGTCAAAAACAGGAGAATGATTTCACTGTCAGAAATCTAACACAGATGATGAAGGTAGAGGAACAATCAACAAAAGTTATGACTTTACTGCTTGGAATTATAGCCTCTGTTTCACTTCTTGTAGGTGGAATAGGGATTATGAACATCATGCTCGTCTCGGTCACTGAGAGGACAAGAGAGATAGGGATAAGGATGGCTGTTGGCGCAAAGACATGGGATATAAGGCTTCAATTCATCATTGAGGCACTCACATTGTCATTGTCAGGAGGCTTTATTGGGATTGTCATTGGTATATCCAGTTCAGAAATATTGTCAACGGTTGCAGGCTGGACCACAATAATTTCACTATTTTCAGTTATTCTTGCATTCTGTTTCTCCGCATTGGTGGGAATATTTTTTGGGTTTTATCCTGCATACAAGGCTTCACTTCTTAACCCTGTAGAGGCATTGAGATACGAGTGACAGCAGTTAGTAATCAAAGAAATGGTGTAAATGGTAGCACTAAGGAATAGTGCTCCATAAACTGAGGAGAAAGTTAAGGTATATAATATGGTTATATTTCTGATTTTCTATTCCCTGTACGGGTTAGGGCATTTTTATCTATTTTTAAAATTGAAATCTACTTTTTCAATTAGTTCTACCCTGAACATTACTACTATAGCATTTCTATTGCTTATGATGACTCTCTCTCCATTCTTTGTACACTTATATTCTTTCAAGGGGCCTGCGAATCGCGTAAGGGCTTTTGCTTATATTGGCTATATGTGGCTATCCGTATTGCTCATATTTTGCATTATCGCATTCTCTATTGATGTGTCCAATCTCCTTATTAGAATTGGTGGTTTCATATTTGAGAAAGACATGAGTAAGGTTATTATCTATCCATCACAGGCATTTACTGTGTCGGTTGTTCATGCAATTGCCCTTACTATTTACGGTTATATCAAGGCAAAAGGCTTACCTGTTGAGAGATTGACCATAAAAACCACTAAACTCCCCGAGGGAATAAACAAACTAATAATTGCACATATATCAGACTTACATCTTGGAATTATCCTCAGAGGAGAAAGATTAGAGAAAGTCTTAAAGGTCATTGAATCAGAAAAGCCTGACATCATTGTATCAACAGGAGACATCCTTGATGCAGAAATAAATCATGTTGACTACCTTACAGAGAGGCTAAATATTGTAAATGCAAGATTAGGTAAATTCGCAGTAACAGGAAACCATGAATTCTATGGGGGTATCAAGCACTCTCTTATGTTTTTGCAGAATGCCGGTTTTACTGTATTACGTGGAGAAGGGATAACAGTGGAAAACCTTATTAATATCACTGGGGTGGATGACCCTACGGGAAGACACATAAAGTCCTCAGGAACCAATCCCTCAAATGTATCTGAAAAAGAAATCCTTTCTAAGCTCCCCCCTCACCTCTTTACAATATTATTAAAACACAGACCGAGAATAGATGATAATAGTTTGGGTTTTTTTGATTTACAACTTTCAGGTCATACACACAAAGGACAGATATTTCCTATTGGTATTGTTACAAAGCTTATTTATGGTACACATTCAGGTTATTCCAAGCTCCCCGGAGGCTCTGCTATTTATGTAAGTAGAGGCGCTGGTACCGCAGGTCCCCCTGTCAGACTACTTGCCCTGCCTGAGATAACAATTATTGAAATTATAAGGGAAAAACCTGATATTTGTTGAATTTTTTTATATTATTAGACATAATGATATTAATATGAAATCCGTATTTGATAAAGTCCGCTTAGAACTAAAAAAGGGCATGGATCTTCCTAAATGCAGGAAGTGCGGTTGCATGCGCACCACACTTATGAACCTCAGTATATCCCTACCGTCTCTAAATGAGGATGGTGCAAAAGAGTTGCTTAATGATGTCAACAACTGGTTGAAAGAATTAGAGCCAATGGAGTACCCATGTTTTAAATGTAAATACTGTATCCCGCCTGAAGCCATGAATCTCTTAACCTCAAGATACCCTTTTCTCACAACACTGACCTTGTCAACAAAGTGTGAGTTTGATGTTAAAAGTACCTGGCCGCCAGCTATAGGAGAGTATATTGTGATAGATAGCTCAGCCCCAGTATCTGTCTCTACGCTTGCAAGTGATGAACTGCCAGAGAAATTAGCAGGACTTAAACCAGAAGGGCTGTGCATTGCTGGAAAGACAGAGACAGAGAATATAGGGATTGACAAGATAATAAAAAATGTTGTCACCAATCCGTCAATCAAGTTTCTGATTGTTGCAGGCAAAGAGCCTGAAGGGCATAAAAGCGGAGAGACATTGTTAGCACTTGGAAAAAATGGGGTAGATAGTGAGATGCGTGTTATAGGGTCTACAGGAAGGCGGCCAATCCTTAAAAATGTTTCGCTTTTAGATGTAGAGAATTTTCGCAATCAGGTTGAGATAGAAAATATGCTTGGATGTGAGGATACAGGGGCATTGATTAGCAGGATTAAAGAACTCTCTCAGAAGGCATCTTCTTTAGGGATATCAAAACCAAAAAGCAAAGAGTTTGCCATTGGAAAAGTTGAACCTAAACCTGTAACCACTCAGACAGTCCCCAAGATTAAGGTAGAAAGACATGGTTCTGTAAAACTGGATGCGGCAGGATACTTTGTAGTTATTCCATCAAAAAAGGATGGTATTATTACGGTTGAGCAATATTCTTATGAGAACAAGTTATTAAGAATTATAGAAGGGAATAACAGCAGGGACATATACTTAACAATTATTAATAATAACTGGGTAATAGACTTAACGCATGCCGCCTACATTGGAAAGGAGCTTGCAAAGGCAGAGTTGTCTATCAAACAGGGATTTAAGTATATTCAAGATGGAGCATAACTCAAAAACAGTGTCAAAGTATCAGAGCACCAAAGTGTCAAAGCAACAAAAGACTCTGATACTCTGGCACTTTGACACTCTGACACATCTTTACCATGGGGAAGGTAATAGCAGTAGCTAATCAAAAAGGTGGAGTAGGAAAAACCACCACAGCAATTAATCTCGGGGCATGTCTGGCTCAATCTGAAAAGCATGTCCTGCTCATAGATACAGACCCTCAGGGGAATTCAACAAGCGGCGTTGGTATAGATAAAGATAATATCAATGAAAGCCTTTACGATATATATAATGAAACAAAAAACATTCAGGAGGTAGTGCAAAGCACCTCTCTTGATTATCTTAAGGTTATCCCATCAAATCTAAACCTTATAGGGGCAGAGGTAGAACTTATTGAGAAACCAGACAGAGAGGCAATACTTAAACACGCCATAGAACACATTAGGCATCAGTATGACTTTATCATTATAGACTGCCCGCCTTCGCTAAGCCTTCTGACACTTAATGCCCTTGTAGCATCTGATAGTATATTGATACCCATGCAGTGTGAATATTACTCATTAGAAGGAATCAGCTCTTTAATAAAGACACTTAATCTTGTGAGGAATGCTTTTAATCCATCTCTTAAGATAGAGGGAATTCTGCTTACAATGTTTGATGGAAGGAATACACTTGCAAATCAAGTCACAAATGAGTTGAGACAACATTTCGGAGATAAAGTTTATAAAACAATAATTCCAAGGAATGTAACACTTGCTGAGGCACCAAGTCATGGGAAACCTGTTATTTTATACGATATACATTCAAGAGGCGCGCAGGGTTATCTATCCCTTGCAAAGGAGGTAATTGACAATGAAAATGGCGCTGGGTAAGGGGCTTGAGGCACTAATTCCTGAGAAAAGAGAAACACTTTTAACTGAAAAACCCCAAGGAGCATCGGAACTTAACATAAATACAATTACTCCGAACGAATATCAGCCAAGAAGAGTCTTTAGAGACACGACTCTACAAGAACTTGCTCAATCAATAAAAGAAAAAGGTATTATTCAGCCTGTGATTGTAAAAAAATGGGAAGATGGCTCATTCAGGCTCATAGCAGGTGAAAGGCGGTGGCGTGCTGCAAAGATAGCAGGACTTACAAAGATTCCTGCTATTATAAAAGATGTTTCACCTCAGGAGACCATAGAGCTTGCCCTTATAGAGAATATTCAGAGAGAGGACTTAAACCCTATTGAGACCGCTGAGGCATTCCAAAGGCTTATCAATGACTTCAACCTAACCCATGAGACGCTCTCACAAAAAGTTGGGAAGGACAGGGCAACTGTGACCAACTATCTCAGGATTTTAAAACTCCCATCAGAGATTAAGGCATGGGTAGCAGAAGGCTCTTTAAGTATTGGGCATGCAAAGGCACTCTTGCAGATAGAGAGCACAGGAGCCCAAATTAATATTGCAAGAAGGATAATACAAAAGGGCTTAAGTGTAAGGGAGGCAGAGGTATTAAGTAAAAAGGCAGGTTCACCAAAAAGCTCTCTTGAAAAACAGTCTCAACGGAAGGATGCCCAGATAGCCTCTCTTGAAGAGAAACTCATGCACAGCCTTGGCACAAAGGTTCGGCTTATTCACAAAGGTAAAAAAGGCGGGAAGATAGAGATAGAATATTACTCACTTGATGAATTAGACAGGCTTTTAGAAATATTAGTACATTAACCCTTAACTTTTAACTCTCACCTCTTCTTATCGACTTATCTGCAATATCTTTTCTATAATGCATTCCATCAAAATGAATCTTATCTATTGCCTTATACACTTTGTCTTTTGCTTCTTTGATGTTATTACCCAGAACAGTAACACCTAACACCCTCCCGCCTGATGTAACAACTTCTCCGTTCTTTATACTTGTTCCTGCATGGAAGACAAACAGATCATCTTTACCCTTCAGAGTATCCAGTCCCTTGATTATCTTGCCCTTTTCATATGTACCCGGATAACCCCTTGATGAAATAACCACACAGACCGAGGCATCGTCCTCCCAAGAAAGTCTTATATCCTTAAGTTTTTTATCCACTGCAGCCTTCATTGCATTAAAGAAATCGCCATTAAGCCTCATCAAAACAGGCTGCGTCTCAGGGTCACCAAAGCGACAGTTAAATTCAAGCACATAGGGCTTACCATTACATATCATAAGACCTGCATAAATAACACCCCTGTAATCTATTCTCTCTTTTGTAAGCCCTTTTATAAGGGGGGTTATAATCTTATCCATTATATCTGCCTCAATTTGTTTTGTTATTATAGGTGCGGGACTATAGGCACCCATCCCCCCTGTGTTTGGACCTTCATCATTATCATAAATCCTCTTGTGGTCCTGTGATGTAGCAAGTGGGATGACGGTCTTGCCATCTGTCAAAACCATGAAAGATGCCTCTTCTCCCTTAAGAAACTCTTCAACTACAACCCTGTTACCTGCCTCACCAAATATTTTTTCCTTCATTATCTTTTGTAAGGCATCTATTGCCTCATCATAAGTCTCTGCTACAAATACTCCTTTGCCTGCTGCAAGACCCTCTGCCTTTATAACAATGGGGGCACCTTTAAGCCTGATGTGTTCCTCAGCGTGCAGGTAAGATGTAAATGTTTTATATTCAGCAGTTGGAATCCCATATTTGCGCATGAATTCTTTTGCAAAAACCTTGCTGCCCTCAAGCTGTGCCCCCGAAGTTTCGGGACCAAAGATCCTGCGACCCTCTTTTTTAAATGCATCAACAATACCCATTGTAAGCGGAGCTTCAGGTCCAACAACTGTAAGATCAATCCATTCATATTTGGCAAAGTTCAATAACGACTCTATGTCCTCTGCCTTAATATCAATGCATTCTGCAATTTCAGAGATTCCTGCGTTACCCGGGGCACAGAAGATCTTACTCACTCTTGGACTTTGACTTAATTTCCACACAAGGGCGTGTTCCCTGCCCCCGCTACCGATTACAAGGACTTTCATTCAGTCTCCTCATGAAAGCTGTCAGCTGTTAGCTTTCAGCTATTAGCTAATGCTTAAAATGCCTTATCCCTGTAAACACCATTGCCATATTGTATTCATCAGCAACAGCTATTACATCATTGTCTTTAATTGAGCCCCCTGGCTGAATCACTGCAGTTACTCCAACCTTTGCAATAAAGTCTATTCCGTCTCTGTTAGGGAAAAAAGCATCTGAGGCGACAACTGAATTTTTAAGTGATTTAATTGCCTTCATGGCGCCAAGTTTTGCAGAGTCCACCCTGCTTGTCTGTCCTACACCGATACCGAGTGCCTGGTCTTTTGATGTATATACAATGGCATTTGACTTTACATGCTTGCAAACCTTCCATGCAAATTCCAGAGCAGTATATTCATCATCTGTGGGTTTTCTCTTTGTAACTACTTTTAGTGATTTAAAATCACCGATCATTCCTGTATCTCTTTCCTGAGCGAGGAGTCCGCCCTGAATCTTTCTCATGTCAAAACCTGTGGGGTATTGAGATATATCCAGAACAAGCAGACGTATATTAGGTTTTTCGCTTAAAAGTTTTAATGCCTCAGGATCAAATCCCGGGGCAATGATTATTTCAACAAAAAGTTTCAGAATCTCTCTTGCAGTAGCTACGTTAACGTCTCTGTTTAATGCAATAACTCCTCCAAACGCAGACAAAGGGTCTATTTCATATGCCTTTACATACGCTGTCTCAATAGTGTCCGCTATCGCAACGCCGCAAGGATTGTTATGCTTAACAATAACTGCTGCAGGTTCTTTAAATTCCCTTATAAGGTCAATTGCTGCACTTGAATCAAGGTAGTTATTGTACGACATTTCTTTGCCCTGCAGGATTTTGGCGTCAACAAGGGAAATTCCTTTGTAAACAGGCTCCTTATAAATGGCTGCTTTCTGGTGCGGGTTTTCGCCGTATCTTAAATCCATGACCTTTGAGAAACTTTGGTTCAGATATTGAGGGAATGTCTCCAAAGATTTTCCACGTTCAGCGAGATAGTTGAATATAATAGTATCGTAACGAGCTGTGAGTGAGAAGACCTTTTTAGCTAAATAGAATTTTGTATCACAACCGACTTCTCCATTAAGGGTTTTGAGCTCTTCAATAATACCCTGATAGTCAGCCGGATCAACAATTACAACGACATCCTTGAAATTCTTAGAAGCTGCCCGCAGCATTGTAGGTCCACCAATATCAATGTTCTCTATTGCCTCATCAAAAGTAACATCACGTCTGGATACTGTTTCTTCAAATGGATAAAGATTAACAACAACCATATCTATGGGTTTGATATGATGTTGAGCTATGTCTGTCATGTCTTTTGGATTGTCCCGCCTTGCAAGCAAGCCCCCATGAATTTTCGGATGGAGGGTTTTCAACCTTCCATCAAGCATCTCGGGAAATCCTGTATACTGAGAGACATCTGTTACAGGAATACCCGCATCACGAATGGTCTTTGCAGTTCCACCGGTGGATAAAATCTCAACACCCATCAAGGATAATCCCTTTGCAAATTCCACAATGCCTCTCTTGTCAGAAACACTTATGAGGGCACTTTGAACTTTGCTCATTTCTACTCCCTCCTGATTTTAATTGTCTAAAAATATCTTATATTTTCCCTTTGGAACGTATCCTTTTGTATAGAGATAATTCTCTTAATTCCTCTTTCAGCAAGTTCAAGCAGACTCTGAAGCTGTTCTCTATCAAAAGGTAACATCTCGGCAGTACCCTGAATTTCCACGAACTTTCCCACCCCTGTCATCACTACATTCATATCAACCTCTGCAGTTGAATCCTCGGCATACGACAGGTCAAGCAGAGGCTCTCCATTTACAATACCAACGCTCACTGCCGCGATATGGTCTTTAATCGGGTTTTTCTCAAATATTTCACTCTCCATTCCATGCCTTACCGCGTCTACCAGTGCAACAAATGCACCTGTTATTGACGCTGTCCTTGTGCCTCCATCCGCCTGAATAACATCACAGTCAAGCCATATAGTTCGCTTTCCGATTGCCTCGAGGTCTACAATAGAGCGCATTGCCCTGCCAATTAGCCTCTGTATCTCATGGGTTCGCCCCCCTACTCTCCCAGCAGTAGATTCTCTTGTTGTCCTTGTAGAAGTTGAACGTGGGAGCATGGAATATTCGGCTGTAATCCAGCCTCTCTCCGCATCTTTAAGGAACTGGGGCACCTTGTCCTCTATAGAGGCAGTGCAAATTACCTTTGTACCTCCTACCTGAATTAATACAGAGCCTTCCGCGGTATTTAAAAAATTTCTCGTAATTTTAATATCCCTTAGGGCATCAAATGCCCTTCCATCACTGCGCATCATCCCCTCCTGATATATCCTTGTCAATTGGTTCTGAGATATCAATATGACCCCCGATAGCCTCTACCCGTTTACCATCTATCAGGAGCATCATTGTGGTAAAGTTGGGAATAATCTCCTTTAGTGTTTTATAGAGGTTTGTAATGATACCATACTCCTCAGAGGCATCACCATTAAAATTTCTTCTTAATTCCCCGCTGATATTGACATGGATAACGTCCTCATTGTCTCCATATAAATCCAGCACCTTTGCACCGTAAGGTTCAAAATATTTTTTTACCGCCTCTTTTGCACTCACAAAGACAATAAAAGACTCCTGTGGTATTACAGTGGTCTCCTCTCCCTTAGTATGTTTTTCCCTGAGTTGTTGAGACTTAAGTTCTTTAATAAATGGAATATTAAGTGTGAGCTTGGGTTTAAAATACAAATAACTCGTAATCGCACCTATCATAAATACTGCCGTGCTGATAAGCAGATAAAACCAGAAATGGTTTTTACTCTTAACTCTTCGTGAGCTTTTCATATAGATAAATGCCTTTATGTATAGTATTTGCTAATTTTGTTTTAAGCTCTTCATTGTAATCCATATCTTCAAAAGATGGTAATTCAATCATTAATGCCGGGGAGTCAATTCTTGAAAGAATGCTGTAAGGTATCTGTTTTATTGAGACCATATTATCACCAAAATCCTCCCTCATTGCATCCTGCATGGCATCCCGTAGAAACTGTATCTTAATAAACTCATCTGGATTATCATGAGGAGTCTCTGCAATTACAGGAGTATATATTACTATCTCCTTGTGTTTACCAATGTGAATACTAAGGAATATATCTCCTTTTTGGGAATTTGAAAAATCAACCCTTTGTGCTAAAGACATAAACTGGTCACCCATCCTTGTAAGAAAACACCGTGCAAAATCTTTTAATATAAGTCTCCTCAACCTCTTGGAAATATCAAGGACCACATCTTTCTCCCTATATATATCCTTTATTACCCCATACTCATGACCCCCATGCCCCGCGTCTATGACAATTGTTCTGGTCTTAAAGGTCTTTTTATCCTTTGTTTTGTCTGACACCGGGCTATCAACTTGATATACATCTTGATATACATCTATAACAAGGCGGGCAGGAGACTTAAGAAAGGTTGTCTTAAACCTCTTAAACTCACTGAGAGAAAACACCAGGGAATTCTTAACCCTTTTATGTGGAAAAGGCAGTTTTGTATCCTCAACAGAGAAAGTTAAATCATGAAAGGTAATAGAAATATCCTGCCCCCTCTGGTTTACTATTCCTTTAGGTATAAGTGTTTCAGGACCTTCTAAAACAATCCTTGTAAGCTCAGGGTGCTTGCTCGCCCTGAGTTTTAGCAGAGGGGCATCCTCGCCTGAAATAAAAGACAGCGGAAGTAAAATAAAAACAAGTAAAAAAGCTGCGCGTTTCATGGCAAAATATTACCATTTTCTGATGATATATTCCATCCTGTGTAAGTTAGAAGTAAACCCCGTTAGAAATCTTATTTCTAACGGGGTAAAAGTGAGAAACGGGAAGCGAAGATATTCATGATACAAGATAAAACATCTTCTATCATGTCTCTTTTTCTTAAAGTGTACCCTTTGTTGATGGCACTCCTTTTGTCTTCGGATGAACCTCAACCGCACTCCTTAATGCCCTGCCAAGTCCTTTAAAAATAGCCTCCATTACATGATGTGGGTCACGGCCATAGTGAAGAATTATATGCAGATTCATACCTGCATGGTTTGTTAATGCCCTGAAAAAATCCTCAAAAAGAGAGACACGCAGGTTCTTTATTAGAGTGCTTCTCTTAGACAGGGCAACTTTATATACTAAAAATGGTCTGCTGCTAAGGTCTATAGCAACCTGTGCAAGACTTTCATCCATCGGGGTGAGGGCTTCTCCATACCGCCTTATCATTAATTTCTGACCAAGAGATTCCTTTATTGTCTCACCAATAACTATGCCAATATCCTCTATCAGGTGATGATAATCAACCTCAATATCTCCCTTTGCCTCTATGTTCATGTCTATATGGCCATGCTTTGCCATAAGACCGAGCATATGGTCAAGAAATGGTATTGAGGTATTTATCCTATAATCCCCCTTGCCATCAAGATTAATGCTGACTTTAACGCTTGTCTCTTTGGTTTTTCTCTCTACCTTTGCTTTTCGGAGCATTTTAAACCTCCTTGCTTAGTTTTTTATTATACCAGATTAACTAAGATTATTGTGAATATAAACTTCTATTTGATGTCATAATTCAAAATTTAGAAAATCTCAATTTGGGTTTAAATTCAGACCATAGTGTTGAGGAGATTTCGTTAGCAGATTAGAGATTGTGACAAAAAAACGCACAACACTTATAATGCCTTCGTATGTCAAGAGCAAAAAGATCTCCTTTGTCAAAAAAATTTACAATCGGTTATGTTATCCTTCAGAGCTTGTTGAGGGCTTTTTCAACAGCCTGTTTATATATGATTGACTTTACCCCATAAATTATGTAAAAATAAAATCACCCTTTTTACGGTTAAAAACAAATGGAGGCTTTTTATGTATGCGGTAATAGAAACAGGCGGCAAACAGTACAGGGTCTCTGAAGGAGACATAATCAAAGTAGAGAAACTCAATGCTCAGGGAGCTTTTGATTTTGAGAATGTCCTTATGGTCTCTGATGGTACCAAGGTCGCCTTTGGCAGTCCACTTCTCTCATCTGCAAAAGTTACCGCAGAGGTCATCGGGAATGGAAAGGTAAAAAAAGTGCTTGTTTTCAAGCAGAAGACAAGAAAGGGTTATAGGAGGCTGAGAGGGCAGAGACAGCCTTATACACAGGTTAAGATAACAAGCATACAACTTTAAGATCCTAAATGTGTTTAAAAACCTAAGTCAAATTTATCATTGCAAATTTTAAATTGCAAAATGATAAATGCTAATTGATAATTTTTAATTTATTTAGAATTTGGGGGTAATGAGATGGCTCATAAAAAAGGTGTAGGTAGTTCAAGAAACGGTCGTGATAGCGCCGCTCAAAGGCTCGGCGTAAAAAGATTCGGCGGACAGGTCGTTAAAGCAGGCAATATACTTATAAGACAAAGGGGTACCAAATTCCATCCCGGTTTTAATGTCGGTATGGGAAGCGATGACACCCTTTATGCAAAGATTGCCGGTATTGTCACCTTTGAACGCAAAGACCGGGCAAGACTTAAGGTAAGCGTATATCCAGTACCAGTAGTAGCACAGGCTGAATAAAAAAATTCTGCCTGATAGAAAATAAGAGTTTTACAACAAAGGGCGGGCTAACCGCCCTTTTTATTTTTCATCCTGTATCTTGTATCATGTATCCTGAATCATGTATTTTTAAAGTATGCAGTTTATTGATCAGGTAAAAATTCATGTCAAGGCTGGAGACGGCGGCAGAGGCTGTGTAAGCTTCAGGCGGGAAAAATATGTCCCAAGAGGAGGTCCTAACGGCGGTAATGGCGGCAAAGGCGGACATATAATTTTTAGGGCAACAAGGGATGTTAACACCCTCCTTGATGTTAGGTATCAACAGCACTACAGGGCAGAAAGAGGCGAGCATGGTATGGGAAAGGACATGCATGGCAAAAACGGCAAGGATTTAATAATCTCTGTTCCAATAGGCACTATTATTAAAGACTCCCTGACAGATGAAACCCTTGAAGACCTGATAAAAGACGGACAGGAATTTATATCTGCAAAAGGCGGGAGGGGTGGGCTTGGCAATACACATTTTAAAACCCCTACAAGGCAGGCTCCTAAGTTTGCACAGCCCGGAGAGCCCGGCGAGGAGAAAACCCTTATCCTTGAGTTAAAACTCCTTGCTGATGTGGGCTTAATAGGGCTTCCAAATGCAGGCAAATCTACATTAATCTCTGTTATCTCCTCAGCAAAGCCAAAAATTGCAGATTATCCGTTTACAACTCTTGTACCTGTGCTTGGAGTTGTAAAGGCAAAAGGATTTAAGAGCTTTGTGGTTGCAGATATACCCGGTTTGATTGAAGGAGCGCATAAGGGGGCTGGGCTGGGCTTTCAGTTCTTACGCCATGTGGAAAGGACATCAATACTTCTTCACCTTGTTGATGTATCAGAGATGGCTGAAGGAGACCCTGTTAGTAATTTTGAAAAAATAAATAAAGAACTTAAGCTCTATAGCCCTGAGTTACTAAAAAAACCTCAGGCCGTCGTAGGGACAAAGATTGATATAAAGGGCAGCGGAAAAAGACTTGACAGACTTGCCAAATATTGTAAAGATAAGAACTATGATTTTTTCCCCATATGCGCTATCACAGGACAGGGAATAAAAAAACTTATAACACATCTTGGAAAGAAAGTAGAGGAATATAAAAGTAGTAAGTAGAGAGGGCAAGATATGAAACGGCTTGTTGTAAAAATAGGAAGCAATCTGCTTGCCTCTGCAGAGCAGGGGCTTAACACAAAGCGCATCCATGCCATAGCAAAAGACATCTCTGCCATTATAGACAGAGGCTCGGAAGTCCTGATAGTCTCCTCAGGGGCTGTTGCAGCAGGGCTTAAAAAACTCGGACTAAAGGAAAAACCAAAGGACATAAAGCTAAAGCAAGCTGCAGCAGCAATAGGACAGTCAAGCCTCATGTGGGCTTATGAAAATAGTTTTGCAGAATTTAATAAAAAGGCTGCACAGGTTCTTCTTACAAGAGATGATGTGGCAGACAGGGTAAGATACATAAATGCAAAAAATACCCTGCTTATGCTTCTAAGCTATAAAATTATTCCCATCATAAATGAAAACGACCCTGTTGCAATTGATGAGATAAAATTCGGAGACAATGACTTTTTAGCCTCTCTGGTTTCAGGGCTTATTGAGGCAGAGATGCTTGTTATCCTGTCTGATGTTGAGGGTCTCTATACGAAAAATCCTAAAGAGAAAGGCACAAGCTTAATAACCTCTGTTGATGAGATTACCCTTGATATTGAAAAAATAGCAGGCGGAGAAGGAAGCACAGTAGGGACAGGGGGGATGTATTCAAAGATTCTTGCTGCAAAACAGGCGGTTAACTATGGAATACATGTGGTAATCATGAGCGGGGAAAAAGCAGGGCTTCTTCCAAAACTGCTTGACGGTGAAAAAATAGGAACATATTTTAAGCCAAAAGAACAGAAAATACCTTCTAAAAAAAGATGGATAGCCCATGGTTTGAAATCAAAAGGTATGGTTTATCTTGATGATGGAGCTGTTAAGGCAATTACTATGCATGGTAAAAGCCTCCTTCCTTCAGGAATAACAAAAGTAGAAGGACACTTTAACACAGGAGATGCAGTAACCTGTGTGGGTCAGGAAGGCAAAAAGATTGCTAAAGGACTAACAAACTATTCCTCTGATGATATCCTGCGCATTAAAGGCAAAAATACCTCTGAAATAGAAAAAGTGTTAGGGTATAAATATTCAGATGAGATTATTCATAGAGATAATCTGGTAGTGATCTAACGGGCTTGGCACAAACGAAGCCCGATAGGGTTTGATAATATTTCGTTTGTGCTGTGTTCGACCCATAGGGCGGAAGTGCCCTATACAGTTTCGTATTGAAGGACATTTAACTGCTCTGGCTTTATTCTGACACTCAGATTGAGTATTTCAACACCCACTACTTTACCATCTGCGTTAAAGTCCAGAATTACACCAGGTTGCACTTCCTCAGATTCAATGATGGATGCCTCATCAAGTCGAAAATACAGGGCATCGTTTTTTTTGTCTACTTTTAACCTCATTTTTGTCTCCTTACCCTACATACTGTAACTACTTTTTTTGGTGAAACATGGTGGTTTACAACCACATGAAGAATCCGTCCCTCATGTTCAGGGATAACTTTAAAATAATGAATATTGTTGTCCTCTCTTATATTTTACCAGTCGGAATTATCAATGGTTCGCCATGCCCATTCCTCAGGAATTTCCCGTTCCTTCAACATATCTTGGGTATGCTTGGTAAGTTCAAAGTCCATACTTTTTCGCAAAAGCTACAGCTTTCTCATTCTTTCTATACTCTATTAAATAATCATAAATTCTATTTATTATGTCGTGGAGTAGTTTGTCGTCCAAGTTATGTTCTTTTATTAGTGTATCAACTTTCTCGATCTCGTTATATATTTATATATTCTCAAGGTTGAAATACCAGAGGCGGTGATACTTAAGATAATTTTCTGTTACATTGTTAGGTCCCACAACCGCTCTTTCATTCAAGATGCTATCATAAAAAGTATTATATTCAATGCCTCCTCTTTTAGCGACTTCAATAAGGTTCTTTACCTTTTCTTCATATAGGTATAATACTGCTTTTTGAGCTTTCGATTCCATAATAGTTTTTACCTCACCTATTATATCAACTATAGGGTATTTCCGCTAACGTTCAAGGCCAAAAGAAGTGCAATAGCATTTGCTTATTAATCTGTTTCGTTTTAGCCTGTTGTTAGGCAATGGAACAAGCGATATTCCCCTTAATTTAATTCCCATTCCTGAGAAAATGTTGTTTTAAAATCACGCGAACAATGAATTACTGCAAGTATTTCAACATGGTCATTGTCGTCTTTGATTCTATAAATGATTCTGTAATTCTGATAAATTACTTCTCTCAATCCATACACTTCAAATTCAGGGACGATACGTCCACAACGAGGAGCTATTTCAAGTTTTGAAGTTGACTTGATGAGGGATTTTATGAATCGGATAGCATATGTTCTTGAATCTCTTGAAATATAATCATGAATTGCATGTAAATGGCAGCTTGCCTTTTCTGACCATTTTATTTTCCCCATTGTTTAACTCTTGCAAGAAGTTCTTCTGTTGATAATAATCTGCCCTCCTCAGCATCTCTTAGACCTTCAAAAACTTGTGCAATAAAATTAATTTCATACATTATGTCTTCAACAGAGCATCCGTCAGGAAGACGTTTTATGGTTTCAACGGTTGCTTCTTTGAGTAAATCCATTATTTCCACCACCTTTCATTATGTCTTTGCATAATTATAACAAATATCATATCGCTTGTTCTTTCGCCTAACGGGTGGCGGATGAGCGAAGTGCCCCGCAGGGGCAATTTGGGCTTCAGCCGTTCATCCGCATGATAGCCGAAGTGGCGCTGAGTGGTGAATGGCATTAACATAGAGTAATGCATCAATTATTTGGCTGAAGCCTTGCTCATCCGCCACCCGATACCCAAAATGGAGCGAAGCGACATTTTGGGTATCGGGCTTGGTGCAAAAGAAGCCCGAAGGGTTTTGACGTAGGTCTTTTGCACCATGTTATCTGCCGCTGCGGGCAGAAAATAATTTGAGCAGTTTCTCCTACAGTGAATATACAGCCATAGGAATTTTACTCTCTATTTTTCTCCTGCCACAAACACTTGATTCTATGGTTTTAAGAACATTAGCTGCATAGTATTTTGTGCCGCATTTTTTGCATACACCAACTGGCACATTTTTGATAAGCACATACTTACCACCAACTTTTCTGGGTAGGTCAATTATTTTTTCAACAATTGGACCATTGCAATATTCGCATTGCTCTCCGTCCCAAAATCCCAATTTAATCCCTCCTTTCACTTCCTTTAGGTTTATCTTCATAAACTGTTATTACTCGTACTTTTCCGCCCCCTGTAATACGACATACTATGCCGATAGGTCTTCTGTCTAAGGAACGACCCACTACTTCATATTTTCCCTCTCTTGGCCAAGTTCTACGGATACTACCGTTCAAAACGCCATGCTCAACGTCATAGATATCAAAACCATCAATCGCTGCCTCGTCATCTGCATGTTCTGTCAGATAAAAAAGCCCGTTACGGACAAGAGCCTGAATTTGTCCTATCTTGCTCAATCAATTATCCTTTTTCTTATACTACATATTTTAACATGTTGTATGTCGTTGCGGGCATATCTTTTCATTAAAATGGATTTGGATATATATTTTGCTTCACTCCTCTATCTGTAAAGCTGGCAGCAAGGGTGGTTGATTTGCCAGTTGGACCAAACAGATCAAATTGTAAAGAATCTTTAAGAGTTGCTTCATAGCGAACATAAGTATCTTCAGCACCTTTTGCCAGTAATACCTCGACTATGTCAGTATGACCTTTGGACGACGCTGACATCAATGCAGTAAGGCCATCATTGCTTTCTGCATTTACATCAGCACCTTTTGCCAGTAATACCTCGACTATGTCAGTATGACCGCTATATGACGCGAACATCAATGCAGTAAAGCCATCATTATCTTTTGCATTTATATCAGCACCTTTGTCTATTGAGGTCCTAACTCGAGTGATATTGCCTTCTTTTACCGCATCCCTCAGATCTTCGTTAGTACCAGCATAAGAAGCAACAGGGCTACTCAGTATAATCAATCCAAAAACAATCCTTAACCAAATGTTTCCTTAAATACTTCATGATTAATCCTCCTTATCCTTTCCTGCCTGCAATGAGCAGATAACGTTCCCGTTGCAAAAGAAGCCTGAAGGGTTTGGACGCTAATTTTTTGCAACGTGTTAGCCGTCCGTTGCAGGCATATTTTTTTAATAGAACCGTCCCATTTTCTTCTCCTAAAAGTGTCTTCTTTTCTATCGATACCCTCCAAGACAAAATGCCGGTATCTATCAGGCTTTAAAGCTATAGTTTTCGCTGAGAGGCTTATTCAGCGAAAACTACTTACCTGGGTGACCCCGTAGTTTTCTGGAGAGGGATGCCGTATTGATCAACATACAGGCAGCGATCCTCACTACGAGGCCTCATCCGGAACGTGGCACTTTTTCCCGTTTCAGCCGACTGTATTACCAGTTCCACATCCAAGTCGCCCCGGTTGGATAAAACATGCTGGAAATAGGGATCCTTGGAACGATAGTGCCATGGACTGCTAGTGACCCAATATTGATAGGAAGGCCAATTACCGGCACTCTCGCCATTGATTGACACCAAGACATCCCCCGGTTTTATACCGTGTTCGGCCGCTACCGAAGACGGCGCTACATAACTGATAGTGCGCCAGTCCAAAGGAGCAAACCCGATCCCCAGCCCACCATAACGAAAACAGCGCACATAGCGTCTCGGAGCTTTGGCGGATTGGTCTGGAAACTCCCCCATAAGCTCGCCAAACATAACCGGTGCAATCCTGCGAATATCCGGTTCAGCCCCTTCATTATCCGCCTCACCGAGCCAGATCAATGGCGGGGTTTCCAGCTTTTCGCCTCCCGCCAACTTGGCGTGGTTTAGGAAATTGAGGCGGATATTACTGTAATAGCTGGTTGTGGTATAGCCGGGCTGTGTCGTCGAGCTTGTGACCGGCACCGCTGAAGCATAGCCCCCTACGTTCCAGCCCCACATGGCGGTGTTCCAGACATACTTCATTTCTGTGTTGGTAACTGTCTGCGGCGGAGTGTATTGTTCCTTCTTACCGACAAAAAAGTCCATGCTGATGACAATCTGCGGATCCTTTTTGACGCGTGTTAGCCCATGCGCTTGCAGGACTTTTTCCAACTGCCGGAAGAGTTCTTTTTCCAGAAGTGGGTTCGTCTTGCTGGTGTAGTCAAAGTCAAAGGTCTCATAGGCGGCAAGGGATTCATCGACGTCCCTATAGACCCGAATATTGATCTCTTCTGCTGGTAAGGCCATGGGAAAAATCGTAGTATCGGTTGCATACTGCAGTTCTATCATAATTCCAATCTCGGTTGTCAATTGAGAGGTAAAAGCAGTTCTCAAAGACGACTGTGTTACGCATCCCGCAAGGCTTAGTGCAAGACAGGTAAACAACAAGAAGTTTGCCATGCACCATGAATTATTCTGTGTTTTGGTTTCACGAGAAATACTCATACGATTTCCCTCCTAAAATAGAAATGGGACGGTTATTTTTAAACATCTTATTTCCCCTCCGTCTGCCCGCAATGAGCGGCTAACGGGTGGCGGATGAGCGAAGTGCCCCGCAGGGGCATTTGGGCTTCAGCCGTTCATCCGCATGATAGCCGAAGTGTCGCTGAGTAGTGAATGGAGTATTGCGTCAATTATTTGGCTGAAGCCTTGCTCATCCGCCACCCGTTAGCCAAAATGGAGCGAAGCGACATTTTGGGTATCTTGTTTATAAGCGAAACCAAGTTCGTATATACCCCCGAATTTGGGGTTGTAGACGAACCTGTTTCGTTTATCCCAATTCTGGCTGAACAACCAGAAACTCTACGGTTTAATTATTGACCAACCCCCTTATATTGTCAATATTTTTTATCTTTTAGTAAGAAATTTCGTTCTTCCCTGCCTTATACAACTCCCGCGCTTTTTTGAAAATATCAAGATACTCTTGAGTTCTAAAATCAGGATAAGTGTAAGGTAGTATCTGATAGTCTTTGCCCGAATAAATAAGCGTTACCTCTCCATATATGCCTTTGCCAAGACAAATTCTATGAGAGTAGTCTTTTGTTGATACGAGAACAATCTTTGCAGAGTCTAAATATCCCGGGTCAAGGTTTATTCTCCTCCCACCCACCCCTCTTTGTCCCCACTTGGCAATAAGACACCCCCCTTTAATTCCCCCCTTAGTAAGGGGGGACAAAGGGGGGTTAAGATATTGTTTCTCAAATTCTACTGTCTTTAGTTTTATCTCTGAGATGGACTCTGGATTTATTAATCTCTGAAAAAATATGAACTTTCTTTTTAATCCTGTACCCATTTCCTCTGCATAATAATCAGTATGAGCCCATTCCCAGACAGGACTCTGTAAATCTACATGACCAAAGGTATTCTCAAGTTCATCCTTAAGTTTTTCAAAGAGAGAAACCTCAGAAGAAAGCATACCAACAAAGAGTTTAACTGGTTTTGGGTTAGTAATATGGCTTACCATTTTTATTTTCCTTTTTCCCTAACCACTATCTACTTACTACTAACTACGAGCTTTATTATGGCTGGCATACTTTCACACATAACCCACATATATACTGTCCAACATTATGTGCCTTTGCAAAATATTTAAGTTTTTCAAGACAGGCTGTTTTATTCCACTGTTTATGTGTCTCACCGATTGCTGATACAGGACATACCTCAATACATTTCCTGCAATCTCCACAGTCTTTTTTCTCCAAAAATCCCCCTAACCCCCCTTCACTTCCCCCCTTAACAAGGGAGGATACAGAGAGGTCAAAATGGGATGATGAAGGATTAAGAGGCATATCTGTAAGGATTGTTGCAAGCCTTATTTTAGAGCCAAATTCAGGATGCACAAGGAGGTTATTTCTTCCTATCCAGCCCATGCCTGCCCCGAGGGCTATCATCTTATGAGATAGATGCGCGGTCTGTTTTTCCCAATCAATAATCTGGCTTGCTGGGATAGGAATTGCATTATAACCCATGCCCTGAATGGTAAGTGAAAGCTTCAAAGCGGTTTGGTCAAGGAGAAGGTTAAGCATTTTATAATGGTGAAGATAATGGCGCGTAGGTCCAACTATAACGTCTCTAAGCACAGACTCGGAAACCCTTACACCTATGGAAATCCCATATGATAAACCTTCTGTCTGGTCTAAAGGAAGTGCTTCAAAGTGGGCTCTTAAATCATCTATATAACTAACACCAAAGGCGGATACGCCTTCTGAGAATGCAAGTTCTTTCAGCTTATTATAGTTTGTTTCCCGTTCCACAAATCTTAATAAACGTGACTTTCCACTACAAAATAAAAAATAAAAAATAAAAATGCAAAATTACAATTGAAAATTAAAAGATAAAAGGCGGCAAATGCAGATAAATTTGGATTTTAATTTGTAATTTTAAATTTTTCATTTTGAATTTTGAATTTCTTTTTTACAGCCATTTTTCAATCAAGGCAATTGACTGAGGACTATCCCATTCACGAGAACCTATAAACTTCCCTCTGACGATACCGTCCTTATCTATGATAAAAGTCTCAGGAGCTCCTGTTATACCGTAGGCGCGAGCAACTTCATTAACATCATCTACAAGGGTAGGGGCACTTACCTTCTGTCTCTGAAAATAAGGGATTAGATTTCTGGGGTCGTCTCTAAAAAGTATCCCAAGCATCTGAAATGGCTTGCCCTGCATTTTCTCATACAGACTTTCTTTATAAGGCATTTCTGCCTTGCATGTGGGACACCATGTTGCCCAGAAGTTTACAAATACAACCTTACCCTTAAGGTCAGAGAGTTTCCATACATTACCGTTTGTATCTTTAAGTTCAAAATCCGGTGCAGGTTTACCAACTGCTGCAATTTCTTTGTATGTTCTTTCATTTGGAAGAAAAAGAAGAAGCGATACCCCAACAACAAGTAGAAAAATAAGTATAAGTCCTCTGTATTTCAATTTAAAACCTCCATTTGGAAAAATAAAAATTAAAGCTCCCTGCAGTCCCGACACTTCTCTGCAAGTTTACGACAGGACAGGAAATACACTCTTTGATTTTTTATTTTTTATCTTTGATTTTAATCAGCAAACACACTGCCTGTGCTGCAGTGCCTTGTCCTTTTCCTATAAATCCCATGCCCTCGTTAGTCTTTGCCTTTATATTAATTAAATTCCGAGGGATACCCGCCTTTGCAATACATTCTTTCATTTTCTCTATATGGGGCATAAGTCGTGGTTTTTCAATTATAACTACCGCGTCTATCCATAATATTTTAAAACCCTGAGCTTTTGCAATCTTCACAATCCTTGAAAGCATTCTTATGCTTGATACATCCTTCCACTTTTTATCTGTGTCAGGAAAATGTCTGCCGATGTCTCCAATGCCAAGCGCCCCTATAATTGAATCAGTCATAGCGTGGCAAAGCACATCCCCATCAGAATGACCAAGGAGCCCTTTTTCAAAGGGTATCTCTACCCCCCCTAAAATGAGCTTCCTCCCTTTAGCAAGCCTATGGCTGTCATATCCAATGCCTATACGCATAAAAATCCGAAATCCTAAATCCTAAATCCTAAACAATTCCTAAAATTCAAAGTTCAAATGCTCAAAACCGTTTCGAATTTTGGTCATTTGTATTTGTTTAGGATTTAGATATTAGAAATTAGGATTTTTCCTTTAGTAAATATTCCACCATCTCCATGTCCTCTGGTGTAGTTACTTTTATATTAAATGGGTCTCCGGGGATTACTTTTATCTTTCCCCCAATCCTTTCCACAAGCGCTGAATCGTCTGTGGCATAAAAACCTTCTCTATAAGCAGACTCATAAGCCCTTTTAAGTATACTAAAATGGAAAACCTGAGGGGTCTGAATCGTCCAGAACTTCCCCCGCTTCTGTGTAGAGATTACAAAACCATTATTGCCAACTTCTTTTAGTGTCTCCTTTAGGGGAAGACCAGGGACAACCCCATCAATTTTTTTATTACTAACTTCTGATATGACTCTTTTTATAAGCCCTTCTGTAACAAGCGGTCTTACGCCGTCATGAATTAAAATAATATCTCCATTTTTAATCAAACACAATGCATTATAAACAGAGTCCTGCCTTTCTTTTCCGCCAGTAACAATATGCCTTACTTTATTGAAGCTATAAGCCTCAACTATTTTAAGCCCCTTCTCCCTGTCGTCCTTCCCGAGCACAAGGATAATCTCTGTTATAGCGCCAACAGCATGGAGCCCCTTTAATGTATGAACCAGCAGGGGGGCGCCTGAGATATGAACAAAGGGTTTTTTTTGAGAGGAGCTAAGTCTTTTTCCAACCCCTGCAGCAGGAACTATAGCAATTACATCTTTCTTCATTAATGCCTTGCCATTCTCAATTCTTCTCTATCAGTGTCTTCCTTGAGTTTCGTGAAGATCATCCTTCCGCTTGTAGTTTGAAGCACACTCGTTACAACAACATCAACATTCTTATTTATAAACCTCCTTGCATTTTCAACAACAACCATGGTTCCATCTTCAAGATATGCAACACCCTGATTTGGTTCCTTCCCCTCTTTAATTATAAAGATATTCATGGTCTCTCCGGGCAGAACTACAGGTTTGAGGACATTTGCAAGCTCATTGATATTCAGCACAGAGACGCCCTGAAGCTCGGCTACCTTATTAAGGTTAAAATCATTTGTAATAATCTTGCCAGCAAGCATCTTGGCAAGCGCAACTAATTTAGCATCTACTTCTTTTATCTTAGGAAAGTCCTCGTCTATAATCTTTACAGTGATATTGGACATCTTCTGGATTTTGTGCAAAACATCCAGCCCTCGTCTACCCCTTCCCCTTTTCAATGAATCTGAAGAGTCTGCGATATATTGAAGCTCCTGCAGAATGAACTGGGGCAGAATAAAAGTCCCCTCTATAAAACCCACCTCGCAGATGTCCGCAATACGGCCATCAATTATAACGCTTGTATCAATAATCTTTAGGTTTTCTTCAGTAGAAGCACCCTTCGCTGCCTTAAAAACATCTGATAAGGTCAATCCCTTGCCCTTTTTTAATCCCACAAGAAGACCTGTGTACCCTAAAAGGGTATTAAGTATAAGAGGTGCGTAGATATTGTCTAAACTCACAAAGAATGTCTTTATCGGATAATAGAGCAATCTCGCAAAAATAAGTCCGAGTGATAGACCTATTAATCCCACAAACATTGAACCAAAGCCAACCCTGCTAAGGAGAAATTCCAGAATAATGCCGAGTGCGCCAATCCCTGCACCAATAATGACGCCCTGATACTGGAGCCCTTCCCTTAATCCTATAAGATAACCTCCTGAAATAAAAACCAATAAAAATATAATCCTGTAAAACATCGTTATGTCCTTTCTCTGTTAAGTTTTAATATATCCTGAGGGTTACATAGAATTTTTGTCCCCCTCTATTAACAAACAGAAGTACGGTATCCCCTTCCTTTATATGATAAGTAATTTTATTGAATTCAGCTAAATTGCTTATCCTCTTTTTATTTACCTCTTGAATCACATCACCCTTTCTAAGCCCTGACTCTTCAGCAGCACTGTCAGACTCAACACTAATTATCACAACGCCTTTTTCATCTTTAGAGAGCCCTAATTGTTTGGCTATTTCGGGCGTAATGCCCATTACGGTAAAACCAGCAAGTTCATTTTCTTCTGTGGGCTTTTCGCCAAGCCTTTCTGGCATTGCCTCAGCAGAGTCCTTTGGCAACTCAGCAATATGTGCATCAATGAAGATAGGCTTCCCTTCTCTGATAACTTTAAGTTTCACAGTGCTTCCGACCTCACTCTGCGACACCATATTTCTTAAGGATTCAACATCCTTTATTGTTTTCCCGTTTAACTCTATTACTACATCGCCTTTTTTTAAACCTGCCTTTTCAGCAGGACCTCCTTTTAATATATCGCTAACAAGCGCACCGTTAGAATTATTGAGGTTAAACTGCTTGGCTAAATCGGGGGTTACCTGCTGGATTGTAACGCCGAGCCATCCCCTTGTGACCTTTCCTGTTTTCACAAGTTGTTCCATTACCCTCTTAGCCATATTACTTGGCACAGCAAACCCTATTCCCTGATAACCACCTGTCCTTGAGAAAATTGCAGTATTTATACCAACAAGCCCTCCCCTGATGGTCACCAGCGGTCCCCCAGAATTGCCGGGATTTATTGCAGCATCGGTCTGGATAAAATCCTCATACTCAGCAATGCCCACATTTGCCCTTCCAAGTGCACTTACTATCCCCATAGTAACCGTATGACTAAGACCATAAGGGTTACCAAAGGCAAGGACGAACTCACCTACCTGAAGTTCATCTGAGTTGCTCCATTTTATAGCAGGCAGGTCTTTAGCGCCAATTTTTATAATCGCCAGATCTGTCTTAGGGTCAGTGCCTATAACCTTGCCTTTATATTCCTGTTTATCATAGAGAATGACCTTTATTTCATCTGCCTTCTCAATAACATGGGTGTTTGTTATTATATATCCATCCCCTGAGACAATAACCCCTGAGCCAAGGCTCTGCTCCTTCCATTTCTTAGGTGCGCGAAATGGCTCAAAAAAATTATCAAAAAATGGGTCATCAAAAAAGTGAGGTGCGGGGATATCCCTCCTTACAGTTTTTGTTGTTGATATATTTACAACCGTAGGGCTTACAGCTTTAACAATATCTGAAAATGCCTCGCTTTCTCCTGTAATGGATTTTGGAACCCTGGGCACATAAGCGTAGGGGGAAAGTGTCCTCTTCGGGAGAAATTTATCTAAATTGCTCCCTATTACCACACCAAAGGCTATAGCAACTAAAAGCAAAATTATAAGTATTTTTTTACTATTCATATTTTTAATTATACATCGCATGGTTTGATGTTGTAAACCCTTGTAGTTATGTTAGAATATTTAAATGAAATCCTTTGTTGTAGCAATTACAGGGGCAAGTGGTGCTATTTATGGGTTAAAGCTGATTGAGGAGTTGCTTAAGGTTAATTCAAAGATTTATCTCATTATTTCAACTCAGGCATTCTTAATTATAAAGACCGAGACAGGTATAAATCTCAAGGGCAGGACAGAGAGAGAGACAGGAAAAAAAGTTCAGATGCATTTCTCTTCTAATAAGATTGAATATTATAGTGAAAAGAATCTCTCTGCACCTATTTCAAGTGGTTCTTTTATTGTAGATGCGATGCTTATTACACCATGCTCTATGAAGACCCTTTCTGGCATTGCTAATGGTTATGCCAACACCCTTATTGAAAGGACTGCTGATGTCTTCTTAAAAGAGGGAAGGCGGCTTATCCTCATGCCCCGTGAAATGCCGCTCAGTGCAATACATCTTGAAAACATGCTTAAACTTGCCCGCCTCGGAGTAAAAATAATTCCGCCGATACCTGCCTTTTATCATAAACCTAAGAGCATAAAAGATATTGTAAATTTTGTTGTCGGAAAGACACTTGACGCCATCTGTATTCAACATTCTCTCTTCAGAAGATGGGAATTGTGAATTTTATTAGATGGGCTATCTAAAAATCATACTCGCCATTGTTATATGGAGTTCTCTTGGGGTATTTGTAAGAAAGGCAGATATGCCCCTTGCAAGCACGGTATTTTATCCTGCGCTTTTTTCTCTGCCAATTCAATTTTTAATTTTATATAAAAACAAAGAGATTTCTTTGTCAGCTTTCAGGACGCCTGCACCGGTATTTTACCTTCTTGCACCATGTTCTTTAGCAAATACACTTCTTTTCTTCTACGCGTTCAAAAATACAACTATAGCCAATGCAGTCCTCACACACTACACAGCGCCAATATTTGTAGCTATATTGGCGCCGATATTATTAAGAGAAAAATCTTCTAACACTATCTGGCTTGCGATAATGATTTCCTCCATAGGGCTTTGGCTAATGCTCGGCGGCTTATCAGTAAGCAGCGGTGACTTTAAAGGCGTAATTGCCGGCACTGCCTCGGGATTGGTATACGCTATGATAATCTTGCTTTTAAGAACTATCTCTAAGACACATAGTTCTGTCTTTATTGTATTTATTCAAAATGCAATAATAGCCCTTTTGCTTCTGCCTTTTGCATCCACTTTGGTCTCATATCAATCGCTAATATACCTTATTAGCATGGGATTAATACATTCAACTATTGCCCCATTGCTTTATGTTCAGGGATTTAGGACTGTTAAGGCAAATGAGGCAGCGGTTCTTGGATACTTTGAGCCTATTGGAGCGGTAATACTGGCTATAGTATTTTTTAATGAAATACCCGGCATTAATAGTTTGCTTGGCGGAGCTTTAATTTTACTTTCAGGCTTTCTAATTTTAAGGGCAAGACAAGAGTGAGGTTTCATCAGGGGGTATAATCCTACAATCTTTCCTTAACCAAATCCTCAACTACTAAGGGGTCTGCAAGGGTAGATATATCGCCCAAGTCCTCTACATCTCCGCGAGAAATTTTTCTTAAAATCCTCCTCATTATCTTTCCGCTTCGGGTCTTTGGAAGCCCTGCTGTAAATTGGAGTTTATCAGGTGTGGCAATAGGACTTATAACCTTTCGCACATGGCTTATCAGGATTTTTCTTAACTCATCAGAAGCAGAATAGCCATCCTTAAGGGTGACATAGACATAGATTCCCTCGCCTTTTATCTCATGGGGGAAACCAACAACTGCAGCCTCAGCAACTGCCTCATGACTTGCAAGTGCTGACTCTACCTCTGCTGTGCCAAGCCTGTGACCTGACACATTAAGCACATCATCAATCCTTCCCATAAGCCAGTAATCACCATTCTCATCAACCCTTGCACCATCACCTGTGAAATATTTTTTAGGGAATCTCGAAAAATAGACTTCTTTTACTCTTTTGTTTTCAGGGTCCCCATAAGTGCCCCTGAGCATCCCGGGCCAAGGCTTTTCAATAACAAGGTAACCGCCTTCATTTACTACTGCTGCCGAGCCGTCTTCTTTTATTACCTTTGGCACTATGCCAGGAAAAGGTCTGTTTGCTGAGCCCGGCTTTAATGTCATTGCCCCGGGAAGCGGTGTTATTAGGATTCCTCCTGTCTCTGTCTGCCACCATGTATCAACTACCGGGAGTTTGCCTTTCCCGACATGGGTGTGATACCACATCCATGCCTCGGGACTTATCGGCTCGCCTACTGTACCAAGAAGCCTCAGGGATGAGAGGTCATGCATATTTACCCAGCTTTCACCTTCTTTCATTAATGCCCTTATGGCAGTTGGTGCAGTATAGAAGATATTAACTGCGTGCTTGTCAATAATATCCCAAAATCTATCATGCTTTGGATATGTTGGAATGCCTTCAAACATAAGGCTTGTTGCTCCTGCTGAAAGAGGCCCGTATAAGATATAGCTATGGCCTGTTACCCAGCCGATATCTGCTGTGCAAAAGTGAATGTCTTCATCATGATAATCAAATATCCATTTAAATGTTAGATTTGCAAAAAGTAAATAACCACCTGTTGTATGAAGCACGCCCTTTGGTTTTCCTGTAGAGCCTGATGTATAGAGGATGAAAAGCGGGTCTTCTGCATCTATCCACTCGGGCTCACAATAGTTTTTAATGTCAGAGACTGACATCTCCTCATGCCACCACGAATCCCTGCCGGTCTTCATATTTACCTTTCCATTGCCAACCCTCTGGACAACAATTACCTTTTCAACCGTATGACATCCTTCAAGGGCATCATCAGCATTGGCTTTTAAAGGCACGAACTTTCCGCCCCTGACACCCTCATCAGCAGTAATGAGGAGTTTTGCCTTACAGTCCTGAATCCTGTCTCTAAGTGACTGGGAACTGAAGCCTCCAAACACAACATTATGGATTGCCCCAATCCTTGCACATGCAAGCATGGCTATTGGGAGTTCAGGTATCATGGGGAGATAAATGCTAACCCTATCTCCTTTCTGTATCCTGTTTTTCTTTAAGACATTGGCAAATTTATTAACCTCATAGAATAGTTGCTGATAAGTATAGGTCTTATAATCTCCATCATCTGCCTCCCATATGAGTGCCGCCTTATTTCTTGTTGACGTACTTATATGTCTGTCTATGCAATTATAGGAGGCATTGAGTTTACCTCCCTGAAACCATTTAATTTCAGGCTTTTCAAAATTCCACTCTAAGACCTTATCCCATTTTTTAAACCATGTAATGTGCTTTTCTGCCATTTCAGCCCAGAAACATTCAGGGTCTTCAATTGACCTCTTATAGAGCCTTTCATACTCATCCATGCTCTTGATATAAGCCTTTCTGCTGAACTCCTCAGAAGGTGGAAAATGTCTCTTTTCCTCAAGCAACACATCAATATTCTTTGCCTCTGCCATAAAACCTCCTACCCGATAGAATGAATTTATTAAGACTACTCAATATATTTTCTATCAATCCTTATTCTCCATTATTATTGCATCCTCATTGGGCAATTGGTAATAGCCCCTTCTTCTGCTCACAATCTTAAACCCTGCCCTCTCATATAGCCTTATAGCAGGTATATTTGACTCCCTTACCTCAAGTGTCAATGACTTGACATCAGGCTTCATCCTTCTTAATTCCTCTATTGCGGACTGAAGAAGCATGCTTCCGATGCCTTTCTGTCTGAATTCTGGTATGACAATAAGATTTAGCACATTGGCAATGTCAAATATAATCCTTACACATACATAACCAATAATCTTTTTCTCTAAGGCTGCAACCTTTAGGATTGAATGCCCAAATTCTAACTCATACTTGAAAGAAGTTAACGTCCATGGGGTAGTAAAGCCTTTGGTCTCTATTGCAGAAACATCCTTGAGGTCCTCATATGTCATCTTTCTGATCGTTATCCCTTCCACTTAAGCTCTGCCTCAGACCTCCTTATATAAAATGGTGTAAGGCTAACAATGTCAGTGGTTAAAGCTTCCTTTAATTTCTTAATTGCTATCTCTGCCACAGTTGAAGCTGTGGGGGCCATCCTTGATGATGGAGCAAAGAAGGCTTTTGTTCTCAAGGTATCTTCAATAAGTCTCTTATAGAGCCTCGCCCCCTCACCCATGAAAACAGTTGGCACTTTAATCTCCTTTAAAAACTCCTGCGGGTTTATTGGGGTTTCAGGGATAATCTTTATACACTCACCGTCCTCCCACTTATAAAGTCCTGTATATACCTCATTCTTTCTTGCATCAAGCATTGGGCATATAAGATGAGAACAAAAAGCCAGGGCCCTTGCAAATGCATCAAGTGTTGGCACAGGAATAATAGGCTTACCTGCTGCATAACAAAAACCTTTTGCTGTGCTAAGACCGATTCTAAGCCCTGTGAAAGAGCCTGGGCCAATAGAAACAGCAAAGGCATCAATGTCTTTTATGGATATCCGGGATGCTTTTAAAAGATGCTCAATAGAGGGCATGAGTCTTTCTGCGTGTGCAACCTTGATGTTGACTCTTATCTCGCTGATAAGCCCTTCTTCCTCATCAAGGATTGCCGCACTCCCTAACATCGTGGCTGTCTCAAGGGCAAGGATTTTCATAGGGGATAGTTTAATCAAAATGTTTAATAGAGTAAACCCCGTTAGAATTTTTCATCCCGTTAGATAGAGATATCTAACAGGACAAGCGGGGCATTCTATTCTAACGGGGTAAACCCATATAAAACCAAAACCATTTTTTACTTCCTTGACACGCACTTGCTTGAGATGTTAATTTTTAAGCCAATTATCAAAAGGGCATCAAAGACATGACCATTGATTACAAAGACACTCTAAATCTACCACACACAGCATTTCCAATGAAGGCTAATCTTACACAAAAGGAAGTGGAAATGCTGAATTTCTGGAAAGAAAATAATATCTACCCCAAAATGGTGGATAGAGATAAAGGCAAGTCATATATCCTGCACGACGGACCTCCATACGCTAATGGGAATATTCACATAGGCCATGCCTTGAATAAAATCCTTAAGGACATAGTTGTCAAATACAAGGCAATGTGCGGTTTTTACGCCCCTTATGTCCCGGGATGGGATTGTCACGGACTGCCAATTGAACATCAGGTGGATAAAGAGAGCTCAAAGCTCAAAGCTCAAAGCTCAAAACCAGAAGACTCTGAACTACTCTTAAAGAAGAGGCAGTTGTGCAGGGAGTATGCAGCTAAGTTTGTAAATATTCAAAGGGAAGAATTTAAACGGCTCGGTGTGTTCGGAGACTGGGACAAGCCGTATCTTACCATGACCAACTCCTATGAGGCATCTATTGTCATGGAGTTTGGAAGGTTTGTTGAAGGGGGCTATATATATAAAGGCAAAAAACCTGTGCACTGGTGCCCTAACTGCGTAACTGCACTTGCAGAGGCTGAGGTTGAATATGCAGACAAGGAGTCGCCATCAATATATGTGAAGTTTAAGGTCAAAAATCCGGCAAATCTCAAATCTCAAATCTCAAATCTCAAATTTGAAGGAGTTTTTTTCGTTATCTGGACAACTACTCCATGGACACTGCCTGCAAACATGGCTTTGGCGCTTTATCCTAAGTTTATATATCGCCTTGTAAAAACACCTGAAGGAGAGCTTATACTCGCACAGGATCTAATTAAAGACTGTATGGAAAAAATTGGTTACAAAGAAAGTGAATATATCGTAACTAAAGGGAGATGGGCAGGTGTTGAGCTTGAGGGCATTGTCTGTCAACATCCATGGCTTAACCGTGAGGTAGAGACTATACTTGGTGAACATGTAACATTAGAACAGGGCACAGGCGTAGTGCATACGGCTCCGGGACATGGTGAAGAAGACTATGAGATGGGATTAAAATACGGGCTTAATGTGTATGCACCTGTTGATAACAAAGGTCGTTTTACAGAAGATATAAAAGACCTCGCAGGGCAAAATGTATTTAAGGCAAATCAGGCAATTATTGAAATACTCAGAGATAAAAAAGCTCTCATTGGAGAGCCTCAGAAAATAACACATTCCTATCCTCACTGCTGGAGATGCAAAAAACCAGTAATCTTCAGGGCAACTGAGCAGTGGTTTATATCAATGGAGCATAAAAATCTTAAAAACAATGCCCTCGCTGAGATTGAAAAAGTAAGATGGATACCAACATGGGGTAAGGACAGGATTCATGGAATGGTTGAGCGCAGGCCCGACTGGTGTATATCACGTCAGAGGGCATGGGGTGTACCGATAACACTATTTCAATGTAAAGAATGTAAGGAATTTATAACTGATAGAGATGTTATTGACAAGATTGTAAGAGAGGTTGAGATAAACAGTTCTGATGTATGGTTTGAGAAATCTCCAAAGGAGCTTCTCCCTGAGGGCTTTAAGTGTCCTAAATGCAGCGGCACAGAATTCTTAAAAGAGACTGATATCCTTGATGTTTGGTTTGACTCAGGCGTAAGCCATGCCGCTGTTATGGAAATTGACCAAAGGCTGACATGGCCTGCTGATATGTATCTTGAAGGAAGCGACCAGCACAGAGGCTGGTTTCAGAGCTCCCTTCTTGCCTCTACCGGCACAAGAGACAGATCGCCTTACAAGGCTGTTTTAACGCATGGCTTTGTGGTTGATGGACAGGGCAAGAAAATGTCCAAATCTATGGGGAATGTTATCTCTCCGCAAGAAGTGACAAACAAACATGGCGCAGAGATACTAAGGCTCTGGGTGTCTGCTGCTGATTACAGGGAGGACATGAGGATTTCAAAGGAAATCCTTGACAGGCTTGTTGAGGCCTATAGAAAGATTCGCAACACCTGCAGATTCCTTCTTGGCAGTACTTATGACTTTGACCCTGCCATGATAATAAATAAAGATGCGCTTCTTGATATAGACCGCTTTGCAATGAGCTCACTTCAAGGACTTATTAGCAAAGTCAGCAGGGCTTATGAAGAGTTTGAATTTCACGAGGCGTTCCATTCAATCTATAATTTCTGCGTTACTGATATAAGCGCATTTTACCTTGATGTTCTTAAAGACAGGCTCTACACATTTAAGGCAGATTCTACTGAGAGAAAGTCCGCCCAATGGGTTTTATATAACATTTTAATTTCTCTTACCAAAATGATGGCGCCAATACTCTCTTTTACAGCAGAAGAAATTTGGCAGCATATAAAAAGGCAGGCGGCAAATCCCCCCATCCCCCCTTTGACAAAGGGGGGCGAGGGGGGATTTTTAGAAGAAAGTGTTTTTCTCACTGACTTTCCACAGGTAGAGAGAGAATACCTTGACAAAGGGCTTGAGGAAAAATGGAGAAGGCTTATAAAAATCCGCGATGAAGTCAATAAGTCGCTTGAAATTAGACGGCAGGAGAAATTTATAGGGAATGCGCTTGAGGCAAAAGTAGTGATTTATGCAAATGAAGCAATTTATAAGCTCCTTGAAGAATATAAAGGCTTTCTTCCTGCGCTTTTTATAGTCTCATCTGCAGAGACTTCTACAAGCGTGGATATTCCGGTAGAGGCATACAAAAGCCCTACAGTTGATGGTTTGGCTGTCTTGGTTCAGAGGGCAGAAGGCAAGAAGTGCGGAAGATGCTGGAACTGGAGTGTAACAGTTGGAAAATATGAGGAGCATCCCTCTATTTGCGAAAGATGCTATAATGCCTTAAAAGGAGCTAATAAATAAACAAAAATGCCAAGGGCTTTGTTTCTAACAATCGTATCTGTAAGTATAGTAATTCTTGACTATATAACAAAAAGGCTGATAGAGTCTTATATAAAACCCTTTGAGTCCATAGACCTGCTTCCTTTTTTAAAAATTGTCCATGTCAAAAACCCCGCGGGAGCCTTTAGTCTTTTTGCAGGACTCGGGAATAAGGGATTCATACTTATTTCCATAGCAGCTATTATTTTTATAATACTGTATGCGATTAAGGTTCCTACAAGGCTTGAGCTTTTTTCTCTTTCCCTGATTTTAGGCGGAGCAATAGGCAACCTCATAGATAGGCTCACAATCGGAAAAGTCGTTGATTTTATTGATTTCTTTATAGGAAATTGGCACTGGCCTGCCTTTAATGTTGCTGACTCTGCCATAACCATTGGCATGGTTTTGTTTTTATGGGTAAACTTAATGCAAAAAAGGCGATGTTATTGAGGATTATTATATAAAACTAATATTACAACAAATAACATATCCATAATTAAATATCATGGCTAACGAGATAGTTATAAATGCAAACAGGGAAGAGACAAGGGTAGCCCTGCTTGAATCAGGACAACTCGCTGAACTCTATATAGAAAGAAAGAAAGATACAAGTCTCGTTGGCAATGTATATAAAGGGAAGGTCGTAAGGATTCTGCCAGGCATGCAGTCTGCGTTTATTGATATAGGACTTGGGAAGGCTGTATTTTTGCATGTTGCTGATGTACGTTGGAGTTTTGATTATCCTCTCTTTGGCGAGGATGTATCAGATGTTCTGCCGCCTGATTTACCCATTGAACAACTTCTTCAGGAAGGACAGGATATCCTCGTTCAGGTTTCAAAAGACCCCATTGGCTCAAAGGGCGCAAGGGCAACATCATATATAACTATTCCGGGACGATACCTTGTGCTCTTATCAGGGGTTGAACATGTAGGAATTTCAAGAAGAATCGTGGATGAGAATGAAAGAACAAGGCTTAAGGAACTTTCAATCGGTATCAGGCCTCCGGGCTTTGGTCTTATTTTAAGGACAGCTGCTGAAGGGTGCGCCGAAGAAGAACTTAAAAAAGATCTTGAATTTCTTATGTTACTGTGGAAAAACATCCAGGATAAAAAAGACAGGGTTAGTTCCCCACATTTACTCTATAGTGACCTTGACCTTATATTCAGGAGTGTAAGGGATATGCTCGGGCCAGAGATAAGCAGGCTTATAATTGATTCACGGGCAGAGTATAAGGAAATAGCAGACTTTGTTAATACATATTTTCCAAAACTAATATCAAAGATTGAACTTTATGAAGAGCCCGAACCTATCTTTGATTTCTTTGATATTGAAATTGAAATACCAAAGGCGCTCGGGAGGCGGGTGTGGCTTAAATCAGGCGGCTATATTGTTATAGATCAGACAGAGGCATTGATTGCAATAGATGTGAATACAGGAAAATTTGTTGGCAAGGCAACGCTTGAAGATACAATACTCAAGACAAACCTTGAGGCAGTAAAAGAAATCGCTTATCAGATAAGACTCAGAAACCTTGGCGGCATAATAATAATTGACTTTATAGACATGGAGAAAGAAGAAAACAGAAAAAAATTGTTTTCTGCATTCCAGGAGGCAATGTCTAATGACCGTGCAAAGAACACAATACTTCAGGTCTCAGAATTTGGACTTATTGAAATGACAAGAAAGCGAGTAAGGGAGAGTCTTGGCAGGACACTTTGTGAGACATGTCCTTATTGTGAAGGGAAGGGTTTTGTAAAATCTCCTGTAACTGTATGCTATGAGATATTCAGGGAATTAGTGAAAATAGGTCCTGAAAGCAAGAATGGCAAAATTGTTATAACCGTGCATCCACTCGTTGCAGACCTCTTATACGAAGAAGAGAGGGAAGGGATTGAGGAAATTGAGAAAAAATATGGTTTTGGGTTAATAATAAAGACAGATAAAAACATACATCAGGAGTATTATGAGATTGTAACACTCTAAATTCAAGTTGCATGTCTCAAGTCGCAAGTTTCAAGTTTTGGATCGCAATCTACAAGTTTTAACTTGCAACCTGCAACTTGTAACTTTAAGCTATGAATTCTTATGCTAATGCCATTAAACGGTAAGTTCAGCAAACTAAAAGAGACCCTGAGGCAAATGGAGAGTGTTATCATAGCCTATTCCGGAGGCGTTGACAGCACCTTCTTATTAAAGGCTGCTTCAATGTCAAATCTCAAGCAAATACTCGCTGTAACTGCTGATTCTGAAAGCCTCCCCAAAAATGACCTTCTGATTGCAAAACAGATGGTATCCTCCCTCAATGTGTCACATAGGACAATAAAAACAGAGGAACTTGGAAATGAGAACTTCTCAAACAATTCTCCCCAGAGGTGTTACTATTGCAAAAAAGAACTCTTCTGCAAACTAAAAGCTCTTGCATTGAAGGAAGGCTTCTCTTATGTCCTTGACGGCACTAATGCAGATGATGCAAATGACTACCGCCCTGGCAGGAACGCAGCCCTTGAGACAGGCATAAGAAGCCCGCTTTTTGAGGTAGGGCTTAGCAAAAATGAAATAAGAGAACTCTCCCGTGAGATCGGGCTGCCTACATGGGATAAGCCTGCATCTCCATGCCTTGCATCAAGATTTCCATATGGGCAGAGGATTACTGCGGAAGACCTGAAAAAGATAGAGGAGTCTGAAAGGTTTTTAAAAAGATTTGGACTGAAAGAGCTGAGGGTAAGGCATCATGGCGATATAGCAAGGATTGAGGTTATGCCAGAAGAAATATCCATTTTTGCCAATAAGGAGAGGCGGGCAGAGACTGTTAGTTTTCTAAAGTCAATGGGCTTTAAGTATGTTACTATTGACCTCCAGGGCTTCAGAAGCGGGAATCTAAATGAGAAATGAACGAAGCGGCATATCTCAATGAACTTGCCAAATGTGTAAGATGCGGGGCATGCAAGTCCCGCTGTCCAACCTACCTGACTGTATTAGACGAAACAACGGGTGCGCGCGGAAGAATTACAATGCTTGGGGCACTTATGGGAGATAGGCTTGCACCTTCTAAGAGGCTTTCAGAAAAAATATTCGAGTGCATCCTCTGCGGTGCATGCAAAGGGTTATGTCCAACAGGTATTGATATCTTAGAGACTATCTATCATGGAAGGATAAGGCTTAAAGGTTTCTATAACAAAGGACATCTGCTTATGATGGCTATGCGTCTTTCTGCATCAAGGATGAATTCTGCTTTTTTTATCTTGAGAGGTGCGCAGAAACTCCTTTATCATTCACTCTACAAGCTCAATAAATTTCCATATATCCCTGAAATAGCATCAATCTCCTTTAAAGAGGCCTCGCAGGTTTACCCCGTTAGAAAGAAATTTTCTCCATCCGAATTTTCTAACGGGGTTTATAAAGGCACAAAAAGAATCGGCAGGGTAGCAATATTTGTTGGCTGCAGTGTTAATTATTTTTATCCGCACCTTGGGGATAGCCTTCTAAATGTCTTACTTTCAAAGGACTACGAGGTTGTTGTGCTTAAGGGAGAGGTCTGCTGCGGCTCACCTATGAGGTCTTTAGGGCTTGAGGCAGAGGCAATAGCCCTCGCAAAAAAGAATGTAGAGCTATTCAGTAGGGTAAAGGCTGATGCTATACTATCACTGTGCCCTACATGCACAATAACTATAAAGAATGAATATCCACTACTGATAGGAGATGGGATTGAAAAGATGATGGATGTCAATGAATTTCTCATAAATAATGATTTTTATAAAGGGTTAAAGATTTCCCCTCGTGTTGTCTCATATCATGACCCATGCCATCTTAATTATGGTCTTGGAATAAGAAATGAGCCGCGAGAGATACTAAAAAACATTGATGGGATTGAGTTTGTAGAAATGGAGGACGCAGGTGATTGCTGTGGTTTTGGTGGTTTATTCAGCATAAACTTTAAAGAGTTATCCCAGAGGATAGGAAACAAAAAGGTCAAGTCTATTCATAACACACATATAGATACCCTTGTCACATCCTGCCCCGGATGTATAACACAGTTTGAAAGTATTAAAAGACAAGTTGGGTTTGATATTGATATACTGCATATAATTGAGCTCATTGATATGGCAATTAGAGGGTATGAAGTATGACTATTCGTGAGCAGACCGAAGAAATAGAGAGACGGACCCTCCACCCAAAGGCATGTCTTAGTTCTCACAGCAAGGGTAGATTAAAACCTGAGAAAGAGGGTGAGATAAGGACATGTTTCCAAAGGGACAGAGACAGGATTATTCATTCAAAGGCATTCAGAAGGCTTAAACACAAAACACAGGTATTCCTTGCCCCCAGGGGAGACCATTATAGGACAAGACTCACACACACACTTGAGGTCTCACAGATTGCAAGAACGATTGCAAGGGCACTGAGGCTTAATGAAGACCTCACAGAGGCAATAGCACTCGGGCATGACCTCGGACACACACCCTTTGGCCACGCAGGGGAGAATGTTTTAAGAGAGATTTACCTCAGGGGGTTTAATCATTATGAGCAGAGCCTTAGGGTTGTAGACTTTCTTGAAAGGAATGGCCAGGGACTTAATCTTACACATGAAGTAAGAGACGGGATTTTAAAGCACTCAAAAGGCAGAGGGGAGGTCTTCTCTACATCCCTGGGGGCTGAAACACTTGAAGGACAGATAGTGAGGGTGTCGGATGTTATTGCATATGTAAACCACGACCTTGATGATGCCTTAAGGGCAGGGGTGCTGAAAAAAAGTGCTATCCCATCAATGTTTTTAAAGGTCGGTGAGAATCAATCAAAGAGGATTGATACAATGGTTAAGGATGTCATCTACGCATCCATCGGGGCAGGGCTTAAAGAAATCAGGATGAGCAAGGAGATAAAAAAAATCACATACGCACTGAGGGATTTTCTCTATGAAAATATCTATGAGAGTGATGTAACAAAGAGGGAATTTAAAAAGGCAAAAAAGATACTTTTAGACCTTTATAATTACTATCTTAAACATCCTGACGAGATCTTTTCAGCCTCGGCTGATTCGTCCCATGGCGAAAAGGAAATACCAAAGGAGGTAATTGGTGATAAAAATAGGCTGGTCTGCGATTTTATCGCCGGAATGACTGACAGATTCGCACTCATGCTGTATGAGAAACTCTTTCTCCCTCAGCCATGGATGGTGTTATAAGAATCAAACTGTTACCCAAATTTCATATTATTAAGGGTCTCATAATTGAATAGACATTATTCAGAAAATCTCCCCTCACCCCTCTTTGCCAAAGAGGGGCTGTGTTCCTCCCTTTGGAAAAGGGAGGTTAGGAGGGATTTTTTAAATCAATGTCCACATTATTTTGAGACTGTCTTAGCTATAAGCTCTTAGCTTTAAGCTTACAGCTTATTAGCTTATTCGCTTATAGTTCCAAGCACCTTCCTGCGGGGTATTCTGGAAGGTGCTGGATAAATAAGGCTCTGCCTTTCTATCTGCGGGAAGGCTTCTTTTTAAACTGCTTTTTCTTAGTAGTTTTTTTCTTTACAGGTTTTTTAGCACGTGGTTTTTTAAGGATAGTTTTAAGCTCCAATGCGTTTTTTGGTGCATAACCAAAGGCATCGTTATTAAAGTAGAAATAAACATCCTTGCCCTCTTTTAAGTATGCTTTTATCCTTTTTGCATCTGCCTTTAACTGTTCCATTGTATAACATGTAGAGTAGCTGCCACCCTCACCATGTCTACTGATATATACAAAGTCAGCAGTTAACGGTAAATCATTAATGAATTCGGGCCAGTCTGCCATACACAAAGCCATATTTGAAGCCGCGAGTAGTTTAAAAACCTTCTGATTGATCCAGCTCTTATGCCTGAATTCAAATGCGTGCCGCACATTATATTGTTTGATGGCTTCGATAAAATCTCCCAGTGCCTTAAGGTTAGCCTTGAGATTTGGTGGCAATTGCCATAGCACCACCTCAAGTTTCTCCATAAGTGGAGCAGTGGCATTAAAAAATGTGGCTAAAGGCAGCTCAACATCCTTAAGTTTTTTTACATGAGTTATAAACCTGCTTCCTTTAAGGGCGAATGAAAAATCAGGCGGTGTCTCACTATACCATTTTTCAAGGGTTTCTTTTTTAAGTAGCCTATGAAAGGTGACATTTAGTTCAACTGTGTCAAACTTCTTTATATAAAATGAAAACCATCCCTTTTGCGGGAGTTCTGAAGGAAAGAAACCCCCACCCCATGACTCATACATAAATCCACTGCATCCTATCCTGCACTTGAGCATATCTTAATTTAAAGTATACATGAAAATTTTAAAATTTAAAGAAAAAATTTCAAATTTAAAAAGAAATCCGTAATTTTGCATTTTGAGTTTTTAATTTTGAATTTATTCAATTATCCCTCCACCAATAACCACATCGCCATTGTAAAAGACAGCGCTCTGACCCGGGGTCAATGCCCACTGTGGTTTATCGAATTCTACCAGAACCCTCTCGCCATCTACAGGGATTATTGTTGCAGGCTCTTCCTTCATTGTGGAACGCACCTTTACCATTGCCTTTATTGGTTCAGAGAGTGCTTCTATTGAAACCCAGTTTAATTCCTTTGCCTTGAGGGTCTCTTTCACAGAGTCTTCTCTTCTACCTACCACAATTGTGTTATCATCCCTTTTAATATTTACCACATAAAGGGGTTTTGAAGACGCAATACCAAGCCTTTTACGCTGTCCTATTGTATAGTATGCAAGACCCTTGTGCTCACCAAGAACTTTACCTTCCATACTGACAATAAAACCAGGTCTTAGCGCATAAGGTGCAAACTCCTTTATGAAATCAATATATTCCCCGTTGCCAACAAAACATATCTCCTGACTCTCAGCCCTTAAGGCATTCACAAGCCCAAGCCTGCTGGCAATATTTCTTGTTTCGTCCTTTCTTAACTCTCCAAGAGGAAAGATTGTCCTTGAAAGTTCTTCCTGTGTCATTATGTACAGGACATAGGATTGGTCTTTTTTGGGGTCAACGCCTTTCAGTAACGAGTGACGAGTGACGAGTGACGAATATTGAATCTGGGAACTTGAGAAGTTAAGAAGTTGAGAAGTTAAGTCAGAGAGAGTTTTTTGTCCTTTCTTATCTTCAGAACTTCCTATCTTCTTATCTTCTGTCTTCTTAATCCTCGCATAATGCCCTGTAGCTATCATCTCAGCACCGAGTTCCTGAGCCTTCTTTAAGAGAAAATCGAACTTTATGAATTTATTGCAGAGTATGCATGGATTTGGGGTTAAACCTGAGATATAGGAACTGCAGAAGTCCTCAATCACATACTTAAAGAATGCATCGCGGACATCCACTGTGTAATGCTCTATACCAAGGCTTTCTGCTACCTGTTTCGCAATATTAATGGTCTCTATGGAACAGCATATATTTGGATTCTTTATATCTCGCTGGTCCCATAACTCAAAGCTAAGCCCTATTACCTCAAAACCCATTTCTTTCAATAGATAAGCGGATACAGAGGAATCAACCCCGCCGCTCATAGCAACAACTACTTTCACCCCGTTAGAAAGCTCAGGTATAACTTTAGACCTTACACTCAAAGGGTAAGATTTTTTTCTAACGGGGTTCACCTCAATGCCTCCCTGAGCATTCCGTCATACCTCATTAAAAGTCTTCTGGCTTCAGAGTAGCCTACTCCTTTAACCTTCATCAAAATAGCCATCTTCACATTTCCCCTAGCCCTTTTTAGAATACCCTCTGCTTCCTCTTCTTTAACCCCTGTTACCTGTATGATTATATTTCTCGCCCTCTTCCATAATTTTTTATTTACAGGTTTTACATCAACCATCAGATTCTGATAGACCTTCCCGAGTTTAACCATTGACAGGGTTGAGATCATGTTTAATATAACCTTTGTTGCAGTGCCTGACTTTAGCCGAGTAGAACCTGCAATAATCTCAGGCCCTACAAGAATATTTACCAATCCATTAACAAAAGAGGGCATTTGAATCTTATTAAATGTAATAAGCCATGTCTCTGCCTTTTTCCTTTTTGCCTCTTTTAATGCTGAAAGAACAAATGGGGTCTTTCCGCTTGCAGAAATCCCTATAACCATATCCTTATCTCCAATATTTTTACCTCTTATTGCCTTGATTGCTGATTTAACATCATCCTCTGCCTTTTCAATTGAAGAAAAAACCGCCTTTTTTCCCCCTGCTATAATCGCCTGAATTTTATTGTGAGATATACTAAATGTTGGGGGTATTTCTGATGCATCAATAACCCCTATTCGGCCGCTGGTGCCAGCTCCCACATAAAAAATCCTTCCGCCATTTTTGATGGTCTCTGCCACAGCGGTTATTATCTTCTCAATTGAGGACTTCTCCTTTAAAATTCCCTTTAACCCTTTAACCTCTTCATCAATAAAAAGCTCAATAGCTTTCCCTATGCTTATGGTATCGAGGAATTTAGAGCGAGGATTTATGCTTTCTGTAATGTCCATACCTACAATTTTTATAATACCATAAGAACAATCCGAAAAATAGATATAGAAAGTTGTCATTACGAGCAGGTCCCTCGCTTGTCATTGCGATGCCGAAACTTCGGCAGAAGCAATCTCGTTTGTCGCTCGGGATAAACTCCGCAATCTGACACAAAGTGTCATTCTGATGCCGAAGTTTCGGCAGAAGAATCTCTTTTGAGATTGCCACGTCCCGAAATGTCGGGACTCGCAACGACCTTTCAGGTCGAAACTTATTGAAGAGTCCAGAAAATATTTAATTAATACCTATAACAGGCTCCCTATCGCACTTAGAAAAGGGCGAGGCATGAAGGTGTGGAGCTCTGACGATAAAGAATATCTGGATTTTGTTGGTGGTATTGCTGTAAATTGCCTTGGACACTGCCATCCAAAGGTTGTGATAGCCATACAGAAACAGGCACAAAGGCTCATACATGTATCAAATCTCTATCATATAGAGCCGCAGATAAAGCTTGCCAAACTACTTATTGAACATTCCTTTGCAGATAAGGCATTTTTCTGTAACTCAGGTGCAGAGGCAAATGAGGCAGCAATAAAACTTACAAGAAAGTATGCAAAGAACCATTTGGGGTATGACAGGTATGAGATCATAACTGCCCTTGGCTCTTTTCATGGCAGAACCCTCGCTACACTCAGTGCCACAGGCCAGGAAAAATTCCAGGAGGGGTTTGAGCCCCTTGTTCCAGGGTTCAAGCATGTGCCATTTAATGATATTTCGGCCCTGAAAAAAGCAATAACAAAACACACCTGTGCGGTAATGCTTGAACCAATTCAGGGAGAAGCCGGTGTTAAGATGCCCTCAGAGGGATATCTTAAAGAAGTCCGTCAGGTGTGCGATGAGCATGGACTTCTCCTTATCTTTGATGAGGTTCAAACAGGAATAGGAAGAACCGGCAAACTCTTTGCATACGAACATTTTGGCATAGAACCTGACATTATGACCCTTGCCAAGGGACTTGGTGGAGGAGTCGCGATTGGCGCAATGTTCGCGAAAGAGCATGTCGCCCAGTCATTTCAGCCCGGAAGTCATGCCTCAACATTTGGTGGGAATCCACTTGCATGCGCTGCAGCTATTGCCACAATAGAAACACTGCTTGAAGACGGTATTATTATGGATAACTGTAAACGTATGGGAAAATACTTTATGAAACAACTTGAGAGACTGAAAAAGGAATTCCCATCTATTATAGCAGGGGTAAAAGGACTTGGACTTATGATTGGAATGGAGCTCACAAAACCCTGCACCAGTATTGTTAATTCCTGTTTTGAGCAAGGAATTCTTATAAATTGCACAGCAGGTAATGTGCTCCGTTTTACCCCTCCTTTAATCGTCACAGAAAAAGATATTGACCGTCTTATTGATGTGTTTGAAGATATATTCGGGGAAATTGCTTAGATTATACCAAGGATAATGAAAAGAGACTTTTTAACACTAAAGGATTTGTCCCGAGAGGAATTAGATGCACTCCTTAAGAAGGCGTCTGAGCTTAAATCAGGTAAAGATGCCAATCAGTGTCCACTTATAGGTAAAAGCATAGGGCTTCTGTTTGAAAAGGCATCTACCCGCACAAGGATATCCTTTCAGGTAGGGATATATGAGCTCGGTGCACAGGCAATATATCTTAATCCCAGCGAGATACAGCTTGGCAGGGGAGAAACCATTGAAGATACCGCAAGGGTTCTTTCAAGGTATCTTCAGGGAATTATAATAAGGACATTTACCCATCAAAAATTAGAGAGGTTTGCTCAAAATTCTGCCATCCCTGTAATTAATGGTCTTACAGATTTGCACCATCCATGCCAGGCACTTGCAGACCTTCTGACAATAAAAGAGAAAAAGGGAAGGCTTAAAGGTGTGCATCTTACATATATAGGAGATGGCAATAATGTTGCTAACTCACTTATAGAAGCATCTGCGATGACAGGGATCCACTTCACCATCGCTTGTCCGAAGGGATATGAACCTAATAGTACAATTTATAAAAAAGCCCGTTCCGAGGGCGCCATAGTGAAAATTGTGAGAAACCCTAAAGAGGCTGCTAAGGCTGCTGATGTGCTTTATGCAGATGTATGGGTAAGCATGGGACAGGAGAAAGAGTCAGCAAAAAGGGAGAAGTTGTTTAAGGGTTATCAGTTAAACAAAAGGCTTCTCAAACTTGCAAAGCCTGATGCGATCGTTATGCACTGCCTGCCTGCACACAGAGGTGAAGAGATAACAGATGAGGCAATTGATTCGCCTCAGAGCGTTGTCTTTGATCAGGCTGAAAACAGGCTGCACACGCAAAAAGCACTACTTGAGTTATTAATTAAATAAAACTTTGAATTAGCTTTTCAAAATTGACTTTTCCCTGAATTTCAAGATATATTAAGTCTCTCTTTTTCTAACTAAACAAAAGAGCCTTGCAACAGTTTTTTTTGGAGGAAAAACATGGAGAAGATGATAGAGATTCTATGGCATGGCAGAGGCGGACAGGGGACAGTTACTGCCGCAAAGGTTTTAGCTAATGCATGCCTTAGTGGTGGAAGGCATGTTCAGGCTTTCCCAGAGTATGGACCTGAACGGTCAGGGGCGCCATTAAGGGCATTTAACAGAATAAGCTCGGGTGAGATCAGAATGCACTGCCCTGTGCTCCATCCACATATAGTCGGTATAGTTGACGCTACACTTCTGGATGGAATTAATGTCTCTGAGGGTACAAGAGATAATACGGTATTTATCGTGAATACATCAAAGGAGCCGGGAGAAATAAGAGAGAAACTAAATGCAAAACCCACACAAACTGTATTCACAGTTGATGCCACAAAAATAGCTATTGATTGCATTGGAAGGGCATTACCAAATTCTACTATGCTTGGTGCTCTTTGTAAGGCAATAAATCTTATTTCTCTGGAGACCATTTTAGAAGATGTCAGGAAAAGTTTCGGGAAAAAATTCTCTCAAAAAATCATTGATGGAAACCTTGAAGCCACAAAGCGTGGATATGAGGAGGTAAAAGAAGGATGAAAATTCCCGGATGGAAAGAACTTACACCTGGGGCTGTAATCCTTCAGGCAGGAAACGCTACAGAATTCAAGACAGGCTCGTGGAGGTCATTGAAACCTAAATGGAAGGAAGAAAATTGTATTCAATGCCTGTTTTGCTGGATTTATTGCCCTGATATGTCTATTAAAGTAAAAGACGGTAAGAGAGGAGAATTCGATTATGACTTCTGCAAGGGCTGCGGTATCTGTGCTCTTGAATGTCCCGGGAAAAAAGGAAAGAAGGCAATTGTTATGGAAGAGGAGGACAAATAATGGGAAAGATAGTTGCAGCTACAGGAAATGAGGCAGTTGCAGAGGCATTAAGACAGATAAATCCTGATGTATGTGCTGCCTATCCTATAACTCCACAGACAGACATGATGCAGAGGTTTGCAAGTTTTGTCTCTGACGGAAAGGTTGATACGGAGATCATGCTTGTTGAAAGTGAACACAGTGCAATGAGTGCATGTATAGGCGCATCAGCAGGTGGTGGAAGGGTTGCAACAGCTACATCTGGTCCAGGGCTCGCCCTTATGTGGGAGATGCTCTATGTTGCTTCAGGCATGAGGCTTCCCATAGTGATGCCTGTAGTAAACAGGTCTCTCTCTGCACCATTAAACATCCACGGTGACCATTCTGATGCCATGGGTGCAAGGGACTCAGGATGGATACAACTCTGGTCAGAGAATGCACAGGAAGCATACGATAATACAATACAGGCATTCAGGATTGGAGAACACATGGATATAAGGCTCCCTGTAATGGTATGTCTTGATGGATTTATCATAAGCCATTCTATTGAGAGAATGGAGTATCTTGATGATAATGTTGTAAAGGCATTTGTCAGGGAATATAAATCATTGAATCCTCTCCTTGATGTAGAAAACCCAAAAAGCATTGGTCCACTAATACTTCCTGACCTTTATCATGAATATAAAAGGGCACAGCATGAAGTCATGACAAAGGTAAAAGATGTGGTGCTTGATGTTGCAGAGGATTTCAAAAAGATAAGCGGAAGGAGTTATGGCTTATTTGAGACATACAGGCTTGATGATGCAGAAATAGCCGTTGTGATATTAAACTCTGCTGCCGGAACAGCAAAGGACATCGTGGATGAATTCAGGGAGAAAGGTATTAAGGCAGGTTTATTGAAACCCCGACTTTTCAGACCCTTCCCGTATGAAGAGGTTGCCCATGCATTAAAGAACCTTAAGGCAGTATGTATTATGGACAGGGCGGATTCTTTTGGTGGATATGGTCCTCTTTTCATGGAGGTAAGTTCTGCACTTTATCCTCTTAACGACAGGCCGATAATGATAAATAAGATATATGGACTTGGTGGGAGGGATTTCATGCCCCAGCATGCAGAGATTGTATTGGATGAACTTGTGGAGATTGTTAAAACAGGGAAATTTAAAACCATCAAAGAATATATTGGAGTTAGAGAATAAAAAAAACAAGAAGCTGAGAAGTTGAGAGATTGAGAAGTTATGATTCTTAACTTCTTATCTTCCTATTTTCTCAACTTCAATTAAGAATAAAGTGAGGGAATAAATGGAAACAACACCGCTTAGATTAAAAGAGCTTTCTAAGAAAGAGGTTTTATTAACAGCAGGTCACAGGATGTGCTCGGGATGTGGAGCACCTATTATTGTAAAAATGGTTCTTCTCGCATCGGAGTATCCAGTAGTTGCATGCTCTTCAACAGGATGTCTTGAGGTATCATCATGCATTTCTCTGCTTACAGCATGGAAAATCCCGTGGATACATAGCGCCTTTGAGAACGCTGCTGCCACCATTGCAGGGACTGAGACGATGTACAGGGCACTAAAAAAACAAGGCAGGATAGATAAGGAGATTAAATTCATCACTTTCTGTGGAGACGGCGGCACATATGACATAGGATTTCAGAGCCTTTCAGGTGCAATGGAGAGAGGGCATGACATGCTTTATATCTGCTATGACAACGGCGCATACATGAACACAGGTATTCAGCGCTCAAGCGCAACACCTTATGGTGCTGATACAACTACATGCCCGGCAGGTAGTGTTGTGCCCGGAAAACTGCAAAAGAGAAAAGACCTTACAAAGATAATGGCTGCACACAATATTCCTTATGTTGCACAGGCATCCCCAAGCCACTGGCTTGATTTGATGAAAAAGGTAAGGAAGGCGATTGAGATAAAAGGACCGAAATTCATGAATATAATTGCCCCGTGCAACCGTGGGTGGCGCTCAATGACTAATGATGCAATACTTTTAAGTAGACTTGCTGTTGAGACATGCTACTGGCCATTATATGAAGTTGAACATGGTATTACGAAAATTACAGTTACACCAAAAGAAAAAAAACCGGTTATAGATTTCTTAAAACTGCAGGGTAGGTTCAAGCATCTATTCGCCCCTGAGAATGAATGGATGCTTAAGAAGATTCAGGAAGATATAGATAAAGACTGGGAACTGCTTCTGAAAGCCGCTGTAACCGAGAAAGAAGAAGAAAAGTAGTTTAATATTTCCATTGACCCCTCTATAAATAATAGTTCTCTAAGGCGTTACTACCAGCACAGGGCAAGGGGCTTGTTTTATAACCCTTTCCACGACATTGTCGCCAAGGATTCTTCTGAACCAACTTCGCCTGGGAGTACCCATGATTATAATGTCGCATCTTTCTTCGTGGGCTACTTCTATGATTTTTTTATGTGCCTCGCCCTCTTCAATTCTTGTCTTAATGAGTGCCATCTCTGCCTCAGCAATATTATCTATCTCAGAGATGGCTTTTTTGCTTTCTGAAGCAAGAACGTCTCTGATATTTTTAATCCCGGTCAGGTCAAGGTCGCCTTCATATGGGGGAACCACCTTTATTACTGTAATCCATGTCTTTTCATCGGACGCAAGTTTAAGTCCATGATACAGGGGTTCCTTGCAGCCGTTAACAGCAATGAGAATCTTTCTGCAGCCTCTCATCCCTCAATCACCTCACACAAAGCACAGGGCAGGCTGCATTGGCTATTACCCTTTCCGTAGTGCTCCCCATAATTGCCTTGTCAATGCCTCTGTAACCATACGGCCCCATAATAATGAGGTCGTTTTTCTGTTTCTCTGCTGTTTCAATGATGTTTTCTGCGGCATTGCCTTCCTTAATTTCAGTTTTTATGGATATGCCCTGCCCGGAAGCCATGTCTTTGGCCGAGGCTAATACTTTTTCCGCCTCGTTATACAGGCTTTTTCTTATTGCGCCGGTCATGAAGAACTCTACCATCTCCTCATATCTCGGGATGACATATAGGACATTTATTTCCGCTCCGTCAATCTTTGAGAGTTCAAATGCGCGGTTCAGGGATTTTTTGCTGTAAATCGAGCCGTCAAACGGGAGAAGTATCGAGCCATACCTTCCTGTGCATTCGGAGCATGGTTTTTTTACTACCAATACATCACACGGGGAGTTCACAATTATGCTTGATGTGACGCTTCCCATTAAAAGCCTCTTTAAACCCTTTCTGCCATAAGTGCCAAGAGCTATGAGGTCCGCTTTTTTGCCTTGTGCGATTTCAACAATAACCTCAGGCGGCTCTCCCTCACATATAAGGGACTCTATATTTATACCCAGTTCCGATGTTATATCTTCCTGTGCCTGGTAGCATATCCTTTTGCCGACCTTCGCGCGTCTTTCCAATTGTTCCGGAACAGTTGCGAACTCTTCGGCATCGAAATATATGGCATGAACGAGGATGATTTTCCCACCGTGCCTTTTTACCCAGCTTGATGCCTCTTTCAGCGCCGCTTTGCTGAATAACGATTCGTCAAAGCCTACCAGAATAGTCTCGTACATATCAGTGCGCACCTCCACCTTTTCTGAATACAAGGCCAACGCCAAACCCTGCGCCCAATGCTATCGCAATAGATATAAGTCCGTAAAGGGCGCCGTTATCCCTTGCCATATCTGCCAGCGCCTTTACAAGCCCTGCCTGTTCTACAGATACATTGGTTTCCGCCTGTTCAATTATACGGCCGTTTTGTGCGGCATAAACCGTGACGATGTAATCTCCATGAGGTGCCTCGTAAGGCCAGTCAAACTTTATGGAAAAGTCCTGCCCGCTATTTTTTTGCGTTAAAGAGATATTTCCCGATGAATTAGCATAAAGCCTTGATGACTCCTTAAACTTTACAAATTCCTCAAACCATTTCGTCTTTTCATTTTCATCAGACACAGGAGTTATTTTTATATGATTTCCCAATGCAGAATAGCCGATAGTGTTTGCATCAGCCTCTTCCGGGCTCAGTATTTCTTCGAGCCTCTTTGTGCTGTGAAGGAAATAAAGATTAGGCGCATGTTCAAAATTAAGTTCTCCCTTGTTCATCCACAAAAAACCGGCTGCTTTCCCCTTTTTCTTGAAGCCTTGATGCCCTTCGGGAGATGAAACCTTGATTATCAGGTCAGCATTTTGATCCGACTGTCCGCTTATGGTCACTATGCTTCCATGATAGAAAAAATCTATCTTTATGTGGCTGTGATTTGCATCTACAGTAAGCTCTGCAAAAGCCTTATCTGCAAAGAGCAAAAAAAGAATTAAAATTAAAAATCTGAAATTTTTCATCAGTGTCCTCCTGCTTGTGCTAATAATATTGAAGGGCTAAGCGTGAGCTCGAAGATAATTTTTACTGTTACAGCAAGCACAATGCAGGCAAGAAGTATCTTGAGCTGCTCTGCCTTCAGCCTTCTTCCGAAGACCACGCCTACCTGTGCACCTAATGTAGAGCCCAGAAGCAGTAACACTGCAAGAATGAAGTCAACATTGTGATTGGTATATGCCTGCAGGAAGGTCACCTCTATGCATGTAAATAGAATCTGGAAAAGACTCGTTCCCACAACGACGTGCATAGGCATCCTCAGGATATAGACCATCACAGGCACCATGAGAAAACCTCCTCCCACGCCCATGATTGCAGCAAGGATGCCAACAAAGCCCCCGAGCACTATCGGAACGAGCGCGGAATGCGTTACGCCTGATTTCTCAAAGCGGGTTTGCATTGGAATCCTTTTCAAAAAAATTCCGATTTTGTTCTCATTATCTGTCTTTATTTCTTCGGTAGGCTTTTTCTTCATGATTGAAAGGCTCTCTATAAACATGTAAGTGCCTACTATTCCGAGCATCAGGACATATGTCATCTTTATTACGAAGTCCGCATTCCCCATTGCCCTCAGGACTTTTATCGCCTGAACACCGACAAGGCCGCCAAGGAAGCCTCCTGCAAGGAGATAAAGCCCCATCTTAAAGTCCACATTCCCCACCTTCCAGTGTGCATATGTCCCTGAAGTTGATGCCGCCACTATCTGGTTGGAGTCTGTAGCCGCAGCTACTGTTGCAGGTATGCCGAGCATTATCAGAAGAGGGGTCATCAGAAAGCCGCCTCCGACCCCGAAAAGCCCTGAAAGAAGCCCTACAACAAGTCCCAGCCCTATAGGTATAAGGACATGAATACTGGTTAATGCTACCGGCAGATAAAGATACATTAAGCAACCTCCACTGATTTATTCGAATGCGATTTGTTTTGTCGGGTCAAAGTGACAATCGGAATAGATACCGTTTTAAGGAGCTTCTTAAGGTCTCTTATGGTCAGATTGCCCTTGTGTGTGACTTCAGGGCTTAATAAGACCATATCGATATTCTTATCTTTCTTTAACAAACCTTTTAAAGCAGAAGGGATATCCTCTGTAGCCGTGTAGATATTTGCGGCAATACCCGATTCCTTGCATTTTTCCTGAATGTCCTGCAACTTTTTTCCTTCTGCGTCTTTAGATGCCGAATTTTTCAATATCTCTCTTGCTGTTTCATGTTCATTGGCTTCGGCAAAGGTAACAGCAGTCATAAGGTCTTCAAATCTTTCGGAGAACTTCTTCTTATGGACCATCAGAACAGATATGCCCTTTCGGGTTATCTCTGCGAGGTAAAGAGCATATGAGAGCCCATCCTCTGAGATATCATCCGGAGAAGTCACAAATAACAGGTTCCTTTCCATTTCCATGCCTCCTTACTCAGAATCCACCCTGATACAAAGCATAGAGGATGCCTAAATGTAACTTATTGATTAAAAAGAAAATAATGAGGAAGCCTCTAAAGGCTGTTTAAATTATGGACATGTAGAGAATATTGAGAGACGGTAGATAACTTATTGATATATTAGAATATTTTAGATGATGAGAACTAACGCAGAGGAGTGTTTAAAATATGAACAGTGTAAACTTCAATCTTCTTTCAGAATTTTCCATAGGCTTGTTCTTGAAATACCTAATAACTCCGCTGCCTTTGATTTGTTACCGCCAAGCATCCTGACGACCTTTTCGGCATACTCTTTTACGACATCATCAACGGTTTTTATTTTGCTCGGGTCGATTGTTTCTATCTGTAATTCCCTGATGCCGTATGGCAGACTTTCAGGCGTTATAACAGTGCCCTTTTCAAGGATGATTGCCCTCTCGATGATATTTTCAAGCTCTCTTATATTGCCCGGGTAGCTGTAATTTAGAAGTATGTCCATCGCTTCTTCAGAAAAGCCTTTTATTTTTTTATTGGATTTCGGAAGATGCTTTTGAAGAAAATGCGCACTCAGGGGTTTTATGTCCTCCTGCCGCTCCCTTAAGGGCGGGGTAAAGATTTCCATGACATTCAGCCTGTAATAAAGGTCTTCCCTGAAACGGCCATCCGTGATCAAAGATTTGAGATTCTGATTTGTGGCGGCTATAAATCTAACATCGACCTTTTGCGGTTTCGTGCCGCCGACTCTGTAAAATTCTCCTTCTTCGAGGACCTTTAGAAGTTTAGCCTGGAGGCTGGGCGTAAGCTCTGTAATCTCATCAAGAGAAAGGGTGCCGGTGTCTGCAATCTCGACAAGTCCCTGCTTGGAAGCAATGGCTCCGGTAAAGGCTCCTTTTTCGTGTCCGAAAAGCTCGCTTGAAAGGAGCTCTTCGGTAAATGTCGCACAGTTAAGCGAGAGAAATGGCTTGTCCTTTCTTTTGCTTGTGAAGTGTATTGCCTTTGCTATAAGGGTCTTGCCAACGCCGGTTTCTCCTGTAAGAAGCACATTGAAGTCCGAATCCTTAATGCTTTCGACGGCGTCGAGAACCCTTTTCATGCTATCGCTTTTTGCGATTATGGTCAGCTTCCTGTCTATATCGAAATAGGTTTTTAAGGCAACATTCTCCCTCTTCAATATCTCCATCTTCTCGATTTTCTTAACCCTTATGGTAAGGTCATCCAGGTCGAACGGCTTGGTGATATAATCATAAGCGCCCTTTTTCATTGCCTCTACTGCCGAACCTACGCTTCCGTAGCCAGTTATTATTATCACTTCTGTATCAGGATTTTTCTCTTTCACTTTTTCCAGAAGCTCGATTCCATTCATACGGGGCATTTTTATGTCCGTGATGACAATGTCATACCTGCATTTCTCCAACCGCTCCAAGGCGTTGTAGCCGTCTTTTGTCCCTTCGGCAGGATACCCTTCTTCCTTCAATGTATCGAGAATATTGTTCAGAGTTATTTCCTCGTCCTCAACTACAAGAATCCTCAATGCCATTTTATTCCTCTTTTAAAGGCAATGTAATTACGAACGTGGTGCCTTTTCCTTCTTCGCTTTTCACCTGAATATCCCCACCATGCTTCCTGATGATATTATAAACAATGGCAAGCCCCAAACCTGTACCTTTATCCTTTGTGGTGAAAAAGGGTTCGAATATTTTCTCGATGGTTTCCTGAGACATACCCTTTCCGGTATCTGTTATTTTTATTATGAGGTTATTAAGCTTATAGTCGGGTTCCGCGCTGACGGCAAGATTTCCCTCTCCGGACATCGCCTCAACTGCATTTCTGAAAAGATTTATAAATACCTGCTCCATCTGCTCAGGGTCAACGAAAACATTTATCTTGTCCCTCGGGGCTCCAAGTGAAAACCGTATTTTCTCCGTGCTTACCACATCAGAGATATGCAGGTAAGCATTTCTTATCAGTTCATTGAACTCAATTTTACGGGGCTGAGGCTCCCTGCCCCGGGTAAACTCCAGAAGTTCGCTTACAATCTTTTTCACCCTCATCGTTTGGTTAAAAATGTCTTCCAACCCCTTTATTATAAAGGGCGGATATTCGTCTCCCATATTTTTCTTAAGCCTCTGCGCAGTAGTATAGATGTTGCTTAATGGATTATTGAGTTCGTGTGCTACCCCTGATGCCAAAGTGCCGATGGCTACTAATTTCTTGCTCTGAAGAAGCTCTTTTTCCCTCTCTTCAAGCCGTACCCCCATATAGTTGAATCTCTGTATAAGGATATCGACTTCATCTCTACCCTTGTTCTTACTAAAGCCTGAAACATATGTAAAATTCTCTTCGGATGTCTTCTCTACAGCTTCTGTCAAAATATTCAATCGCTTTAAGATGCCGCGGCTGATTATTAGAGAAATGCCAGGACCTATAAAGAGAAAAAACGGAAGTGCAAATAATATCATCGCTTGTGTCAAAGATAACGCTTTATCTGCTTTTCCCCTTGCGGTTTTGTCGAAGTCCTTGGAAAAGGCAATCATCTCCTCTCCGAGCCTTCTAATGTCCTTAATCTCTGCATCCAGTTTCCTTAAGTCTTCAATCAAGGTGTGGTTATCAGGAAGCGAATACAATTTCTTAAGCACTTCGGCGCTCATGAGAGGGCTTTCTAATGATGCCGCTTCAATAAGCGGCAATATGGCAGAATGCTGCATATGGGATTTACTGATTTTGTTAAGTTCACTTTGGAATTCCCGTACAATGTTCTCTATCTTGTTAAACCTTTGACTGTACTCATTAACGGTAGCCTTTAGTTCCTGAAGCTTCTTTCCGCTTCCGGTTGAATCACTTTCATAAAGAAGCATAGTTATTTCTTTTAAATAAACATGAACGGCTTCGAGTTCTTTTGGATCCCTATAGAGAAAATAATTCTTTTCATGCCGCCTTAGCTGAAGGGTTTTACTTCGAATTGTGTCCGACAGTTCGAGAAGCTGTATTTCTTTTCTAACTTCAACAAAATTCAGATATCCAAACAGGACAAGAACAACCATAATAGAAGCACTTAAGAAAAAACCAAGGGTTATTTTCTTTCCGAGTCTCATTATTACATTTTATAACATTTAGGGAGAATTTTTGGTAGGTTCTACAGGGCAACCCTGCCTGTTTAATACTATGGATTTGTCTCATAGGTCAAAGACCTGTAACTTTTTTTGCGCCAATCCCACCTGCAAGGTGGATTTGCAATCACAAGCCGGGCGCAGGGCGAGGGTGGAATCCCACAATCATAATATCAAACTCTTATGGGAAATCAGGATAAAAAAAAAGAGTATGGAAAATATTTGATTTATGCTATAACTATAATAAAAGTAACTTTTAAGAAGGATGCGAAACTCAGAAGAAAAGGCCGGGATTCAAGGATGAAATAGCGGTCGGAACTACTACCAATATTGCAATATTGCGGCGTTGTCTGGAACAATTAAATTGACCCGGGTACCTCTCAGTCAAACCTACGAAGTGGAACTGCAACAATTCGCAAAGGTGTTTATATTGAATTTGCCGTCTTTTATTCTTTATAATGAATCTTGTTCTTTGTTATTTGTGTGTTATTTCCGGATAGCTTAGTCGGGAAATTTGTTAATATATTAAGGAGGTGATTTAAAAAAACAAAAAATTAATAACATATGGCAATTCCCGGGTAGCTCATCCCGAAACTTCGGGACGAAGCGTCGGGAAGGTGGCTGTTAATATGAAAGAATTATATGTATTGGGTTTATATCATAAAAAGTGCTTTAGTTAATAAATATTATGTCGGTCATACTGCTAACATTGAGAGTCGGATATTCCATCACAGGGCTGGTAGAGAGAAATATACTAAAATAGCTTCTGACTGGCAAGTGGTTTTTAGTAAAGAATTTAAAACCCGAAAAGAAGCTAAAGAAGTTGAAAATTTCATAAAGAAACAAAAAAGCAAGATTTTTATTGAAAAAATTATTGCCGGAAAAGTAAACTTAAACATCAACATTATTCCCGGGTAGCTCAGTCGGCAGAGCAGGTGGCTGTGCAAAGCGCAGCTTTCCTGAGAAATCAGGATTGAAAAATCGGGTGAATTCAGGGAAGCCTACACTACTTCGCAGTTAGTGGTCAGTTGTCAGCAGTCAGTGATTAGTTTTTTCAACTGATAACTCATAACTGTTAACTATTAACTCCACGAAGTGGCATGGTAATCCTGAGCGAAGCCTGCTGAAGGGTATTTAAAGTAAGCAGGAATGTGCAGAGACTAAGGAGTGAGGAACCCAACCAATAAACTCCTGTTAGCGCCCGATCCCTAAATCCCGCACAAGCGGGATATGGGAGTGAGATAGTCCAAGCCTCATGGAAACATAAGGATAACTTGTAACCACCCTGTCGGGGGTTCGAATCCCTCCCCGGGAGCCAACCCGTAAAATCCCTTCGGGATCACGGGTTGACACGTGGTGAGCTTTGCGAGTTTTACGTGTCAGTCTTTGATTCTCTTAGGGCATGATATAAACCCCGTGATCAATTTATTGATTTTACGGGGTTAGTTTTTCTACCATACTGCATGTACTACGTCTACATCCTTCAATGACATCAAACGCCGTTTCGCAGAGCATAATAGTGGAAAGGTTGAATCAACTATAAATCGCAGACCCATTCAGCTTATATATTATGAGGCCTATATTGAGAAGACCGACGCTGAGAATAGAGAAATCTTTTTAAAAAGCGGATCTGGTAAAAGATATCTGAAAAAGCAGATGAAAGTGTATTTTGAAAAGAATGGCTTAAGTTTGTAATCACGTTATCGTAGAGCGATTTTACGTGATGATTATCCGTGCTTACTCGTGTGTAGATTGTACATCTCATAATCTTTAGTCCTTCTTTATAAAGCAGTGTAGTAATTGTGTATTAGAAAGATATACACAGTTATCCCTTCCTTAATAGAAATTTCTCTAAGAGAGGTAAGGTGAACCTGTATTTACCCCTTCCTACTCTGAATATCAAACCTTTCTCCATAAGGCTTATCAATATCTGATTGAGGTAGTTTTTATCTATTTTTGCCTTTTCTCTTAATTCGGAAAATTTTATTTCCGGTGCCAATCTTGCCATTTCAAAAAGTATTTTCTGTTCACTGTCCGAAGCTTTATTAAATCTACCTGCAAAAAAACTTTCATCCAATTCTTTTAAGAGCAATGGGTGCATCTCTTTGAAATCTTTTAATCCTATTTTTTTCTTGGGGACGTTCTGAATCAGATAATAAGGATGGAATTGCAAGAAATATGGATAGCCGAAGGTTTCTTCTATAAGGGCATCAATCAACTCATTTGTAAAATTAATATCTGAATTTTTCAAAGGCAACATTATAGCCTTTTGAGAAGCCTCTCTTGAGAGATTTCCTATGCTTTTTACTGTAAACATCCTTTCTGAATAGGTCTTGGCTTTAACAAGATTAGGAAAGAGTTGAGGCAGCCCTGAAAGCACAAGATAATATCTTAAACCTTCCTGTTGAACATGAGAAAAACTTTCAAGGAGTAAAGAGAGAGGATGATTGTCAGCTATCTTACCATCTTCAATAAAATGAAACTCGTCATAGAGAAAAACCAGACCATTGTATCTTGAATCAAGAATAGATTCATAAACATCCGTTAATACAGCTTCCAATCTATCTCCAAGTGTCCCTTTATATTTTTGTATAAGAACAGAAATAAAATCTCCCTCGATATCTTCCTTATATCCTCTACCAAAACCTATTAGAGGCTTCTTCAGTTTTTTTGCCAGAGAGATTCCCCTTGTTTTCGCAATAATATCTGTCAAGAGGGCATTTAAAAATTCACTCTCATGATTGAGTTTGCTATTAAACTCGCGTTTTACAAAAAGCCATTTTTTCTTGGTGCATATCTCCTCAAACTTTCTTAGCAAAACTGTCTTGCCTGTTCCACGTATTCCTGAAAGAACCAGATTTTGTGGGAGCGACAGTGCAGAACTCAAGGATTTCTCAAACCCGAGGATTTCATCCTCTCTACCAGCCAGATAAGGTGGCATTATTCCATTACCGGGGCGAAAGGGATTGCTCATTTTTCTCCTTGTGTATAATTGTATAGTTAAATTTACTACACTATACTACACTTAATTTTGCCCTGTCAAGAGTTTTCCTTAGTTCTTTGAGGGGGAAGCAGTGCGAGGACGCAGATTGTGTCCAAGCCTGCGATCATTACCTTGTTTGTATTGGGCGATAGATTTCATTTTTGAATTTCAAGGGTATGGTTTGAAAATTGCCTAACAATGGTAGCCATTAATCATATCACGATCTGTTGCGTTCCTATGTCCAGGCTGACCGCATTGTAAAATTTATATTCTAACAAAATCTAAAACCCAATCAATTTCAATTATTCCACCGCGTCCATTTCTATCGAATCTCATATAGCGATTTTTGATTTTGTAGCCCCACTTGTTGGTTATTCTAAAACCATTCCTTTCTGCAATTTCAGTCAAGAAGTTAGACGTATTAAAGGGAATGTTGCTTACGGAACTGTCGCCGACTACCATTATATAATGCCTGCCTTTGTCTAAGCATTTTGATATTTCCGCAAAGTGATCCAATATGCTCATGAATAATTACAAAGTCGCTTCATTTAATGTTGCTTTCGTCTCAAGACTGCTAACAAACTTCTCAATATCCGAAATTCTCACCTCTAAACCCTCTTTTTTAATAAAACTAAAGTAGCGTTCAGTATCAATAAAAGATTTTGGCGAAATAAACACGGAATATGATCTAGTCCCGTTTTTTACATACTCCTCAAGGTGTCGGTGTACCGAAAAGGATTCTCTAATGTGTTGTTGTGTTCCTGTTAGTAATGTAACTTCTACCAAAACAGTGTCTTGATCTTCTAAACATTCAATATCGGGACTTCCGCCAGAAGCAAAACTTGTTGGTAAGCCCTCGTCATCGGAAATAAAATTTGGTTTTACTACCACATTCGGTAATTTTTTGAGAATAGCCAATGAAGTCAAAAATTCTAAGCGCAATGGTTGTTCTATAATTTTCAAGATATCATCATCTGAAGATTTTTTCCGTGCCAAATTAAGCATTTCAGCTTTAATTGATTCCCATTCGTAATGTTTTACCCATTTTTCTAATTCTGCTTTTGTGGTTCTGACAGGCGATTTATAGACGGAAAGTGTTGCAATCAAATCAGTATCAACTTTTCCGATATAATCAAAAAATTCTTTTTCTGTCTCAAACTCTTGGTAAGAAATATAATTTTTCAAAATATAATCTACGGTTGCTGTCTCTTTTGTATTTATGTCTATAAAACGACTGCCCCCACGCAAAGAAAATAAACCAGTTAAACGCATTTTACGAATAAAATCATCGGGATAGTCTCCTAAAATGGAATTATCATCTCTTTTCGTTTCGTTTAATAAGCTATAACAAAGTTCTAAAATTACTTCATTGCTTGGTGAATAGCCATATTTTTTGCGTAATTTCTTAATTTCACGATATAGATTTTCAGCATTATCATTTTGCCAGCAAAGTAATAATGGAATTTCCAATCTTGAAATACCTGCGCCATTATAATCAGAATCATCATTCAAAAGTTTTATTGTTTGTATCAGCAAGAGCAATGGCACATTTTTATTTAAAACTCTACGAAATGGGTTTTGTCGTTGGTATTTTGCAAAAGCATTAGCAAAAACCATTAACTCATTTTCAGGTTTTTCTTTGTCCAGTAACATTTTTCCACTTTCAGAAAACTTTATTTCTTCATTTGCCCAATACCAAACAAACCCAAGCTCTTTGGCAATTTTAAACCAAGTATCAAATCTTGAAGGCCAACCTTTTTCAAACCCTGCTTCTTTATGGCTTTGCGGGTTACCGGAAAATACTTTTTCCGTTTCCGTTTCGCTTAATTCAATTTCATTTTTCCATTTATCTTTAATGGCAGGTGATACTTTCATCGGTTGGTATAATCCCTTTTGGATTAAAGTTTTAGCCACCTTATTAATAAGTTCGTTTGTTAAGATTTCGCCATCGTATTCGCTGAGAACCAGTAGAAAATCTTTTAATCTTTCTGGATTTCTCATCGTTGTTGTAAACAGTAATGGCTTGTATTCAGCTTGTCGTTTATTCATAGGTTTAATAGTTAGTGATCAAAACTTCTTTAATCACTTTTTTACCGTTATTGTGATAATTGATGTAATTGCTTTCTATTTTGTGCACTGTATATTTTTTCATCCATACTATCAATAAATCGTTTTTACTTCCGTTGTAGTGAGTGACATTTGATAAAGCAAATTTAACTCCCTTTTTGTCTAAATCAGCCACTATTTTTAATAAGTTCGATTCTGATTTTTCGCCCCAAAGTTTATTGTATTCACTTGCTGTTATTAGATATGGCGGATCTAAATATACAAAATCATTTTTAAGATATTTTTTATCGGAAAAGAATTTATTAAAATCTTTTGAAGTTATAGATATTTTTTTATCGTGTACAAAATCAAAATAGTCATTCAAGGCATTAACTACATTTTTATTAAAGTCCACATTTCCGACAGGAAGATTGAATTTTCCGCTACCATTAAATCTTAACATTCTATTGAAACCATATATTAGTAATATGTATAAAATTAGAGGATCATTTTTTTTGTAATTATTAACGCACATCCTTAATTTTTCATAACCACCCTTGTTGAATCTTGCATAATAGGTCTTTTTAAACTCCTTTTTCAAATAATCTGGAACAATATCTCTTTTATACGAATGAGATAACTTGTATTTATGAATAATTTTTTCAACACCTTTAAAAAACTTTTCGGGATTTTTTGCGCTGGCAATCAAAATTTTGTGTATATTTACAAGATGTTTATCTATATCGTTTAGAAAATATTTTTTTGCCTCAATGTTTAAAAATACTGTGCCTCCACCAAAAAAAGGTTCGTAAAAGTTATTTATTTCTTTTGGAAATAAATTTACCAATTGCTTCATTAATTTGTATTTATCCCCGACATAAAACAAAGGAGATCTTCTTATTTTATTGCTCATGTTTTTGCCTTGGTTACAAACAGGTATTCTTTGTGATTGTTGAAATTAGTATTGCCTGCGTTAAAATGCCTGTAATTTTTTTCAAAAACCTTAGTTGATCCTTTTGTCTGTAGAATTTTTTCTATTTCTTGAAGCGTAATCTTGTTGCGCGATGAGTTACTTTTCGAATCGTAGGTATTATTATATGAAATAACTAGATATTGAGCGTCGAGGTCTCGCACAAGCTCTGCGAATTTATCCTTGGCGTTATTTCGGCAATAATCGCTCATATTTTCTGGCTCCGGCTTTAGTGCAACGCCATAAAGTTTTGGTTTATCCCATTTAGTCAATGTTTCAAGCACATGATAAAATCTGCTGTATTGTCTAGAATTGTAAGGTGGATCAATATACGCCACATCCACCTTTATTTTTTTAGCCAAAATATTTGCGTCCTCTTGAAAAATAGATATTTCTTGAACATTAATCGGATCAATTGGTTTCATGAAAAAACTATCGTTTGTAAGTTCTTTCTTGAAATAGGCGTCGAAATGTCCAACTGTGTTAGCAATTTTATCAGCAGTATAGAGTAGTGAAGCAATTAACATGTAATATTCTCTTTCAGTTAAATTGTTTTTATTTTTTTCAATATTTTCTCTGATAAAACCGATAATTTTTGCTGAATTGCTGCTAAAAAATTTACCGCCAAACTTTTTGGAAAAATAATTTTCATCTAAATCATCGCTGTAAATATTATTATAGCTTTTAATAATGTTATCTATTTTATTTTTATCCCATACTTCATTACCAAAGAAAGCGCGATATATTGCGTAATTAGAATGCAAAAAATCATTTAATAATACATGGTTAAAATGTTTTGTCGCTACGGCAGAAACAACGCCAGTTCCTGCAAAAATATCAGCGAAAAAATCTCCACTGCATTCTTTGTTAATTATAGAAAAAATCCATTCAAGTAGTTTGTGTTTGTTTCCAATGTATCTGCGATTATGTAATTGGATATGATTTTTTTTTACTTGCGGAATGTAGAAATAATTCTCTTGGATTTTTTCGGCGGTTATTTCATACGCTGGTTTTTCAGCTTCAAACATTGCAAAAAGTGTTCCTTGTATTCCGTCAGCGATATAATCAAAACCCTCTTTTTGCTTTTTTAGTTTTTCATAAAAACTATAATGATTATTTTCAGAGACAATAATGAAATCAACAACAGGTATCCCCATTATTTCTCCCGCTTGAACTATTTTTTCGACAATTTGATTATCTTTTTCGCTTGGCGAAGAATCACCCGATGGGTGGTTATGAATTAAAATAACACTAGCGGCATTTAATTCTGTCGCTGGATAAAAAATTTCTCTTGGATGGAGCAGTGCTTTATCCAACAAACCTACGCTAATAATTTCCTTTTTGAGCAGGGAATTTCTCGCGTTAAGATACAAACAAACTAAATGTTCTTTTTTCTTGTCTCTTAAGTCATAAGTGAGTGATAGAACATCTTGAGAATTTTTAATAATAATCTCGTTTGATTTTTCGTCCGCATAGAATCTTTTTACTAAAGAAATTGCAGAAGCAATTTGTAAGGCTTTAGCTTGACCAATCCCTGAAATTTCTACTAGATCATCAACAGTAATATTTAAAAAGTTTTTACCAAATTTTTTGATAATATTCTCTGAAAGTTGCCTGACATTTTTTCCCTTTATACCACTGCCTAAAAGAATCGCCAAAAGATCACTTTTGGAAAGTGCATCAGCTCCTTTTTGAAGAAATTTTTCTCTTGGGCGATCTATTTTGGGTATGTCCTTAATTTTTGGCATAAATTATGTTTTAAGTAGTGATATTATATCCTATGTTCCTATCTGCACTGTTATGTTGCGATAAGTTTAATTTGTTCTCGCTCAATATTCAATTATAGTCGTTGTTTAAATAATCCCTCATTATAGGTTATCCCTTTTGCTCTTTCTTCCCTTTTGGCATGAATCGTTCCAAAAAAGAATTCGCTGGTGTTTCATCCGAAGTTTTTCTTTCAAATACTCGTAATGGAGTTTCAGATAAAATAGAAATTGTTCTATCACATAAACGAGGAAGTGCTACTTCTGGGTCAACTTCTTGCATCTGTTTTTTATAACCTTCGAATGCTCTTGAAATTGATTCTTTAAATGCATAATCCTCTTCAAGACGAATTTTATGACCATAATTTCTTTCAAAAAACCATCCTAACCATATTAAAGGAAACGTCAAAGGGACTCGCTGCAAAAGATATGCCCACCATTCAACTTTTCCAATATGCTCTGTAAAAGCATATATAATCCAACTTACCATTAGAACTAGAAAAATAAGACTACCTACAAACCCTACTACCCAATACTTTTTAGATTTAGTGATATCTTCTTTTCGTTGCCTGAATGAACTTGCTAATCCTGCGCTTGTCGCGCCAGGGAGCAAATCTTCAACCCTTTTTAGAGTATTGTCGGTATTCTCAATAAGCAAGTTTAATTTCTTTTCTCGTTCAGTTAAATCTTCTTTAATTTTTTCCGATTTTTCAGACAGTTCTTTTATTTCCTTTGCCCAGTTATCAACTTTTCCTTTTAAAGTTTCCATTGTTGAAGATAACTCTTTAGCGCCTTTTTCAGTTTGCTGAATTGCCGAAAGAATCTGTGTAGCTTTTTGGTTAATTTCTGCTGACTGGGTCAAGTTATCATTTATTTTCTTTGCGTTTTCATCAGAGGATGTTGTAATTGATTGAAGTTTTTCTGTGGTCTTTTCGACTTCTCCTAGAAAAATTTCAAGCTTATTTTTAAGATTTAACCCGCCTTCAAGGTCATTTTTGATCCTCTTAATTTCCACGTCCTGAATTTTTAATTGGTTTAGTTTCGTTTGATAGCCTAAAACCTCCTCGGAAAGATTATGAAATCCAAATTGCCAAATTGCGGTGTTGAGTTGTTCAATTGTATCGGTAAGATTTGTTATCTGGTCTGTTCCACCAGTAAGTCCGACCAAATACTTAGAAATTGCCTCAAGATTATTAAATAAAGTTTTCTGCACAGTAATTGGAAGTTGTATTAATTTTTTCTTCTCTATAGCATCTACAAGAATAAATTTGGCTGTGTTAAGATTTATAAAAGATTCATCAAGGGGAACAATACCGCGACTGGTGTCAAAACCAAGCTCTTTACATTTTGCAAATGCTGCGTTCTGTGCCTCCTCTGTAAAAGTAGTTAATATTTCCCATATTTTGTCTATCATATTAATACCTCCTCTCTGCACTTACTAAAATCTACTTTTCCTTCCTCACCCCTTTAAACAGCTCCTCATCCGCCTTCTGATGAATAACTTTACCTTCTATTCCCAAAACTCGCTCAATCCCAGGCTTATTGCTATAGCCTTGTCAACCTCTTTAATCTTGTGTTCGGGAAGCGCTCCAACAAAATTCTCGAGTCTCTCTTTATCAATGGTATATATCTGCCCAAGATGTACAACAGATTCATGGGGCAGTCCGCTTTCTTTTGGTTTTATTAATACGCCTACCGGCAATTCAGCAACTTTGAGGTTGCTTGTTATGGCAGCAACAATTGTCAACCTCCCGACTTTATTACCTATGTCGTTTTGAATAACAAGTGCCGGATGAGGCCCTTTCATTTCCCTGCCCTTTGAAGGACTAAAGTCAAGAAAATATATTTCACCACGCTTAGGCTGTTTCATTTCCTCTTTGCCTTTCTGCCGGCTTTATATGTTGCAACAGGCTCTGCACAAATACTCAAAAAGTCTTCTGAAAGGCGCTTATCGTCATCTGCGATTTCCTTATAGATTCTTTCTGCTTTTTCAATAGCCTGCTGCTTCTTGTAATCACTAATCATTTTTGTAATAGCCTCTCTGACAATTTCGCTTCTGTTCTTTTTTAATCCCTTTGAAATCCTGTCTATCTCTTCAACAAGTTCTGCGGGAAAGCTTATCCCAAGTTTTACAACCGGCATTTTTACCTCCTTGAAATACCATATTCTACAAATTAGAATACCACAAAGAATACCATAATTCAAACTTAGATTTTTATATGCAAAGATTTACGGTGCATTCTTAGCCATATTCAAACCTCCAAATTTGGAATTGTTGTTACAGCTACCCCCTGAACCTGAAAATTTTCAGTCAGGATAATCGGCTTATGATTTTTATTACTTGACCTCGGCATTAGAACAACACAATTTTTACTATGTTGAAACTCTTTCACAGTTGCTTCATCATCAATCATCGCTACAACTATATCCCCATTTTGTGCCGATGACTGCTGGCGGACAAGTATTAAATCTCCATCATTGATTCCAGCTTTGTTCATAGAATCACCTTTAGCCCTAAGCAAGAAGTATTTAAACCCTGGTTTTGCAAGGGAAACGGATACAGGAATATATCCTTCAATATTCTCCTGAGCTAAAATAGGCAAACCACAGGACGCCATACCAACTAAAGGAACATCTACTGTGCGGGCATGAACTGAATCCGAGTCAAGAACTTTAATTAATTGCAAATCTCCATTTGAACGTTTTCTCAAAATACCTTTCTGAATTAATTCCTCAATAATTAAAGCAGCTGAACGAGGGGATTTATATCCAAGCTCTGTCATCAACTCACGCACAGATGGGGTTTTTCCCTTATGCATAAGCCAGTTTCGTATACAGCGGACTGCATCTGCTTGTTTTTGACTGAGTTGTATCTTCATATAGCATTTAGCTTTTAGCTCTTAGCTTATAGCTTCCATGTTAATACAAACTGTATCATGGTGTATAAAAAAAGTCAAGCCCCGAAGGTTTTCAATAGAGTGGCTAAGAAAGTGGATTCTTACAAGCATGGACCATGTCCGCGTGAAATACTTATGAAAGCAGATATGCTAAAATGTTTCATATGAAAATACTTTTTTCAAAAAAATGCCTTGAATACTCCCAGCCCGGACATCCTGAATCACCCCAGAGAGTAAGCTTTACATATGAGTATCTTAAAGATAAAGGTTTTGAATTTATAGAGCCGACTCCATGCAGTGAAGAGGACATACTATTAGCACACACGTCTGATCTTCTTCAGGAAGTAAAAAACGGAATTTTTTTTGATTCAGATACACCTGCATACCAAAATATATTTGAGCATGCAATGCTTTCTGCTGGAAGTGCAATAAATGCGGCAATGTTTGCATTGAAAGGCGAAAGGTCTTTTTCTCTTATGCGTCCGCCAGGACATCATGCAACAAGAAATAATCTTGGGGGATTCTGCTATTTTAACAACATTGCAATAGCCTCTTTAAAGGCTAAAGAACAGGTTGAAAGGATAGCAATTGTTGATTTTGACTGCCATCATGGAAACGGTACAGAAGATATTCTTCTTAACAAAAAAAACTTTCTATATCTTTCCCTGCATCAAAGCCCGTTATACCCGGGCACAGGGCTTACAAGCAGGGGAAACTGCGTCAATTATCCCCTGCCTCCGGGCACCACTCCTTCAGAATATCTTTCTACGTTTGAGGAAGGATTAAGCAAAGTTAAAGAGTTCAACCCTGATTTGCTTGCAATATCAGCAGGGTTTGATACCTATAAGCTTGACCCTATAACAAATATTTTACTGGAAAAAGAAACATACAGGGAAATCGGAAAGATGCTCTCTTCCCTTGGGAAACCTGCATTTGCAATACTTGAAGGAGGATACAGCAAAGACATGCCTGAATGTGTGTATGAGTTTTTAATCGGGCTTGGGGCTTAGGTTTCCCCAAAAGCCTCTCTTACAGCGTCAAGCAGGGCGTCAGGGCTAAATGGTTTTTCAATATAATTAAATGCCCCTAATTTTAATGCCTTCACTGCTATCTCAACTGTGCTATACCCTGTTATCATTATGACCTTTGTATCAAGGCATCTCTTTTTGATTTCCATAAGAACCTCAATGCCATCCATATCAGGCATCTTTAAGTCAAGCAGGATAAGCGGGAAACACTCCTTCTCAAGAAGTTCAAGTCCTTCTTTTCCGCTTGATATAGTTACCACGTTATAGCCTTGAGGGACAAGTGTCCGTTCACAGCTTATTCTTATAATATCCTCATCATCTATAACTAATACTTTCTTCATACTTTCTCCTCCTCCAGCGGCAGCCTGATAAAAAAGCTTGCGCCTTTGCCGATTGTGCTTTTTACAAGCATACTTCCTCCATAATTTTTTACAATGCCATGACTTACGGAAAGCCCTAGCCCTGTTCCCTTGCCAACAGGCTTTGTTGTAAAAAACGGTTCAAAAAGTTTATCAAGGTGCTCTTCTGGAATCCCGCAGCCTGTGTCTGCAAATTCTATCTCAACAAACGGCTTATCGTCTGCAGTAATTCTGCGGGTCGCAATAGTTACGGTGCCTCTTTCATTCATTGCATCTGCGGCATTTATAAGCATATTAAGGAATATCTGCTGAATTTGTGATGCGTCACCGAGTGTAGTAAATGACTGCCTGCTGTCTATAGTTATATCAAACTTTATGTTATGAAACTTCTCCTGATTCTTTACCATATATATGGTTCGGCTTAACAGCTCATTTATAGCTACGCTACCTTTCTCAGAAGGTGTTGCCCTTGAAAATGTTAACAGTCCTCTTATTATTTTTGCGCATCTTTCAGCCTGCTCAATTATTACTTTAAGGTCTTCTGCATCTTCACTCTCAGGCGGGAGTCGTTTCAACATAAGATGTGCAAATGTCACAATTCCTGTTAATGGATTATTTATCTCATGCGCCACGCCTGCTGCCATCCTCCCGAGAGATGAAAGTTTTTCTGTTTGCAGCAGCCCTGCATGTGTCTTTTGTATTTCTTCTGTTTTCTTTTTCACCTCTTCCTCAAGGCTCTGTGTCCACCGCTCCTGCTGTCGTCTTGCTGCCTTGATATCTTTTGTCATTAAGTTGAATGCAGTGGCTAAGACACCTATCTCGTCCTCGGTCATTACAGGAACAGAGTAATCAAAATCACCTGCTGCTATTTTCTCCATTCCTTGTTTGAGCTGACTGACAGGTTTAGATACAAAGTTATAGAGGATTATACCGAGAGAGACAGAAATCGCCACAATAAAGATAAATACATAGCCTGTGAGTGCAAGCCCTTGTCTGAATTTAGCCTTATCAAGAAGGGCAAGGGATAAATCCGCCTCTACAAACCCGAGTATCTTCTGCTCAGGCGGATGCACATGACACTTTGCTGTATAGCATGATGGATTGTTTGGTATTGGTTCAACAATTTTCAGTACCCTGAAATCCCTGCCTTTATACACAGTCCACTTCTGCGGGTTTTGTATTAACACAGATGAAGTCTCCGGCTCTATATGACACCCTTCACAAGAAATAGATTTTTTATTAACTAAACCGCCTACATCTTCTTTTCTTGAAGAAAAGAAAACCCTGCCTTTATGGTCAAATATCTTTACCTTTTCTACTCCCTCTGCTATACTTATGTTTTCAAGGGTGTACTGAATAGCGTCTCTTTGAAATGTGAGCATACTATGGCTGGTGCTGTCCTTTATATAGTCTATAAATGAACTGCCATACTTTAGAGCAATTGCCATAAGGTCTTTCTCCTGCTTATATGATAGTGCATACCAGAAAATGAAACTTCCTACCGTCATAATTACCCCTATGGCAATTATGAGTTTCGCAGCAAGAGATTTTGCAGGATGGTAAAGGCTGTAATTCTTCATAATTTAATTATAAAGGTCTGTCAATATTTTTAAAAGGATATTTTTATAAATTTTATAAATAAGTTAATAAGAACCTAAAGATTGACAGAAACGGATAACTTCAGGTATAAAATCAAATTGATATGCCTGGAACTTATATCCCAATAAATTATCTCCCTGTATTAATAATCTTAATTGCAGCCACATTGATTGGTCTCGCTCCTTTACTTATTGGCATAATCTTAAGACCACGAAGACCTTATCCAGCAAAACTTTCTCCTTATGAATCGGGGATTCCCCCTGTTGGAGAGCCGCGGGAGAGATTTTCTGTGAAGTTTTATATCATCGCAATGCTTTTTGTGGTATTTGATGTTGAGGCGGTTTTTCTCTATCCATGGGCTGTAGCATATGACAAAATAGGACTCTATAGTTTTATAGAGATGATGATTTTCATATATATCCTCCTCGTAGGATATATATATGCATGGGGAAAGGGAGCGATTGAGTGGGAGTGAGAAAAAGTAAAGAGTTACGAGTTACGAGTTACGAGTTAGGTAACAAAGACAAAAACACAGAATACAGTCGGCTCAGGCGACCCGCCGTGGCAGGAACACAGAACACAGATACCGCATCATTAATAGAGGTAGAGGAAGGCATAAAGATAATACCCGGGGCGAATACGATTATTACCACCCTTGATAAAGTTGTAAACTGGGGCAGAAAATCAGCTCTCTGGCCAATGACCTTCGGGCTTGCCTGCTGTGCTATTGAGATGATGACTACTGGTTCAAGCTATTATGACCTTGACCGTTTTGGAATTATTTTCAGGGCATCGCCGAGACAGTCAGATGCAATTATCGTAGCAGGCACTGTAACAAAGAAGATGGCACCCGTTGTCAGAAGGGTCTATGACCAAATGCCGGAACCGAGATATGTAATAGCAATGGGAAGCTGTGCATCTTCAGGTGGGATATTTGATACATACTCTGTTGTTCAGGGGTGTGACAGCTTTCTGCCGGTTGATGTTTATATCCCAGGATGTCCTCCTCGCCCCGAGGCTTTGATAGAAGGATTATTGAAACTCCAGAAGAAGATAAGTCAGGAAAAACTCAGGTGGAGTAGGTGGAGATAGGGTTTAATAAAAGGAGGGAAACACAATGAAGGTAAAAGATCTGCTTGCGTTAAAAGGTAGAGAGGTTATCTCTATGGAGTTAGACACTACTGTTGAGTCCGCAGTAAAAACAATGAGCAACAGACAGATTAGTGCCATATTGGTTACAAGCAGTGGTAAACCAGTAGGAATATTTACAGAGAGGGATGTCTTGAGATGCTATATAAAAACAGATGGGAAGCCATTTGGTGAGGTGCTGATTAAAGAGGCTATGACAACAGACCTTATTGTGGCAGAACCAGAAGAGGAGTTAGACAATATAATGGGTATCATGATAGAAAAAAATATTAGACATCTTCCTGTAGTTGAAAAGGAGAGAGTAATAGGTATGTTGTCTATCCGCGATATTCTGAAGACTCAGGTTAGTAATATGCGGACGGAGATTCATTATATGAAAGATTATATAGCAGGGACGTTTATATCAGAGGGATGATTATGGAAGCACGAGAGATTGCAGAGGCAATAAAGGAAAGATTTCAACTGGAGGTTAAAGATATTCAGGAATTTCGCGGACAGGTATCTGTAATAATTAAAAAAGAGAGAATACATGAAATAATGAAATATCTGTATGACACGGCTGAGTTCTGCTTTGATTATCTTCAGGACCTTTGCGGAGTGGATTATCTTGACAAAAAAGAAAAAAGATTTGAAATAGTCTATCACCTGTATTCCTTCAGGCACAGACACATGATAAGGATAAAAGCAGAGGTGCCTGAAGATGACATGTTTATTAATAGTGTGGTATGTATCTGGGCAGGCGCGAACTGGCACGAAAGGGAAGCTTACGATATGTACGGAATTGTATTTAAGGGACATCCGGATTTAAGGCGGATTCTTATGCCTGAAGACTGGGAGGGCTTCCCCCTGAGAAAGGATTATCCGCTAAGAGGACCGGAAGGCTGGGAGTGGAAAGGCATTAAGGAGATTGAGGAATTACATACACATGATGATGAAAGGGGTATTAAGACAGGGTTCAAGGGGTCAAGGGACTGATACTAAAAGTGTCAAAGTATCAAGGTATCAAAGCGTCAAAGACTCCGATACTCTGTCACTCTGATACTTCCTTAAATCCTCGAACCCTTTTTAAAAATGGGAACCACAAAGTATAGTTTAAATAACGATGTAAAGAGTGGTTCTTTAGCTACTGAGGAACTCACACTTAGCTTTGGTCCACAGCACCCTGCTGCTCATGGGGTGCTCAGGTTAGTGCTTCAGCTTAATGGTGAAACCGTTGTTAGATGCACTCCATATGTTGGTTATCTTCACAGGGGCATTGAAAAGCTTGCAGAGCATAGAAATTATTTTCAAATAATACCGCTTACTGACCGTCTGGATTATGTCTCATCAATGACTAACAACATTGGATACTGTATTGTTGTGGAAAAACTATTTGGGATTGATGTGCCTGAAAGGGCAAAGTTCATAAGAACCATTGCGGCAGAAATGTCCCGAATATTAAGCCATCTGCTGTGGCTTGGAACACATGCACTGGATATCGGAGCAATGACGGTATTCCTTTATTGCTTCAGGGAAAGGGAAAAATTCATAGATCTCTTTGAAAGACTTTGTGGGGCAAGGCTTACTGTAAGTTATCCACGAATAGGCGGAGTAAGAAACGATATAGGTAATAACTGGTTAGAAGACCTTTACAAACTTACAGAAGAATTCCCCATGAGGATTGAACAGTATGAGACGCTTATAGATAAAAACCGTATATGGTTAAGAAGGACAAAAGGCATTGGTGTTATCTCTGCAGAAGATGCAATAAACATGGGACTAAGCGGACCACTCCTCAGAGGCTCAGGAGTAGCATACGATGTGAGAAAATTTATGCCATACAGTGCCTATGACAAGGTCAAATGGGAAGTCCCTATAGGTAAAAACGGAGATGTTTACGACCGTTACCGTGTGAGGATGGAGGAGTTCAGACAGTCAAATTCAATTATAAGGCAGTGCATAGAGAAAATCTCTTCAGGTCCGATTATGGCTCAGGCACCGAAGTTTATATTGCCGCCAAAAGATAAGGTCTTAACCGATATAGAACACCTCATACACCATTTTGTCCTCATAACAAAGGGGGCACAGACTGCCCATCATGGAGAGATTTATGTTGCTACAGAGGTTCCAAAAGGGGAGTTGGGTTTTTATATTGTAAGTGACGGCACAGGCAAACCATATCGCATGAGGATAAGGGCTCCGTCCTTTGTGCATATATCAGCACTGCCAAAACTTTGCGAAGGAGCTCTGGTAGCTGATGTAGTTGCAAATATAGGAAGCATAGATATAGTGCTTGGAGAATGTGATAGATAAAAAGCTTATAGCTGACAGCTATTAGCTTTAAGCTAAAAATTTATGTTTAAAGAGACTATTTTAAAAGAGATTGACGATATAAAGGCAAGGTATCCTGACCCTAAGAGTGCACTGCTGCCAACCCTGTATATTGCCCAGAGGGAGTTTGGATGGCTGAGCCATGAGGCTATGCATGTTGTTGCACAGTCACTGAACTTACCTGAGGCAATGGTTCGGGGAACTGCATCTTTTTATACCATGTTTAAGCATAAACCAATGGGGCGACACCTTATACAATTGTGCACTAATGTATCATGTATGATTTTAGGCGCTGAAAGGCTTGTAGATTTCCTTAAAAATAGATACAGTTTAGAACCTAATATCACAACCACGGACAGAAGGTTCTCACTCGTGATAATGGAATGCATCGGTGCATGTGATCGTGGACCGGCAATGCTGGTAAATACAGATTTTCATGACAGTCTTACAGAGGAGAGGATAGAAGAGATACTGGAGAAATATAAATAAGGATTACTCATGTGTCATTCCCGCAAAAGCGGGAATCCAGAAAAAAGGAACTGGATTCCGCATCAAGTGCGGAATGACAGGCAGAAAATCATTATGGAAAAGATACTATTAAAGAACATAGAAAATCCAGACTCTGCTGATATAAACGAATATATAAATGTCGGTGGATACAAAAACCTCTCAAAGGCTTTTGAATATCAGCCAAAGGACGTAATCGAAGAAGTAAAAAAATCAGGGCTTAGAGGCAGAGGCGGTGCAGGGTTTCCAACAGGCATGAAATGGAGTTTTGCCGATGCTGACCCGAAATTTCCAAAGTATCTTGTTTGTAATGCTGACGAAGGCGAGCCCGGTACATTTAAAGACAGGCCGATCCTTGAGAAAAACCCTCATCTATTAATAGAAGGCTTGATTATCTCAGGATATGCGATTAGAGCTGAATATGGTTATATCTATCTCAGGGGCGAATATCCTTATGCAAAAGAAGTTCTCAACAGGGCTATAAGGCAGGCTTATGAAAAGAATTATCTTGGGGACAATGTCCTCGGCAAAAATATAAAATTCCACCTCGCTGTATATCAAGGTGCAGGGGCATATATATGTGGTGAAGAGACAGCCCTTATTGAATCCCTTGAGGGTAAAAAGGGACAGCCCAGAATAAAGCCACCGTTCCCGGTTAATGTTGGTGCATGGGGTATGCCCACTATTGTCAATAACGTAGAAACGTTGTCTAATGTCCCGTATATTATTGAGGCAGGTGCTGTGGCATATTCACAGATAGGGAGTAAGGATTGTCCCGGACCGAAATTATACTGCATAAGCGGCTGTGTTGAAAAACCGGGTGTGTATGAGCTACCCATGGGTATATCTCTCAGGAATATAATTTATACTCATGCAGGGGGTATTAAAGATGGCAAGAAACTTAAGGCAGTAATCCCCGGCGGTATTTCAACGTCTGTGCTTCCCGCAGATAAGATAGACTGTCCAATGGATTTTGTATCAATGCCAAAGCACGGCAGCATGCTCGGCTCAGGGGCAGTAATTGTTATGGATGAGTCGGTATGTATGGTAAAGGTAACTTACAGAGCATTAAAGTTCTTTGAACACGAATCCTGCGGTAAATGCGTTCCGTGCAGAGAAGGCACGGAATGGCTCAGGAAAATACTTGAGAGAATAGAGCAAGGTATGGGTAGAGAAGGAGATATTGAGCTCTTAAGTGATGTATCAGAAACCATATCAGGCAGGACATTTTGTCCTCTCGGAGACGGTGCAGCAGGTGTGGTCATTGGCATGTTAAAACACTTCAGGCATGAGTTTGAAGAACATATAAAAAATGCAAAATGCATTTTTAGCTGACAGCCATCAGCTATCAGCTATTAGCTAATTATGATAACAATAAACATTAATGAAAAAGAGATAAGGCTTGATAAGCCCGTAACAGTGCTTGAGGCTGCACGGACAGCAGGGATAAAGATACCAACCCTCTGTGCCCACGAATTACTTGAAGCATACGGTGGCTGCAGGCTCTGTGTTGTAGAAGTGGAAAGAATGCTGAAACTCCAGACCGCATGTACCCTGATTGCTGCTGATGGCATGGTCATCAGGACCAAGTCAGAGGCTATATCTAATGCCAGACGGAGTATTTTGGAGTTTCTGCTTATAAATCATCCTCTTGACTGTCCTGTATGTGATAAGGCAGGGGAATGTGAGCTGCAGGACTTGGTTAATAAATATGGTGCGACTGCTGGAAGGTTTAAGGAGGAAAAGAGAAAGGTTCCAGAGAGTCATGAAGACAGAATCTTTACAAGGAACATGGAGCGGTGCGTCCTCTGCACAAGGTGTGTGAGGATGTGTAATGATGTTCAGGGAGCATCTGCTATCAATATTGTCGGCAGAGGTGGCAGATCAAGGATGGAGCCGTTCTCTCCAACATCTTTTAATTGTGAATACTGTGGAAACTGCCTTACTGTATGCCCTGTTGGTGCAATCCTGAGCAGGCCCCATCTGCATAGCCTTAGACCATGGCAGATTGATAAAGAGGTAGAAACCATATGCCCTTATTGTGGTGTTGGATGTTCCTTTGTTGTGCAGGTAAGAGACGAGTCAATAAAACGTGTGATTCCACGGTTTGGGTTTGGTTTAAACAACGGACTTTTATGTTCAAGGGGCAGGTTTGGTTATGAGGTTACAGGCAGTCAGGAGAGGATTAAGGTGCCTCTTGTGAGGATAGACGGGAAATTACATCAGAGCACATGGGATTATGCATTAAACCTTATTGCAGATAAGTTAAAGGATATAAGGGATACACACGGGGGCAGTGCGATTGCAGGTATAGCATCACCAAGATGCACTAATGAAGATAATTATGTATTCCAGAAATTTATGCGGATGGCATGTAAGACAAACAATATAGATTCAATTTCAAGGATTGGATTTGCATCTGCCCAGAGATACTTTGAAGACCTTTTAGGGCAGGGCATCACAGCAAACATAATATTAGGACTTAAGAACTCCGATATTATTTTGGTTCTGGGTGGTGACCCTACTGCTGTAAATCCGATTCTTGGGCTTTCTATAAGGGCTGCGGCAAGAAATGGAACGAAAATCGCTGTCATAGGTAATGCAAAAGGTCTTGAAAGATTCAAGACACTCAGGATTGTACCTGACATTTTTAAAGAGGCAGAGGTATTAGAGTACCTCTTAACAGAAATATTTAGGGCTAAAGGTCTTCGTGGTGAAAAACCTGCGCTTGATAGAAAGATTGAGGGGCTTTCAGGAAAATCCTTAAAAATAGATATTGCTGGCCTTGCTGAATTAAAGGATGTGCTTCTTAGTGGTGGCTCTGTTTCTATTGTCCTGGGTATGGATGTTGTTCATCGGAGCAGAGGACACAGGATACTCTTTGCAGTTGCAGGCATTACTTATTTACTTGAGGCAAGGCTTTATCTTCTATCCGAGAGTTCAAACGAGCAGGGGCTCATTGATATGGGCTGCGTGCCTGACATGCTTCCGGGAGGAAGACCACTTGTGGTAGGTGATTTCAAAAAAAGGTTTGAAACTGTGTGGAAAGGAACTATCCCGGAAAAAGGAGGTCTTACCCTTATGGAGATAATAGAGGCAACAAAAGATAAGAAGATAAAGGTATTATATGTCATGGGTGAGAATCCTGTTTTTAATCTTCCGAACACTTCTTATGTAAAAGAGGCTTTAAAATCTCTTGATTTCCTCGTTGTTCAGGACATATTTCTCACAGAAACAGCAGAGCTTGCTGATGTGGTCTTACCTGCATCAGGTTGGTCAGAAAAAGACGGAACATATACGAACCTTGAGAGAAGGATACAGCTTCTAAGAAAAGCAGTGAATACCCCGAGCAGTGCAGATGACTGGAGGACAATATCGGAAATTTCAAGCAAGATGGGATATGAGATGCATTATCCAAGGGCAGAGGATATAATGGAGGAAATCGCAACGGTCTCACCACTTTATAAAGACCTCACTTATGATGAAATTGAAAAAGGAAACTGTCTCTGGCCGTATAATGGCGAACCTTTAAGGGGTGTGGTAAGTGAGATTCCTGCTGCTGAAGAAACCTTCCGTGAATATAAAGAAGGGCTTTACCTTGCCCCTGAGAAAATCCTGTTTCATTCAGGGACACTCTCAAGAAGGGCTTTAGCCTTAAGGAAAATCTGCCCTGAGCCCACGCTTAAAATAGGAACTAATCATGCTGAGAAGCTCGGATTAAAAGAAGGCGATAATGTTAGTGTTTCTACTGCACAGGGCAGTATTAATGTTCAGGTCTCCATTGATACCGCTATAAAAGACAATAAGGTTTTGCTTGGCAATAATTTTGAGGGCAGAGGTGTATTCAGCCTGTTAAATTATGAGATTGACCCTATAACAAAGGTGCCCGGTATAGAGGGTTGCGAGGTAACAATAGAAAAGATATAGGATAAACAGGGATGACCATATTAGAAATAGGAATTACTTTCATTAAGGTTTTTATTCTTGTCACTATAGTCCTGCTTCATGTTGCCTATGCAACATATTGTGAACGTAAGGTAATCGGACACATGCAGGCAAGGCTTGGACCAATGCATGTTGGTCCGCATGGCTTGCTACAGCCAATTGCTGACTTTGTGAAGCTCTTCTTCAAAGAAGATATCATACCTTCAAATGCAGATAAGCCAGTTTTCTTTATAGCGCCGGTGATAGGGGTTATTGCAGCCTTATCATCTTTAGCTGTTATCCCTCTCTGGGAAACCTTCTCCATTGCCAACCTTAATATAGGAATCTTATATATATTGGCCCTTTCGTCATTAGGTGCGTATAGTATTATTCTGGCAGGATGGGCATCAAACTCAAAATATGCCTTCCTTGGCGGTCTCAGGGCATCAGCGCAGGTCATAAGCTACGAGATTGCAATAGGACTTAGCCTTGTTGGAGTTATGATGCTTGCCGGAAGCGCAAACCTTGTAGATATAGTAAATGCCCAGTCAATGTATCCTTTTATACTTGTGCAGCCTATAGCATTTTTCGTATTCATTATGTCAGCAATTGCTGAGACAAACAGGGCGCCGTTTGATTTACCAGAGGCAGAGAGTGAACTCGTAGCAGGTTATTTTACAGAATACAGTGGAATGAGATTCGGTCTGTTTTTTATGGCTGAGTATGTAGCAATGTTTATTATGTCTGCTATAGCGACAATCTGTTTTCTCGGAGGATGGAAAGGACCTGATTTCTGGGTTTTCTCATATGTTCCTCAGATAGTATGGTTTTTAATAAAAGTTTATGCATTGATTTTCTTCTATTTCTGGATAAGGGCAACACTTCCGAGATACAGGTATGACCAGCTTATGGGACTGGGATGGAAGCTCTTTATCCCTTTGGCACTGGCGAATATAGTGATAACAGGATTGGTGAAACTATTTTAAATGCAAAAATTAAAATGCAAAATGCAAAATTAAGGAGTTTATAATTAAAAATGTTCCATAATTTTGATTTTTAATTTTTGAATTTTAATTTTTATTCTGGTTATGACAACTAAAAAATTTATAAAAAAGGTATTCTTTATTGAGATTCTTCAGGGATTGGCTCTGACGCTGAAGCATATGTTTTCTCCTGCTGTCACAAGGCAATATCCCTATGAGAAAAGAGAAGCGGCTGCCGGCTTCAGAGGGCTTCATGCACTTGTAAGGGATAAGGAAACAGGTGCGGCAAAATGCGTTGGCTGCGGTCTTTGTGCAGCAATGTGTCCTTCCCAATGCATCCATATTTATACAATAGAAGGTGAAGACCACAAGAAGGTTGTAGATAGATATGAAATAGATGTATTGAGATGTGTCTTTTGCGCCTTTTGTGTGGAGGCATGCCCTTTTGGTGCAATCTCATTAACTGAGCATTATGAATATTCTGACTATGCAAAGGATGCCTTTTATATGACAAAGGAAAAACTGCTTTTAACCTGGGATAAATATATGGCAGGTGAAAAAGGAGAAGAGTATTTCAAAAAATTCTGGAGACCGATGAGTGAAGATTTTATACAGAAAATTCAAAATGCAAAATTCATGCCGACTTGTCGGCACAAGGGAGGATGAAAATAGGCGGGATTTTCTAACCTCGCATTTTCTGTCATTCCGTGCTTGACACGGAATCCAGATCTTTTGTCTTCTGGATTCCTGCTTTCGCAGGAATGACAATATAATTAAGGGTCTTATGCTACCTAAACTCTTTTTTGCATATTTTGCTGTGGTGATTGTTGGGACATCAATTCTTGTGATAACAAGAAAAAACCCTATTCACAGTGTTTTGTGGATGTTGGTCCTCTTTGTTCACATAGCAGCACTTTATCTTTTTTTGAATGCCGAGTTTTTAGCAGCAATACAGATTATTATATATGCTGGGGCTATTCTGGTATTGTTCCTCTTTGTCATCATGCTGCTAAACCTGAAAAGAGAGGAGATGGAGAAGAGATTTCAAAAACAATGGCCATTAGGTGTGTTTGCGGGTATGGTTTTTATAGTGTTTTTGGTATTGATACTAAGTCAGATTGTGGTGTTTCCACAGCTTGGTCCCTACAGTATTCAGGCAATACAGTCTGAGGGAAACCTCATGACCGTTGGAAAGGTTTTATATACAGAGTATCTTTTGCCATTTGAAATAACATCTGTGATACTGTTAGTGGCTATTATAGGAGCAGTAGTTCTGGCAAAGAGGAAGGTTAATTAATGAATAGAAGATGGGAAGATAAGAAGTTTAGAAGATGTGAAATCTCAACCTCATTAACTTCTTAACTTCTCAAGTTCTGTTTACCGGAGGTAAACGAGTGGTTCCGTTAAGCTGGTATATTGTTCTTAGTGCAGTGGTATTCAGCATTGGCGTCATAGGGTTTCTTACAAGACGCAACCTGATAATTGCTTTTATCTCTATAGAGTTAATGCTTAATTCTGTAAATATTAGCCTTGTTGCCTTTAGCCATTATCTTCAGTCTATAAAAGGACAGATTATGGTCTTTCTTGTAATCGCTGTGGCTGCTGCAGAGGCAGTAGTTGGTCTGGCTATTTTAATTGCATTATTCAGGAATAAACCAACAGTAAATGTTGATGAGATAAACCTATTGAAAGGATGAAAGCAGGATGCAAGATACAGGATACAAGATGCAAGATAAAAGACAAAAATTTTTATCCTGTATCATGAATCGTGAATCATGCATCATGATGTATCATGAATCATGCATCGTGTATCGTGTATTGAGGGATAATAAATGCTGAAATATACATTAATACCTTTACTGCCTTTGATTGCGTTTGTTATTAACATATTGTTTGGCCGTAACTATATAAAAGACAAGGCTCACTGGATAGCGGTCCCTGCTGTATTAGGCTCTTTTGTACTTTCAGTATCTGTATTTATGGATGTTTATGCAGGGAATGTTATTAACCTTAACCTCTATACCTGGATTGTATCAGGCAATTTCAATGTACCTATAGGTTTTCTCATAGACCAGTTGACAGCAACAATGCTCATAGTTGTGACTTCTATCAGTTCTCTGATTTTCATTTATTCAATCGGCTATATGCATGGTGACAAGGGCTACCACAGATTCTTTGCTTATTTAAGCCTTTTTGTGTTTTCAATGCTTATCCTTGTGATGGCAAATAACTTTCTACTCCTTTACTTTGGATGGGAGGCAGTGGGTCTTTGTTCTTACTTTCTTATAGGTTTTTGGTTTGAGAAAAAATCTGCAGCAGACGCTGGCAAGAAGGCATTTATCGTTAACAGATTTGGAGATTTTGGATTTGGTCTTGGAGTTATATTAGTATTCCTTACATTCGGGAGTCTTGAATATGTGGAGGTATTTGCAAATACAGGAAGCGTTTTAGGCCAGACTATGAATATACTCGGATACGAGGTAGATACTATTACAGTGATATGCCTTCTACTCTTTTGCGGTGCTGTTGGAAAATCTGCACAGGTGCCGCTTCATGTGTGGCTTCCAGATGCCATGGAAGGACCAACACCTGTCTCTGCACTGATACACGCTGCAACAATGGTTACTGCTGGTGTATTTATGGTTGCCCGATGCAGCCCTCTGTTTAATCTCTCTCCTGATGCAATGACAGTGGTGGCAGTTGTGGGGGGGATAACCGCAATATTTGCTGCATCAATAGGACTTGTGCAGAATGATATAAAACGGATAATAGCTTACTCTACTGTAAGTCAGCTTGGATATATGTTCCTTGCACTCGGCATGGGCGCTTACACTACCGCGATATTTCACCTTTATACACACGCATATTTTAAGGCACTATTGTTTCTTGGTTCTGGAAGCGTTATCCATGCACTACATAATGAGATGAATATACAGAAGATGGGAGGACTTAAAAAATACATGCCTGTTACATACTGGACATTTCTTATAGCATCATTAAGTATATCGGGAATACCGGGATTGGCAGGATTCTTCAGTAAAGATGAAATCCTATGGAGGGCATATACAGGTGGAGACTTGGGAAAATTTCTCTGGGTTTTAGCTATTGTTTCAGCCTTCATGACAGCATTTTATTCTTTTAGATTGATATACCTGACTTTTCACGGAAAATTTCGGGGGACACATGAGCAGGAACATCATCTTCATGAATCCCCTCCTGTTATGACAATCCCTTTGATATTCCTTGCCCTTGGAGCAGTCGGAGCAGGCTGGGTAGGTATCCCTCCGCTTTTAATGGACCACGGGGATAAAATCGGAGAGTTTCTCGCACCTGTGCTTGGGCATCCAAAAGGTGAGGGCACACATTCTGAGGAATTGTTTGTTATGGGACTCTCTGTCCTTATTGGGTTAGCAGGTATATTTACTGCTTTTATTATGTATCTTAAGAAGACCGATTTACCCTATAAGGTCGGCTCTGCATTTCAGCCTGTTTATAAGCTTCTTTACAACAAGTACTGGGTGGATGAACTTTATTATAAGACGATTGTAAAGCCTGCACTTATTGCCTCTGATAAGATATTTTTAGGGTTCTTTGACGGAAGGCTCATAGAGGGTGTTGTCAATGGTATTCCAAATCTTATCGGCAGTCTCGGACAGAGGTTAAGAAAGATACAGACAGGCGTTCTTTCTCATTACGGGATTATTATGGCATTAGGGGCACTGGTAATAATAGGGGTTATGATTTTTATAAAATAATGGAAAACGTAATTTTAAATCAGCTTAGTTATTCAATTCTCACAGTAATGGTATTTTTCCCTCTTTTAGGGGCGATTCTACTCCTATTTATGAAAAATGCAAACTCTATAAGATGGACAAGCCTTCTCATAACAGTCGGGGCGCTTGCCGTTGCACTCCCTATGCTCAGCGCTTTTGACAAAACCACTTATCTTATGCAGTTTGTAGAGAGGCGGGAATGGATTCCATCATGGGGGATAAATTACTTTGTAGGAATAGATGGGATAAGCGTCCTGTTTATCTTTCTCACCATCCTTTTAAGTATCCTCTCTGTTCTGGTTTCGTGGAAGGCTATTGAGACAAAGGTAAAAGAATTTTATATAGCCATCCTCATAATGGAAACAGGGCTGCTCGGTGTTTTTGTATCTTTAGATTTTTTCCTTTTCTATCTCTTCTGGGAAGCAATGTTGATTCCCATGTTTCTTTTAATAGGGGTATGGGGAGGGCAGCAGAGGGTTTATGCTGCAATAAAGTTTTTCCTTTACACACTTGTTGGAAGCGTGCTTATGCTCGTCGGGATTGTGGTATTGTATCTTTATAGTGGAAGGACACTTGATATCCTCGTATTAAGTAATATCAAATACCCCTTATACCTTCAATATTGGTTATTCCTTGCATTTTTTGCAGCATTTGCAGTAAAGGTTCCAATGTTCCCTGTGCATACATGGCTGCCTGACGCCCATACAGAGGCGCCAACAGCAGGCAGTGTCATACTCGCTGGCGTGTTGATTAAAATGGGGGCATACGGATTTTTGAGGTTTTCAATTCCGATGTTCCCGGATGCAACAAGGTTTTTTATCATCCCTTTATTTATACTCTCTATCATTGCAATTATTTATGGGGCAATGGTCTGTTTTGCCCAGAAAGATTTAAAACGTCTTATTGCTTATTCAAGCGTAAGCCACATGGGTTTCGTCACACTCGGTATCTTTACACTTAACACTCAGGGTGTTGAGGGTGGGATACTTCAGATGCTCAATCACGGTATTATCACAGGTGCGTTGTTTCTAATGGTGGGGATTATTTATGAAAGGACGCACACGAGGATGATTGTTGACTACGGAGGCTTTGCGTCTCTGACACCATGGTATGCAGGGATATTTATGGTATTTACACTTGCCTCCATAGGTCTTCCAGGCACAAATGGATTTATAGGCGAATTCTTGATTATCTTTGGGGCATTAAAGGCAAAGAAAATCTTGGGTATCCTTGCAGCAACAGGTATCATCCTTGGCGCTGGATATATGTTATGGCTTTACCAAAGGGTGTTTTTTGAAAGACCTAATCCAGCAGCCCATCATCTGATAATGGATTTAAACTTCAGAGAGGTAATAACTCTAATGCCATTGATTATTCTCGTCTTCTGGATAGGTTTTTTCCCTGAGACATTCCTGAGCTTTATGCATGCCTCTGTGGAACACCTTATCAAGCATATGAATACAGGCACTATGGTAGAAGATTCGATGGCTCAGCATATATGGGAGATTTTGAGATGATTCTGAGCGATTTTAATCTGTTAAGCATAAGAGTGCTTGTCCCGGAAATTATTCTTATATGCAGCGCCCTAATCATCCTGCTTCTTAACCTTGTGGTAAAGAGAAAAGAGACTCTTGCATTTACAGGTCTCGTTGGAACACTTGTTTCTGCCTACAGTAGTTTTAAGCTTTATGCATTAAGCTTGTCCGGGAGCGAATTTATGGGGATGTTTGCATTTGACGGATATTCTATCTTTTTCAAATTTATATTTTATATAAACATCGTCCTTACGATATTTATTTCCATAAGGTACATATCTATAGAAATGGCATCTTTTGGAGAATATTATGCCCTTCTTTTATTTGCTACATCAGGCATGATGATTATGGCGTCAGCCACTGACTTAATGGTCATTTACCTCGGACTTGAGTTAATGGCACTTTCTACTTATATACTTACCGGGATATTGAGAAAACAGGTGCGCTCAGGTGAGGCAGCCATAAAGTATTTTCTTCTCGGTGCGTTCTCTTCTGCATTTCTACTTTATGGAATCTCACTAACATACGGTCTTACAGGGACTACAAACCTAAAAGAAATTGCAGTTGCCATGGAGACATTAAATCTTCTGGGAAGTCCTGTTTTTCTCTTAGGTCTTATATTCTTTATAGTGGCTTTCGGGTTTAAAATTGCACTTGTTCCGTTTCATATGTGGGCACCTGATGCATATGAGGGTGCACCAACATCTATTACTGCCTTCATGTCTGTAGGTCCAAAGGCTGCAGGATTCGCAGTCCTTGGCAGGGTATTTTTTGAGGCATTTGGATCCATGCACGTACAGTGGTCAAGCATTCTAATACCACTGTCTGTTCTTACAATGCTTGTTGGAAGCGTTACTGCAATTGCACAGACAAATATTAAGAGAATGCTTGCTTACTCATCTATTGCCCATGCAGGATATGCACTTTTAGGTATAATCACTGGAACCAGTGAGGGATTATCAAGCATGATGAACTACATGCTGATATATGCCTTTATGAATATCGGTGCATTTGCAGTTGTGATTATGCTTAGAAGCGAAGGCTTCATGGGTGAAGAACTGTCTGACTATGAAGGACTTGCAAAGACTCGCCCTGTTGCCTCATCGCTCATGCTCATCTTTATGTTTTCCCTTACAGGCATTCCCCCGACAGCTGGTTTTATAGCTAAATTCTATATCTTTATGAGTGCAATCAATGCAGGCTATACGTATCTTGTTATAATTGCTGTAATATTCAGCGCGGTTTCTGCATTCTTTTATCTAAGGGTTGTAATGTATATGTATATGAAAGAGCCAAAGGCAGAGGTTGTTCTTTCTACATCCACCGCAATGAACATTGCCCTGACAGTGACAGTAGTATCTACCCTTGTTATAGGTGTATTTCCCTCAGCCCTCATAGAGCTTGCGAGAATGTCATTATCAGGTTTTTGATTAGTACCATCTTTTAGAAAGGAGGCATTTTTAAGATGACCGAAAAATCTGAGGAAGGCAAAACCCCTCATCTACCACAGGCAAATTTTATAAATCACATCCTTGAGTTAAGCACTGCTGCTTTTATCAGCATTGGCGTTATTCCCAACCCGCTAACCGGGGAGGCTGATAAAAACATGCTGCAGGCAAAGTATCTCATAGATACACTGGAAATGCTCGGAGAAAAAACAAAAGGCAACCTTACTGCAGATGAGGAGAAACAACTTGAGAATGTCCTTTTTAACCTACACACAATGTATGTAAAGATTTCAGAACCTAAATCCTAAAAATGATTACTGAGATAATCTGTGCGCTTCAAAGTTTTTTAAGCGCCCTCAGTTTTTGCTTTTGCTTCTTTGATGGTTTTCGTGGGTTACCTTTCCTTTTAGCAGACACTGAATAAATATCATCATCTTTCATGTCTGTTGGCTCTACTGCTGTTTCCTCTAAAGCATGCTTTGTTGAATAAACTCCGTTAGAAAATTTATGTGTAGTTTTAAATTCTCTCTGCGCTACAATATTCTGCTTATTCTCCGTAAAAGGCGGTGCTTTTTTTCTGACGGGGTAAAGCTTTCTTTCAAATTCTTCTGCAGTAATAGAGGCAAAACCTTTTTTGTTTGCAAAATCTGCTATCTCCCTGTCAGAGCTCACAGCAATCCATTGTCCTTGCTTTTCAGAGAGAATTCTTTTTATAAGAATGTCTGCCTTTTCACCCAGCCTTGAGAAGATAATATTTACATTGCCAATCCGCGTTTTTGTTTCGTTTAATTGTCCGCTCTTCCAGCCATCAAAGACAACAGTAACACCATGCCCTTTTAATTCTGAATATCTCTGGAGTTGTTCAATGAGATTATTGCGAGCATTCTCAAGATTATTGTGGGCAATACCGATGAGGTTATAGCCATCAATTAAAATATATGCCATGGCTAATTGTAATAATCAATGCTTTATAAATCAATGAGCAAACGAAGACATATGCCCGCGCAGGCGGGAATCCAGACGCCGTCCCTGCAAAAGCAGGAAACTACTAAATACTGGATTCCTGTTTTCACAGGAATGACGCGTTAAACAAAAACAATGATTGTCTATTATAAGAGGTTTTAGAGATTTATTTCAAAAAGTTTTCTCAATAATCTTTCCGTTTTGCATAATCAACACTCTACCCACAAGTCTTTCCGCCTGTGAAGTATCATGTGTGGCAATAATCACAGTTGAGCCGTTTTCCTCCTTCATATTTAAAATTATATTCTCTATAATCTCTGTATTTTCCTGATCAACGGAAGCTGTAGGCTCATCAAGAAAAAGCGCCTCTGGTTCTATGACCATTGCCCTTGCAATGCCAAGCCTTTGAGTTTCTCCGCTTGAAAGCATAATCGCATTATGGTTCTTTTTATGACTTAAGCCAACAAATTCCAGCACGGTGTTAACCTTTTTTTCTATTTCATCATGCCCCATACCACGAATTTTCAAACCATAAGCCGCATTCTTAAAGACCGTAGTATTAAAAACCCCAACCCTTGGCAGGAGAAGAGTTATCCTGCGTTTTAGTTCAATATCTCTTTTTTTAAAAATATTATTTTCTGAAAATACACCCCACTTTAATTCCCCCCTTAATAAAGGAAGACTAAGGTGAGTGTCTGAAAAATAATTAATCTTTCCTTCATCAGGATTTTCAAGGAGGGTGCATATCCTTAGGAAAGTTGATTTCCCGCTGCCATTTGGTCCCATCAACACATAAATCCCCGCTCCAAAAGAATAGGAGCAATCTTTCAGAACAGGCTTTCCATTATAACTTTTCCAAATATCTGTCAGACTTAATACCAAACTCATATTCCTGATTTAACCATTCCTTTTCTCTGAATAAGATGCAAAACCATATTTATAATTAATGAAATCATTAGCAGTATGACGCCAAGCGCAATAGCAAGCTCAAAGTTCCCCTTATCTGTCTCAAGGGCAATAGTGGTTGTCATAACCCTTGTGTATCCAGCAATATTTCCACCAACAACAAGTATTGCGCCAACTTCTGCCATTACTCTGCCAAATGCTGCGATTACTCCTGAGATTATCCCGTATCTTGCCTCCCTCATCATGTTTAATGTTACCTGAAAAGGTGTGGCACCAAGTGTCATGGAAGCCTGTTTTATAATTGGGTCAACATTTACAATGGCAGAGTGGGAAAGCGACGCCACAATCGGGAACGCAAGAATACTTTGCGCGATAACCATTGCTGAGGGTGTATAAAGCAGCCCCATGAAACCAAAAGGCCCGCTTCTTGACAGTATAAGATAAAGGAAAAGCCCAACTACAACTGGCGGAAGCCCCATAAAGGTATTCATAAGGCTGATTGTTACCCTGCGCAAAGGGAATCTTTTTAAACCTACAAGAGCGCCAATAGGCAAGCCCGTGATTGTTGCAATAACAAGTGCAATGCCCGAGACTTTTAGTGAGAGAAATATGATACCCAATAACTCTGTATCGAGACTGAAGATAAGTAAAAAAGCCTTTCTGATGCCTTCTGTTATTGAATCCATTATTTATCCAGAGGACTCCGTACGCCGAGGATATTCTTTGTCGCGACATGAGTATAAATCATTGTGGTCTGAATACTTGTGTGCCCAAGAAGTTCCTGAATAGTCCTGATATCATACCCGCTTTCAAGAAGGTGTGTGGCAAAGCTGTGACGAAGTGTATGGATAGAGGCTTGTTTTGTTATCCCTGCTTTTATGACAGCATTCTTGAAAGCCCTCTGTAAAGCAGCGGGATGAGTGTGATGACGCCTGACAATGCGTGTCCTCGGATCAATAGAAACCACTCTTGACGGGAAAAGCCAGAACCATCCCCACTCCTTTCCTGCATTCGGGTATTTTTTTCCCAATGCACCTGGCAGATATACACCGCTTGCCTTATCCTTCCTGTCCTGCTCGTAAAGTTCTCTTACAGAAGATATATGGTGAACAAGTTCGTCCTTGAGAGACTCAGGCAGTATTGTCCTCCTGTCTTTGTCCCCCTTTCCTGAACGCACAATCACAATGCCCTGCTCTATATCAACATCTTTTATTCTGAGGGCCAAACATTCCTGAAGACGGAATCCACATCCATAGATGAGCATTGCCATAAGACGTTGAAGCCCTGACATTTCATCAAAGACATTGTTAACCTCCTTAAACGTTAACACTACAGGCAGACGCCGCTGCTGACGAGCCCTGACAGAGATGATTTCATCTTCTATATCATTGTCAAGGACATGCCGGTACACAAAGACAATCGCATTTAGCGCCTGATTCTGTGTAGAAGATGACACTTTCTTTTCAACGGCCAGATAACTGAGAAAGTCCTGAAGGGCTTTTCCATCAAGGTCATTGGGATTTTTGTTTTTGACAAAACCTTGAAATTGACGAAGCCATGTAATATATGTTTTTTCTGTGCTATAAGACCTGTGACGAAGCCTGATAGCCTCTATGGTTTTTTCCTCAATTGCCTTCCAATCATTAATCGTTGTTGCAGAAAAACGCCTGTTTTCATCAGGCAATGTCCGTGATAGAAAATAGCCGTATAGTCTCAGGGCATGGTCTGCCTGGTTTACCTGCCAGTCTTCATGACTTTTGCCCAACTGTTTGAGAAATTGAGATTTTTGCTCGTTTGTTATGAATTGAGACAAAGGAATATCAAGGAAGCGATAACAATCTGTCACCCATCTCAAATAAAACGGGAGATATTTGCTTTGTACCCTACCTTTTAATGACAAAAATTGATTGAATGGCTCTAACATAATTAAAACTCAATATTATATTCTAACAATATAATGTTTAATATTACATAATTATATTGTAAGCTACTGCCTTTTTCAAGAGTTTTTTAGTTTTTTTCGCTTGACTATATCCCGTTCCTTCACTATAATTCATCATATTGTTGAAGTAACATAAAATATAATGTTAGGAGCAAAATATAATACAACTAAACGGAAAGGAGAAAAACAATGCGTGTAAAAGATATTCCTGAAATTGTCAATTTAAGCATACCAGAAAAGATCCTATTTGTTGAGGATTTATGGGACAATATTACTTTAAATGAGT
>JACQXB010000024.1 GCA_016208965.1 Nitrospirota bacterium
TCGACATAAGCGATTATAAGGCATTTTGCGAAGCCGATTTTTTAAAAAATGTCAGTTATGAAGGCAGATCAGGTAAAATACAAAAAGCGGACATTTCTAAATCAGTAAGAATAGGACATTTCTAAATCGGTAGAACAAAAAAATAGCGAAAAATCTTTTCTTTTGTATATCAATCTGTTAATATGCAGAAAACTATATACTAACTGGTTAGATTTATGAAAAAAATAGACTTACCAATTCAACGCCAATTTGCTACACGGTCAATTGACCTTGAAGAAGCTTTAAGAGATTTGGCTTCGGGCAATAAAAAGATCGTTTCATTTGGCACTATTGATTTTTCAGTTGGGAAGGACTTAGACCAAGCCAGGATTAATGGAGGCTTAATTATTTGGTCTGCAATATGTCTCGAACAAAAATTTGAATCTATAATCACAGATTATATGTTTCCCCAAAAAGAACAAATTGAAGAACATCGAGGACGACTTTTCTTTTCAGACAGAATAATCAAAGCAGATCATTTTTCTTATTCTGTAAAGAAGAATTTAATCATTGCTATCATGCATGATGATTCATTACTTGAAGGACGCGATAAAGATCGGTTAGCATCTGTCTTAAAAAAAGTAATGGAATATCGTAACATGTTTGCACATGGTGACATTATGTTTGAAGATGGCATAGGATGTGTTCTCCGGTTTTGGAGTGGAGGCACTAAAAAAGAAGTCTTAAATGATGAATTTTGGGGATACCTTGAAGATTGTTTTAAAGATGCTCATGTTTTGATTGATCAAATCATAAGCAAGCTATAATCTACCCAGCCACTATTTTAAGGAATAGAGCATATGTCATATAGTGAAAAACTTCAATTGAAATCATTGTCAATCAAATTATTAGGCATTATTTCGGCCATTACGATACTGACTCTTGTTGTTGTTAATGCACGCAGTTTGGCGGGTTCGTCATCAAGTGGTGGATCTCACATATTTCTATATTTGATTTTGTGTCTGCTTCCAGCCTTTGCATCTATATTTATGATGTTAGCTCAGCAATATTGGATTAGCTTTGGAATTGGCATTTGGTTTCTTTTTATTGGTATCGCTGATTCCATTGAGAGACGCATACATACTAATGATGCTATCTTTCTTCTTGCAGCTATTACTATGTGTTCTATTCCTTTTTTAAATATGATATTCGTAAAAAAAATAAATAAAGATACTGCCAGTGGTAAAATGAACTCGGAACAAGACAGCAAAAACATAATTATGGGTGATGATGATAAAGAAATCTAACCTGACGCTGGAGATGAACGAGTGCCACAGGACGCTTTTTCAGACGATCAGAGTCTTGAGATATGCAAATCGGTTTTATGCTCTTTAACGTAATACAGGGCACTCGTCACTCAGCTTATCGTTCTCCCCTCCGCTTCGCTACGGGGAGAATGCGGCAGTTGAGCAGCCGCATTACACCTCAATAATAAAAACAATAAATAAAGACGAATACCGCCCATTTTGAAATTTTACATTCTTATTAAAAGAAGATAGATAAAAATGGTATAATGCTTCAAATGGCGAAAAAGCCTTATAAACAAACGACAAACAAGTTTCTATAAGATTTATCTTTGCTTTATGAATCAAGATTTAGCCCAAATTGTTACATACTATGCGACAAGACCGCACAAAGAATTGAGTGAATTGCTATTGAGCAAATCAAAAGACAATTTAATTTCCATTCTTACTGACTTATTAACCGCGTATATTAACGACAAAAATTCTTCCAGTTTAAGAGAATTTGTAACTGTTTCCATTGCTGGCTACCAACATAATCCAAGCAAGTTAGGGTATAACGGTTTCAAGCAAAAATCCGCAATTGGTGGCAAACCGATTTCCTGCGAAGCAAAGCCAAAAAATATTCAAACAGAGGGCTACGACCAAAAGAAAACCAAGCCGAAATTGAATGGTGAGGGTGGGTTTAATGATTACACTATTGAGCGATTAAAGAAAGACACTAAAGAAAATCTGAATCTCCTTTCCAGTGGATTTGTTGATGGTGAACTGCAATATATTTTAGAATTTCCTTTCAAAGTTGTTTATGAAAGATTAAAAAAGCAACTGCCTCAAAAAAGAACTATTGGCACTTATACAAGAATGGCTTCCTTTAACTTTAGCCACTACAGAGATTATCCGAAAATCAAAATTGTTTATCTAAACAAGCAAACCATTGGAAAAAATCAAAAGTATTTTAACAAAATTTTTTATCGTTTTTTAATTGAGCACGAATGATGAAAAGGCACATAAACGAAATTATTAAGGGAGACGCTTTAACTGTTTTGAAAACTTTTAATTCTGATTTTATTGATGTCGGTGTTACTTCGCCTCCATACAACAAGCAAGAAAAACATAAGGGTTGGCTCGTAAAAAATGTAAAATACGACTCTTACAAAGACATTAAATCAGAGGAAGAATATGAAGAAGAACAAATCAATGTTCTCAACGAAATATTTAGAATAACAAAAGAAGGCGGTTCATTTTTTTACAACCATAAAACAAGATGGGAAAAAGGGACAATGATTCATCCAATGAAATGGTTGTTAAAAACTAAATGGACAATTAGACAAGAAATTATTTGGGACAGAATGATAGCTGCCAATATTAGAGGGTGGAGATTTTGGCAGGTAGATGAAAGAATTTATTGGCTTTACAAACCAATCAGAAATAATAAAATTGGAAAAGAATTAGAATCTAAAAACGCATTGCTTACTTCCATTTGGCGTTTTTCACCAGAGAGCGGACAAAAAAATACTCACCCTGCCCCATTTCCGATTACTTTACCTGTAAGAATAATTACTTCTATTCTTAATGACAATGACGGAATTGTGTTAGACCCATATTGCGGAAGCGGGACAACTTTGGTTGCAGCTAAACTGCTGAATAAAAAATTTATCGGCATTGACATTTCAGAAGAATATATTCAGCACGCAAAACAGAGATTACAAAACGCTTCTTTTGAAAAAAAGGCAATACAAGAAGAATTGCAAAAGCATATTGTCCAAAAGACATTTAAACAAAGGAAACAAAACGGGGAATTTACTGGACGGCATAGAAACAACTACAAAATTAATGTGGCGAATACCAAACCCCAAGACAAACAATTAAAACTGGTGTAACAACTCATTCCAGCGAACAGGCAGTAGCCTGTCGCTGACTTCTATCGTTGGCTGCTGATCGGGATGGCGATAACAAATTATTTATTCCACAAATACGTATAAAGTGCTAAAATAATAAGCATGAAGAAAATAAAATGTTACCTTGATACGACGATTTTCAATTTTGTATTTGCAGACGGCGACCCTGAAAAGAAGGAAATTACGATAAAGTTTTTTAATGATATGCCTTCAATTACCGAAGGCTTATATATTTCGGATGAAGTGATCAGGGAGATTAGCAGAGCACCCGAGCCGAAGAAAACACAATTGGAAGATTTGATACGCAAAACTAATCCTTTGTTGCTTGACATAGATTTGGAAACAGTAGAATTGGCTGAGCGTTATATTAAGGAAGGAATCATTCCTGAAAAATATAGAAGTGATGCCCTGCATATCGCTGTATCCGTAATCAACGGAATAGATGTAATCGTCAGTTGGAATTTTGAGCATATTGTAAAACTCAAGACGAGAGTTATGGTTGATGGAGTAGCATGTTGCATAGCGGCAGCCAACCAGGCGTTGGACATGAATGCAGACCACAGGACACTTTTTCAGACTGATTGTGACCTATGATTTGTAAAACGGTTTTTTGCTCTTTTAAGTCATTCGGTGGTCTGCATCAGTCAATTCTACATTAGGCAGCAATAAAAAACATATGTAAAGTCCAAATTGTGACCAAATACCATCATATATAACCTATAAATTCTCATGAAGTATTTTAATAAATCTGATATATTATCGGCATGCCAACTGTTAAAGATATTCCTGGACCATATCGTTTTTTCTTTTATAGCTTTGACTGTAATGAGCCAATGCATGTACATGTTCAAAGGGAAAGGATGGTCTCTAAGTTTTGGTTAGAACCTATCGTGTTGAGTAAAAATTATGGCTTTACTTCAAAGGAGTTAAATATTATGCTGTAAGCTATAAGCTGTAAGCTATAAGCATGGCATGAGCACTGCGGTGAAGCTTCAAGAAGTGAGAATTAAGGATATAAGTATCACAGAGGATACAATTACTGCCTATCTTGTTGATGGACGGATAATTAGTGTTCCTCTTACTTGGTCTTGGCGGTTGTCAGAGGCAACACCTGAACAGCGAGGCAATTACGAAATTATCGGGGATGGTGAGGGCGTGCATTGGGCAGAAATTGATGAGGATATTAGTGCTGAGGGCATGATATATGGTATCCCCGCTCCAAAACCTCGTAAATTATCCAAATAGGATATAAAGGCATGGCTAACAAATAAATCCATTGGACGGCTGATAGCCGCCGCTAATTTTGGGCAATTAGTCACTAAAGACATAGTGGGAACTGATAGTATTTTGGCTCTACGATGTCTTGTGGTTTGCTGATTAAATTAATTGGGCAAAAAACATTATAGACGAGTAAAATATCTTTCACATATTTATTGTCTGAGAATAAGCAGAAAATATATTTAACGATTGAGGGCAGATGGCTAAGCAGAAAGCTAAATCAAACGTAATTCCTTTCCCGAGCAAAAAGACACAAGAGAAACCGAGATGTGGGCTTTGCGGTAAAAAGACTAACCTAATCCAAACAGATTGTTGCGGGAATTGGATATGTAATGATGAACATAAATATGTCATATTTTCCTATGCCAGAAATAGTTGCAGCAGGAATCACAGTAGATTTACTTTGTGCGGTTATCATCAGACTGAAGGACACAGCGGCAACTGGAAAGACTGTACAGAATGCGGACAATCTTTCAAAACAGAAATGTACGTTTGGTATGGGACAAACGAATACAATTTTGAGAAGCTTGAGAACCCGCCTGCTTACGAACCTACAAAATGCTCTCGATGTGGAATCATCATTAATTTAGGAACTGATGGTTATTCCACTCTTGGTGATCAATATTGGTGTGAAGAGTGCGGTGCTATACGGATGGAAGAAAAAATACAAGAACATAGAAAGAATCAAAAAATAAAGAAGTGACTTTTACAAACACAGAGCCAATATGGCGAAAGGGTGAGTAGCTCATTTAAAAATTCCTTTCTTAAATAAAAATCTAATCGCCCCTGCAATTACACCTGTTCCCACAGGTAATGGATAAAGCATTGTATAATATAAATAAGCTAATACAGCAAAAAAAATACCATTTGTCTCATAGAAAGCCTTTAATAGCCCTCTGTTTATAAAGGTATTAAACGCAAGAATCAATGGTAGAGAAAATAAAAACAAAGATTTTTGTAAGAATATCCAGAAGATTAAAAAGAGGAGACTAAAAAAATATGATACCCCATTAACCTTCAGTTCCACAGAGGCAGTGCCTGAGTCAGAAAATAAATCTCTGTTTTTCAGGGAATACATAGTCCAATACATAGATTTTTTTATAGCATTTTGCAGGGATTTAGCTAAAGAAAAGTTGAATATATGTTGAACCTGTATCTCGGGATTCATGAGAAGTCTGTAGCCTTTTCTCTGCAATCTGTGGCTAAACTCAACATCCTCAAGTATGGGCAGGAAACCCTCAGAGAAACCTCCGCTTTTTCTGAATGTTTGAGCATCAATGACCATCGCATGGGCTGCTATATAATTAGGATTTCTCGCCTTCTTTGTCTCCGAGTAGTTTATAAATACAGATTGAAAGAGGCTGAAGAACCCCTCATCATAAGGCATCCTTGTATATGTCCCGCCTATGATAATGTTTGAATCGGTTGTGGAGAGCGTTCTGTTGATGATTGAAAGGGTATCTTCTTTGAGGAGGCAGTCTGCATCTATAAAGAAAAGGACTTCTCCATTACTATTAAGTGCGCCGATATTTCTTGCCCTTGAGGTGCCTTCGTGTCCCTCAAGACGGATAAGTTTACAGGGAAATCTTTTTATAATCTCAACAGAGTTATCCTCAGAATGGTCATCAACAACAACCACTTCAAAATTTCCATACCTTGAGGAGAGTACTGCCTCAAGGCATTTCCCTATAGTATCAGCCTTATTGTAATTGGGTATTATAATTGAGATATATCTCTCTGATTTAATATTAGCTCGAGAGGGATAATCTGAAATATCTTTTAAAGACATGATATTAGATATTGTAATTATTGCAGGGTAAGGAGGTCAATCAATTCGAATTGCCTCAATGACTTTTTCGCCTTCTTTGATAAACTTCTTCTCAGATTGTTTAACCCCGTTAGAAATAATGCCCCACTGGAATTTCTAACGGGGTTAACTCATTGAGAATTATACAGCATGTATTTATAGAATTAATGTTATACTATTCTTTTTCAATTAATTGACAAATTATTTTGAATAATTCTAAATTATAATTAAATTTAATCCAGCTTAAGGTATAAATGCTCCAAAGTATAGAGGAAATAACACCAACTATAAAAAAACTTAAGATCAACATTTCTTCAGATGTTATTGAGGGGGAAATTGTTACTGCCTATAACAGCCTCCAGTCATCTATAAAAATACACGGGTTTAGGGTGGGAAAGGTTCCGCAAGCTATACTTGAAAAAAAATTTGCAAAAGACATTGAGGCACAGGTAGTAGAGAAGATTATCCCTGAGTTTTATTCATTGGCAATAAAAGAGGCTCAGATAACACCTGTTACATATCCACATATTGAAGATAAAATAAAACTTATAAGGAATCAACCCCTTTCCTTTACAGTTACAGTGGAGGTAAAACCAAAAATAGAGGTTCTTTACTACGAAGGTATCAAGCTAAAGGAGAGGGCATTCTCAATAGAGGAAGAAGAGATTGAATCAGCCCTCAAGGCACTTCAAGAAAGCAGGGTTATATTTAAGGTATCTGACAATGAAGTAGAGGAGAATGATTTGACGATTGTTGATTATGATGCCCTTATAGATGGTAAAATAGTAGAGGAATTATCAGCAAAAGGCTATCCATTATTGGTTAATGAACAACAGACAGCGCAAAATGAATTCAGCAGCAACATAGTTGGTAAGAAAAAAGGAGACATTATAGAGTTTAAAAAACACTTTGACGATAATTATACTAATAAAACTATTGCGGGGAGGGATGTTCTTTTTAAGATACACATAACAGAGGTTAAAAGGAAATTTGTACCGGCAATAGATAATGAGTTTGTAAAAGATTTTGGTTGTAATCACTTAGAAGAGCTAAAGAAAAAAGTACATGATGACTTATATAAAAAAAAGAAAGACCAGATTAATATGGAATACAAAAAGGAATTACTGAAGGACCTTGTTAATTCTCATGAATTTGATGTGCCCCCTTCTATGCTCAAGAGAGAAATAGACTTTCTTGTCTTCAATGCAAAAGAAAATGCCATACAAAAAGGTGAAACACCCAAAAGTGATGATGAATTAAGGAAGGAGCATGAAACAATAGCACGGGAGAATGTAAAAGGAACTCTTATACTTGAGACCATAGGCGAGAAGGAAAAAATAGAGGTAACAGAGGCTGATACAAATCAGCTTGTAAATAGAATTGCGGAAGGATACAATATCACCCCGGAAGAGGTAAAAAAGTTTTACATAATGCGAGATGGCTCATTAGACAGCTTAAAAAGTAGGCTGTATGTAGAGAAGGTCTTAGATTTCCTCTTAGAAAAGGCTGTTATTAAAGTTTGAAGTTGCAAGTTAAGAGTTATAAGTTAAAAGTTAAAAATTTTAGGAATAGAAGGAGCATACCGTGAGTTTAATACCAATAGTAATAGAGCAAACAGGAAGGACAGAGAGGGCATATGACATATATTCAAGACTCCTTAAGGACAGGATTATATTTATGGGTTTCCCGATAGATGACGCAGTGGCAAATGCTGTTATAGCACAGATGCTCTTTCTACAGTCTGATGACCCTGATAAGGACATTCATTTATATATAAATACCCCCGGAGGAATTGTTTCCTCTGGCCTTGCTATTTATGATACCATGCAATACATAAAGCCTGACATTGCCACCTATTGCATAGGCCAAGCTACAAGCATGGGAGCGCTGCTTCTTGCTGCTGGTACAAAAGGGAAGCGATTTGCCCTTCCCCACTCTCGCATAATGATACACCAGCCAATAGGGGGATTTTATGGCCAGGCAACTGATATTGAAATACATGCAAGGGAAATACTAAAGATGAAAGACACCCTTAATAAAATCCTTGCAAACCACACAGGGCAGCCTCTTGATAAGATTGATGTTGATACAGAAAGAGACTTCTTTATGTCAGGGCAAGAGGCAAAAGATTATGGCATTGTTGACGAAGTAATAACGATAGCAAGAAATAAATGATGTTTAGGTAAAGATAAAAATGGTAAAAAAGGATAATAGTTTTTTAAAATGTTCTTTCTGCGGCAAAAGTCAAGATGAGGCAAGAAAACTAATAGCAGGTCCTGCAGTATATATATGTAATGAGTGTGTGAGACTCTGTAATGAGATTATGGCGGAGGAATTAGAGCCTCATTTTGATGTTTCTCTCATACCTAAGCTTCCAACCCCAAAGGAACTGAAGAAATTCCTCGATGACTACGTAATAGGACAGGAGAGGGCTAAAAAAATACTTTCAGTTGCAGTTTATAATCATTACAAGAGGATAAGTACCCCTACTGACATAGGTGTTGAACTACAGAAGAGTAATATCTTACTTATTGGACCAACAGGGACAGGCAAAACCCTTCTTGCCCAAACAATGGCAAGGATTCTTGATGTCCCTTTTACCATTGCAGATGCTACAACACTCACAGAGGCAGGATATGTGGGCGAGGATGTTGAGAATATAATTCTTAAACTCCTGCAGGCAGCAAACTATGATGCGGAGAAGGCTCAAAGAGGCATTGTGTACATTGATGAAATAGATAAGATAAGCCGTAAGACTGAAAATCCTTCTATAACAAGGGATGTCTCTGGGGAGGGCGTCCAACAGGCACTCCTGAAGATTATTGAAGGGACCATTGCCAATGTCCCTCCACAGGGAGGCAGAAAACATCCGCATCAGGAATTTATTCAGGTAAATACAACAAACATTTTATTTATCTGTGGTGGGGCATTTGTGGGTCTTGAAGGAATAATAGAACAAAGGATTGGGAAGAAGTCATTAGGTTTTGGCACTGAGGTAAAGAGTAAAGAAGAGAAAAAAATAGGTGAGACTCTCGGAATGGTTCAACCTGAAGACCTGATTAAGTACGGGCTTATCCCAGAATTTGTTGGTAGACTCCCTGTTATAGCGGTTCTTGATGAACTTGACGAAGAATCCCTAATCAGGATATTCACAGAGCCCAAAAATGCAATCGCGAAACAATATCAGAGATTGTTTTCTTTTGACAATGTCAAATTAAAGTTTGATGTTAGTGCCTTTTCTGCTATAGCAAAGGAGGCGATAAAACGCAAAACAGGGGCGCGGGGATTAAGGGCTATCCTTGAGGACGTGATGCTTGATATCATGTACGAGATGCCATCAAAAAGTGGAGTTAAAGAATGTATTGTAACACAGGATATAATCCTTAAAAAGGAGAAACCCATCTTGATATACGAAAAACACGCTGAATCAGCATAGACCCTATCCTCAGAGCCATCCATGGAAGAAATATCCTGAAGATTTACCCCGTTAGAAAGCTCAGGTGGGGCTTTAAACTCCATCCTCGCTATTTATATTTTTTTATCCCGCCTAAAAAGCGGGGCTTTCTTTCTAACGGGGTTTACCGCTTCACAAACCTATTGTGTTATACTTTCCTATAAAAAGCTGACAGCTATCAGCTAAAAATAGGGGTCTTGTCATGCAATATGAGGTAATAATCGGGCTTGAGATACATGCGCAGCTTTTAACAGACTCAAAAATGTTCTGCGGGTGCTCCACCGTGTTCGGCTCTGAGCCAAATACCCAGACATGTCCTGTATGTATTGGCATGCCGGGAGTTTTACCTGTCATAAACAAAAAGGCTATTAAATATGTCATAAAGACAGGGCTTGCAGTAAACTGTGAGATTTCCTCATACAGCAGGTTTGCAAGAAAGAATTATTTTTACCCTGACCTCCCGAAAGGTTATCAGATTAGCCAGTATGAACTTCCTTTATGCGAAGGCGGATATGTAGAGATTACTGTTAACGGCAGCACCAAAAAAATTGGATTGACAAGGATTCATCTTGAAGAGGATGCCGGCAAGAATATCCACGAAGGCGCGGGAAATTACAGCCTTGTAGATTTGAACAGGGCAGGTGTACCTTTGATGGAGATTGTTACTGAGCCTGACATACGCACTCCAGAGGAGGCTTCCAAATTCATGAAGAAACTAAGGGTCATCCTCCGCCATATAGATGTGTGTGATGGCAACATGGAGCAGGGCTCTTTAAGATGTGATGCAAATGTATCGGTAAGACCATACGGGCAGAAGGAATTCGGCGTAAAAACAGAGATAAAAAACATGAACTCTTTTAAGTTCATTGAAAAAGCCCTTGATTATGAGATAAGACGGCAAATTAAGGTTCTAAAAGACAGAGGGAAGATTATTCAGGAAACAAGGCTCTGGGATTCAACTAAAGGAATTACAGAGTCCATGCGCTCAAAAGAAGAGGCACATGATTACAGGTATTTCCCGGAGCCTGACCTCGTTCCTGTAGAGGTTGATGGTTCATGGATTGCTGAGATAAAAGCCCAGCTTGTGGAACTGCCTGATTCAAGACAGCAGAGATTTATCAAACAATATGGTTTGCCTGAATATGATGCGGATTTGCTGACATCTGAAAGGGCTGTTGCTGAGTGGTTTGAGGGGGCTGTAAAACTCGGGGGAGACCCAAAGACTGTCAGCAATTGGATGATGGGTGAGCTAATGAGGCTTCTTAACGAAGAAAATAAACAGATTGAGGAGTGCGGGCTGAAGCCAGTGCAATTCGTTGGTCTATTGAAACTCATTGACAAAGGTACAATCAGCGGCAAGATTGCAAAGGCAGTTTTTGAAGAAATGTATAAAACAGGAAAAAACCCTGATACAATAGTAAAAGAAAAAGGTCTTATTCAAATCACCGATGAAGCAGATATAGAAAAAGTAATAAATGAGGTATTAGAGAAAAACCCTAAAGAGGTTGAGAGATTCAGGGCAGGCGAAGAAAAACTTATGGGATTTTTTGTTGGACAGATAATGAAGGCAACAAAGGGCAAAGCAAATCCTAAAATTGTGAATGAGTTGTTGAAGAAGAAACTTCTAACATAAATATGACAACTTTTGAACTTGGTTCACAGACAGCGAAAGGTGGTTTTGCAAATGAAATAAAAGGAAGCGAGGGAATACAATAGAATATCCAGAGTGCCTTTTATGATTACAAATTTCTTAGTAAGGATGAATATTGTGAAGGGTATATCTCTTCTGTTAAAGATAGGTTTAAATGAGTAAAGTATATCTAAGAAACTATACATTTAGAAATATAGATAAAATGTTTTTCTGTGCTGAGGAACAGACACAATATGGAAAAGGGGCAATTACTCCTTTTTATCATAACCCTGATAAAAAGATTAAACTTTTTCAGGGTGACGCTCTCTCTATCTTAAAAAAAGCTCCTGATAACTGTATTGATATGATTTTTGCAGACCCACCTTACTTTGGCAACCAATCAGGATTGATTATAAAGCGTAACGACGGTCATGCAGATACATTTGATACTCAAAAGGCACAGTGGGCTTATTCTAAATCCATCAATTATCAATTTGAGTTTCATTATACATGGCTCAAAGAAGCGCAGCGTATACTTAAAAAAGGGTCTACTATCTGGGTCACAGGGACTTACCATAGTATTGGCATTGTAAATGTTGTACTACAAGACTTAGGGTTCAAGATACTTAATGATATTATCCTCCACAAAAGGAATGCCCCACCAAACTTTAAAGGTTCTTGCTTTAGGGCTGTTACTGAGACTATGCTGTGGGCGAAGAAAGATTCATCAGGGAAAACAAAATTTAATTATAAAGCGATGAAGGAATTGAATGGCGGAGTCCAGATGAAAAACATCTGGGAATATTGGGCTGAGAAAAATCCTTTTCGTCACCCTGCTACAAAACAACCTATTGTTCTTGAAACTGCAATTTTAGCAGGAAATTCAAATTAAATTAAGGAGTTCTTTACGCTTGGTATCGGTCAATATTACTATTTCACAAGCATATTTTATACAAGTCTGACAAGAGCAAATATTTTTCTTGTAATTGGCATCACCAACAAGGATAACGTCAACTTTTTCTTTTTTAAGCATATGGTAATGATAAGAGTCTCGTCTAATGGCTGATGGCAAATGTTCAAACATTTCAGAAGTCTCACAATTAGGTAATATCCGTATGCTGATGTTCTTTGATTCGGAGAGTAATGTAGAGGATACGTTATGATGTCCCCAGTATGATAGAATATTCTTGCTTTCGATAGAAAGGAGTCTATTAATAGGTGTAAGAAGATTATTAAATGACTCTATTTTCTGCTTCATTTTCATTGTTACCTTATTACAAAATTCATCAGGGTCATCAATTTTATCATTAATACTATCAATGACGTCAGAAAAGAAGAATGTTTGCACTCGACTATTTTTATTGCCAATCCATCCACCTGCTTGGCCATCGAGAAGTAATTTTATTGCGGAACCTTTTAGTGAAACACCATCAAAACGAGGCAAATCCTTTATTTTTTCTAAACGGCTTATTGGGTTTGAATAAAAAGTGTTAGCCCTAAAATTAAAGATAGTTTTTAGTTCGTTGATGGAATCTTCATGGGCGATGAGTGAATCATGAGAAAATCTATTCAATATGGTTTCGTAACAGCTCTGTGTAAGTGGTGTTATTGCTACCAAAGGCATAATACTGGAAGACTCAAGTCCTATCTTAAGAGATGTCATTTGAAATTAAGAAGTTCAGAAAGGCTAATGCTAAAAGCCTTTGCAATTTTTTCTATGTTTATTAAAGAAATGTTTCTCACGCCCCGTTCTATATCACCAATATATTGGCGACTTAGTCCGCTTAGTTCTGCCAAACCCTCTTGGGTTATCTCTCTGGCAGAACGAAGCTCTCTAACGCGATAACCGAACTTTTTGGTTATATTCCTTTTCATATGTGGTAAGATATCTAAAGACTACTATGAGTGTCTACCAACAATAAGTGTCATTGCAAAATTGCTCAAGGGAGGTTATATTATGTTTTTCTTGCATGAGACTAATGGCTTTGTTCAAAGCTTTGGGACAATCGAGGGATTAAAAGAATACATTGAAATAAGGCATGCCGAGGAAGGGGGATTCGATTGGATTTCTGAACTAAAAGATAATAAAAGAAAATACTATGGGTGTAGTTGGATATTGAATATTGAGCCGATTGGATAAAATTATGATATAGTTAAAACAATGCCCTTGATGCCTTTGGCGGTACGGGGTGTGTTGGTTATATGTTAAAGGAGAAAGGGAAAAAAGTTACCTATAATGATATATTGAAATTCAACTGGTATATTAGTCTGGCGTTGATTGAGAATGATAGTGTCAAACTTACGGAAAGAGATGTTGATTTTCTTCTTGCAATGCATAGTGGAATTAAATATCCAACCTTTGTTTATGATACTTTTAAGGATATTTACTTTACAGATGACGAGAACAGATGGATTGATATGGTTGTAACTAATGTAGATTTGCTTGATAATATTTATAAAAAAGCCCTCGCCTATTTTGCGCTTTCTCAGTCATGCATTATTAAAAGACCTTTTAATCTTTTTCATAGAAAAAATCTTTATCTTAGATTTTCTGATGTAGAAAGAAATTTTGGGAATAAGGCAACATGGGATACGCCTTTTGAAATCCATTTCAGAAAATTTGTTGACGAGGCTAATCAGGCAGTTTTTTCAAATGCTCAACAAAACAGAGCTTTGAATTTAGATGTTTTTGCGATTGAAGGGGAATTTGACCTTGTCTATATAGATACCCCTTATATCTCAAAAACTGGGGTAGGTGTTGATTATTTCAGTTTTTATCATTTTCTGGAAGGCTTAGTTAATTATTCTAAATGGGCTGAAATAATAGATTACAGGACGAAACATAGAAAATTAAAAGGAAACGGCTCTATTTGGATTAATAAAAATCAGATTCATTCAGCCTTTGATCAATTATTTAAAAAATTTCAAAACAGTATTTTGGTTGTTTCTTACAGGGCAGATGGTATTCCATCTATTGAAGAAATTCTGATTTTGTTAAAGAAATATAAGGAAAACGTTAAAGAACTAAAGCGAAAAAATTATAAATATGTTTTAAGCACTAATCATTCAGAGGAAGTTTTGTTAATTGGGAATTGAGAAAATAAAACAGAAGCCAAAGACTAAAAGGAGTTAATTATGTCTCTAAAAATTGAACAAAGACTTGATAATTTCTTTTTCTCAGAGGCTGAACCAAAAATCTATACAACCGGCGCGCACCTTGTGCCAATGAAGATTATGAAAGGAAAAGAGGAAAGATATGTTTGGGTTGTTTATGAATTTGATGACGATTCATATATAGACGGAGAGTTATGTTCACCAACAGTTTATGCGGACAGTTTAGAACATCTGAAAAAGTTTAGATAAGAGAGATTGCTTCGCCTTCGGCTCGCAATGACAATTGCGGTAAGGGAAATTTTGAACAAGCTTTTAATATTTTTAATATAGTAAAGGTTTCTATGGAAACAATCCTCATCATAGAAGACAAAGACTCTATGGCGCAGATGCTGAAGCAGACCCTTGAATTAGAGGGTTATGAGATTATAATTGCAAAAGACGGGGCTGAAGGAATAAAAAAGATAAAAGAAAGTAAGATAGACCTTGTGCTTACAGACCTTAAATTGCCAAAAAAAGACGGAATTGAAGTACTTAAGGCTTCAAAAGAGGAAAATCCATTAATTCCTGTAATTGTTATGACTGCCTTTGGTTCTATTGAAACCGCTGTGACTGCTATGAAACTCGGCGCCTATGACTTTATAACAAAACCTCTGGATACAGACCATCTGCTTATGCTTATAAAAAGGTCGCTTGAGAACCAGAGACTCATTACTGAAAATATACTGCTTAAAGATAAATTATCACATCAGCTCGGTATGCCTACGATAATAGGGAAAAGTTCCAAGATGCTTGAAGTTGCAGACAATATCCAGAAAGTTGCACAGGTAAAGGCCAGTGTTTTTTTACTTGGAGAGTCAGGGACAGGAAAAGAACTGTTTGCAAGGGCAATACATTATCTAAGCACCAGAAAAGATTACCCCTTCATTCCCATAAACTGTGCTGCGATACCAAGAGAATTACTTGAATCAGAACTTTTCGGGCATGAAAAAGGCTCATTTACAGGAGCAGAGGGAAGAAAACTTGGCAAATTTGAACTTGCTGATAAAGGCACGATATTTCTGGATGAGATTGGGGACCTGGATTTGACTCTACAATCAAAATTACTGAGGACACTGCAGGAGGGAGAAATAGAAAGGGTGGGGGGCATCAAGCCAATTAAGGTTGATGTCAGGATTATTGCTGCTACCAATAAAAACCTTGAGGCAGCAGTAGCTGATAAATCTTTCAGAGAAGACCTCTATTATAGGTTGAGTGTTTTCCCGATTACAATCCCACCCTTAAGGGAAAGAAAAGAAGATATCCCTGCCCTGATTGAACACTTTATAACTAAATATTCAGCAGAGATGAAAATTGCAAAGAAAAATATCACACCAGAAGCAATAGACATGCTGAAAAATTATTCATGGAAAGGTAATGTAAGGGAACTTGAGAATGTTATTGAAAGGGCGATTATACTCTGTGACAGAGACACCATAACAGAGGAACATCTTAGACTCACACCATTTGTTTCATCTGAGACAGCACTTTATCAGAATATCCTATTGGAGGGGACACTTGAAGATGCAGCCAGTGCAGCACTCAGGATTGCAGAATCCATGAGAATCAAAAAAGCACTTGAAGATACCCATGGCAACAAGAGCAGAGCAGCCGAGATACTAAAAGTTAGCTATAAAACCCTGCTGACTAAAATTAAGGAATACGGGATTGAAAATTAAGCACAAAATTTAAAAATCAAAAATCAAAATTGCAGAAAAAATTATTTAGTTAACTCCTTAATTTTACATTTTTATTTTTTATTTTTAATTTTAAAAGAATGTGGATAACCTATTCCCTTTTAACAGCATTTTTGCTTGCCACAAGCGATGCCTTAACAAAGCGCATACTTGCCTCAAGGGATGAGTATCTTGTAGCATGGGCGCGGTTATTGTTTGCCACGCCAGTGCTCTTAATAAGTTTAATGTTTATTGAAATCCCTCGTTTAGACAAAACCTTCTGGATAGCTACACTAACAGCCCTTCCACTGGAGATAGTAGCTATCATCCTTTATATAAAGGCATTAAAGACCTCTCCCCTTAGCCTTACAATACCATTCCTTGCACTTACACCGTTGTTCTTGATCCTAATTTCATATCTAATTCTGGGTGAAAAGGTCTCCATGGGCGGTGCGATGGGAATTCTCATGCTCACCATTGGGGGTTATACACTTAATTTCCATAAAATAAAATATGCCTTTACAGAGCCATTAAAAACCATGTTTAAGGAACGAGGCTCACTGATGATGATTATTGTAGCCTTTATATTCAGCATTACATCGTCGCTTGGCAAGATGGCAATAGAGCATTCATCACCTATTTTCTTTGGCAGTATTTATTTTATATTGGTAACCATTTTGTTTACCCCTATAGCTATAGTAAAGAATAAAAGCAGGATTACAGTTACAAAGAAAGACATTGTTTCACTTCTGCCTATAGGGATTACATATTCATTAATGATTATTTTCCATATGCTCGCAATAAGTCTTACAAAGGTTGCATATATGATAGCGGTAAAGCGGATGAGCCTTATTTTCAGCATTATTTATGGCTATATCCTTTTTAAAGAGGAGAAAATTTCCGAAAGGCTATTGGGTGGTATAATGATGCTTATAGGGGTTGTGCTTATTGTTCTAAGCAGGTGAAAGGAGGCTCTTACAAAAGTCGTCATTCCCGAAGTAGTAATCGGGAATCCAGTTTCTTTAAAAAACAAAGAGTTCTGGATACCCGTTTTCACGGGTATGACGGCACAAGTCATTTTGCAGAGACTTTTGCAAGAGCCTCGAAGTTGACAGATTAAGGCTTATAGTATTTTTTCTTTTTGGGAAGATATTCTTGCTCTACATAACCACCATGGTCATGAGGATATTTATATCCTTCCCCATGTCCTAATTTTTTAGCTCCGGGGTAATGACTGTCTTTTAGATGATTCGGGACCTCCATTGTCTGCTCACTTTCAATATCCTTCATTGCCTCCTCTATTGCCTTATAGCAAGAATTGTTTTTAGGTGCCTTGGCTATATAGATTGCCGCCTGTGCAAGGGGTATCCTCGCCTCTGGCACACCAATGAATTCCACTGCCTTTAGCGCTGATGTGGCTAAGACAAGTGCCATTGGGTCAGCGTCTCCTACATCCTCTGAGGCACAGATAACAATCCGCCTTGCTATAAACCGAGGGTCTTCTCCTGCATAGAGCATCTTTGCCAGATAATAAACTGCTGCATCAGGGTCGCTTCCGCGCATGCTCTTTATAAATGCTGAAATGGTATCATAATGCTGGTCACCTTTTTTGTCATAGACTATAACCTTTTTCTGGATAGACTCCTCTGCTATCTGTATGGTTATGTTTATACCGGCTTCGCTGTCAGGTGGAGTTGTAAGGACAGCTATCTCCAAGGCAGATAGCGCCTTTCTTGCATCTCCACCTGACATCTTTGCAATGTGTCTTAATGCGTCTTCAGATGCTATTATCTTTAGAGTGCCGAGCCCTCGTTCTTTATCATGAATAGCGCTGTTAATAATTTTTAGTATATCTTCTTCTGTTAAGGGTTTTAACTCAAATACCTGACTCCTTGAAAGCAGGGCAGAGTTTACATAAAAAAATGGATTCTCTACTGTGGCTGCTATCAGGGTAATATTACCTTCTTCAACATCAGGCAGAAGTGCATCCTGCTGAAGCTTATTAAACCTGTGAATTTCATCAAGGAATAAGATAGTGCGGATGTCTTTTGCTTTTCGTGTCCTTGCACTTTGAATGACTTTTCTCAACTCATCAAGCCCGGCAGTGGCTGCATTAAGCCATTCAAAATGTGCCTTTGTTTTTTCCGCGATTATCCTTGCCAGTGCAGTCTTTCCAGTGCCAGAAGGACCATACAGTATCAAAGAAGTAATTCTGTCAGCCTCTATTGCCCTTCTTAGGAGTTTGCCTTTTCCAAGTATATGGTTCTGTCCTATATATTCTTCAAGAGTGCGAGGACACATACGATAGGCAAGAGGAGCGCTATCAGAGGATGAGGTTAAGGCTGAGGTTGTATCATTTGGTTTATCATTAAATAGATTCATTATATTCATTTTCTAATGAATGTTATTAATAAGTCAATAAACAAAAAAGGCGTGCCGAAGCGTCGGCACGCCTTTAATTTGTTACGCATCACGCTTTACAATCCCCCCATGCCCCCCTTTAGTAAAGGGGGGTGAAGGGGGGATTAATTTAGAAGCTCAGTGTTACGCCGTGAACTGCCTGCGTAATGGTCTTGTTGTTTGCTGAAGCTACGCTTATGCCATTCCCTTCCCAGAACTTTCCTGGGTCAAGAATACCTGCTGTGATAAAGTATGTGAGGTTTTTGTCAATCTTATATGAGAAATTTACATCAACCTCTGTTCCGATATTCTTTGATGAGCCTGCTGTTAGCTCCTCTGTTGCCCTGAGTATAAAACCATCAATAGAGGCTTTAAGGTCTTTTACAGGTTCTACATCAAATCCGAGTCTGTAGTATGTGGTGTTTGCTATACCTGTTGCACGACTTCTGCTGTCAACAACCTGTCCCTGTGAGCCAGTGCCTCTTGAGGCTGACCTTGTTGTGTATTCATAAATAAAGGTATAGTGGACATCATTGCCCATTGTTGTCTGGAACTCTTTAATCTTGTTATCTGCTGTATCTGTGTCGCCACTGCCTGATGCAAACTCCGCCCTTATACCTACTGGTGCAACACTATAGCCTGCACCTAAAAGCAGTCCATATCCTTTAAATTTCCGATCTTGGGTGGATAAATCATAGTCACCAAACTGGGTGTCAAATTCTGCCTTGTAGGAAAGCCCAGCAGCCTTGCCATTTGCATGGACACCGATGTTCTGGAAGGATAATTTTCCGTCTGTTGCTGTTTTTGCTACATTCCTTCTCTCCTGTGTGTAATTAGCGCCAACAGTAAGATCAGGAATGCCCTTGTAGGTAAACCCTGCTATATAGCCATCCGTGTCATTATCATTCCCTGTAACTACTGCAGAAGCTTCGGTCACCTTTGCACTCACTAAACCAATCTCAAGTTCCTTTGTCGGCTCCAGAGTGATTAAAATCATGTCATCGCCGAATTTCGTGTGGTCAAGGAACTGCTTCTCACCCAGTGCAAACAACTGATGACCAACCTTAAATCCTGCAGGGATTCCGAGGAGCCCTGAGCCCTTGTGCTGAATCCATGCCTGACGGATAGTATCAACCGTGCCGGGTTTTGTGTTATTTGTACCCCATGTGTATGTGTCACCTGTTGTTGAACCGCTCTCCAACTGAACATAACCTGTTGTGTTCTTGCTAACCTCTGCGTTAACGCCAAGCCTTATTCTTCCATCATACCATGACTGAGAACCTGTATCTGCAGGAGTACCTGTTCCTCTTAAGCTAACACTGTTATTATCTATATACCAACCCCTGAATCTTAACTCACCACCAAGTGTAACCTTGGTATCCTGGGCAGCAGCATAATCTGCTATCACAAGACCCAAAATAAACAAAATGCCTAAAACTAATGTCACTGACCTTTTCATTAATCTTACCTCCTTTTTATGGTTTCTATTTATAACATCTTCTTTCCCGATTAGTCGGGAACAATTTCTGCCTTACTATTTTCCTCCTTGACTATCACCTCCTTAATTTAATTTTTTCTTCTCTGCCCTACTACCCTTAAATCTACGTTGTGTGTCTTATCGTGTTATTTTGTATAACCTTTCCGCCTCGGCGGATCTGACAACTCTAATAATTTCTTAAATTTATACCATCTATGACATTCTTTGTCAAGAAAAATCGTAATAAAAATTTTAAATAGTTCAATAATGTCAAAGAACCTTCTACCTTAAGAAAGGTTTTATAAGGAGCATAATTTAAGTTATTTATTATATAGCAATAAATAAGCCAGAACGAAGTTCAAAACTCAAAACTCAAAATTCAAGATTAAAAATCAACGAGTTATAAAGATGGCTCATAGCTCATAGCTCATAGCTCATGGCTAATGGTTTCAAAATTGTGGTTTTTTAACATCAGAATGAAGCAAAAAATACAACTCTCTATTTAGGTGGGAGTTACACATTACAAAAATTTAAGGGCGATACAGCAAGTCAGGATATTTTATGGAAAGGCAAGTTAGAGATTATAAATGGAGTGATTAATATTACACATACGTTTTGAATTTCATAGCACACCTTATCAATCCTTCTACCCATTCCCTTGCACCAAGTGCATGAAGGTGAGTATATGTTGCGAGGACATTTTTATAGCATAAACCGTCCATCTTATCAACTATACCCTGTCCTCTTTTCATCTTGAATGCAAAATATATGTTATCGGTTTGGGATGGAAATAGTTTTATAAAATCTCCCCTGCCCCCTCTTTTCCAAAGAGGGGGATACACACCCCTAACCTCTCTTGATAGAGGGAAATTGTCCCCCTTTGGAAAAGGGGGATAGAGGGGGATTTTTCGGATAATATTTTCATTCTCTTTAGTGAAACGAAGACTTATTGGTGTTTTGTCCATTTTGAGCACCCTTGAATAATGAAATTCATGCCCCTTAAGGACAAGGTTTTTTGAGAAATATGGATTCTTTTTTGCGACCTCAAGAATGGTATATCCATGAGCCCGCGGCTTCTTTTCTACTCCAAAAATTAGAGGGAAAGCCCCGACCATCGGATATGTTTTATTGTGTAATATTAAACTCTCCCCAAGATACATAAGCCCTCCGCATTCAGCATAAACAGGAAGTCCGCTCTCAATTGCATTATGAAGGGATTTTCTAAAACTTTTGTTTTGAGCAAGTTCTTTTGCATGAGTCTCTGGAAAACCTCCACCTATGTAAAGGGCGTCTAACTCTGAAAGTTTTTTATCCCTCAGGGCGTTTATCTCTATTATCCTCGCCCCTCTTTTTTTAAGCTCTTCAATGTTTTCAGGATAGTAGAATTGAAATGCAGAGTCTCTGATAACGCCGATTTTGAGGGATGAGTAACAAGTAACGAGTAACGAGTCCAAAGGCAGTGACGAGTGACGAGTTTTTACTAACGAGTTTGTGTAATTTTCTTTACTTGTTACTCGTAACTTGTTACTTGTTACTGCCTTTTTGTAACTTGTAACTTGTAACTTGTAACTTGTAACTGTCTTTAGCGGTGGTGCACCTTTCGCAATCTTCCATATAGCATCTATATCAAGATATTTTGAACTTAGCTCTGCAATTGTTGAGATAGATTTCTCAACCTCAAGGTGTTCATGGAAAGGGGTTAGTCCCATATGTCTTTCAGGGAATAGGTCTTTTTTAAATTTTGGTATGACCCCGAGTACTGGTATCCTACAATTCTTCTCTATTGCCTCTCGTATTATTAGCTCCTGACGTTCAGTAGAAATGTTATTAAGGACAACACCTCTGATTTTTACTTTCGGGTCTAACCTCTGGCAACCTAAAATCATAGCAGACACTGTGCTTGTTGCCTTTGTGCAATCCACTACAAGGAGCACAGGTGCATTAAGCAACTTAGCAAGCTCTGCAGTGCTATAAGTGCCAGATGAATCAGCGCCATCGTAAAGCCCCCTGTTGCCTTCTATAAGGGCTATTTGTCCAGAAAATTTTTTTCTTGTAAAATCTCCCCTTACCCCTCTTTGCCAAAGAGGGGAATCAATCTGTCCCCCTTTGGAAAAGGGGGGTGTAGGGGGATTTTTCCCCTCTTCTGTGCTCTCTTTGATAATGTGTTCGTGGAAGTTACATGTATGAGAAATAAACGACTGCAGTGCCTGTTCTGGCTTCATCATAAAAAGGTCAAGATTAAAGCAATGCCCGCCAGACACTTTTGCCAGCCAGCCAGCATCTATATAATCTGGCCCCTTTTTAAATGGAGTGACCTTTAAGCCTCTTTTGCGCCATAAGGCGATAAGGCTTAAAGAAAGGAGAGTTTTTCCACTACTACCACGAAGGGCGGAGATGACTATTCTCGGGATTGAGCAAGTAAGTAATTGAGTCATTAAGTCATTATACTACAGAATTCGGAACACAGAATACAGGATTCAGAAGATATGAAAAAACTCTTTCATGTTTTCTATTCTGAATGCTGACTCCTGACTTCTTGACCCCTGATTATTGACTTATTTGATGAGTCCTTTTTCTCTGAGGTATTCTTCGCTAGGAATCTCTACAGAACTGGCGCCTCCGCCATAAGAATACATGAGCTTTCCTACATCTATCATCTCTCTGAGAGCCTTTTTAACTTCATCTGTAGAAACCCCTACCTCTTCAGCCACTCCTTTACATACATCCTTTTCCTTGAGTTTCTTTTTGCCCTTATATTTTTCCATAAAAGCAAAAATTTTGTCTTTTAGTTCATCCATCTCCATAATAACACCTCTCTTTTAAAAAGTAGTTAGTAGGTAGGGGCTATCTCAACAGCCTGTTGAAAAACTCTAAAATAACCATAAGTGTCATTCCCGCATGCTTTTAGCGGGAATCCAGTTCTTGTAAATTCAATAAGTTCTGGATTCCTGCTTTCGCAGGAATGACAATCTGGAGAACAAATTAGGACTTTTTCAACGAATGTAAATTCAATACCTGTGAGTTTGAAGAATTTTTCCCAGCCAATCCTTTCTATCCACTCGCCGACCCTTTCGTGTTTCCTTGCATGTTTGGCATATGTCTCAAGGATGTTCTTTACTGCTGCAACAACCTTTGGCCATCTCGGAGGCTCATTGTAAAAGAATGGGATTGCTAACTTTGAAAATTTTGGATTACTCCTGAGACTTCCTACTTTTCCGCCTACCATTATGGCAATACCATCGCTTTCAGGATTATGGATCTCTATAGCAGGACACACAGTAAAGCAGTTTCCGCAGTACATGCATTTTTCTTCATTGATTTTTACACTCTTTCTTGCAGGGTCAGGACTTATTGCCCTGGTTGGACAGGATGCTATAACCGTTGGGATCTCGCATATTTTCCCTGCCCTATCATGGTCAATCGGCGGAACCTTTGTGTGAAGTGCGACTAATGCAATATCTGAACAATGAACAGCACCGCACATGTTCACACAACATGCAACTGCAAGCCTCACCTTATTTGGCAGTTTTTTTGTTGTAAAATATTCAAAGAGCTCATCCATTATTGCTTTCACAAGTCCTGATGCATCTGTTGCAGCACCATGGCAGTGGACCCAGCCCTGTGTATGGACAATATTACTAACCCTGTTGCCAATACCTCCAATAGTATAGCCTTTTTGTTTTAGCTCTTTCTGGAGCGGCTCAAGACTTTTTTCGTTTGAGACAAGAAACTCTATATTGTTTCTTGATGTAAATCTCAGATAACCATCGCAGTACTTATCAGCAATGTCACTTATTTCACGAATTGTATCAGTGCTTAAAATTCTTGGAGATGCAACCCTTACTGTCCATAATTTATCTCCGCTTTCTGCAACATGCACCATTGTCCCGCCGTTTAGCTCTTCATGGTATTTCCATTTACCGTAATTCTTCTTGATTATAGGCGGCAAGAATTGTTCATAATTTGGTGGTCCTATATCTGTTTTCCTTTGTGGTAATGCCATTTACTTATCCTCCTTATTATTTTTAATACTTACCTTTTTTATAAACTTTCTCAAAATCCTCATCCTTAAAGAAGATGAACGGGTCTTTTCTTGGGAATTTAATCTGTGCAGGATGAGGCGGCACACCTATATATTCAAGGAATGACCTCATACCTTTTATCTCAATGACCTCACCGATTCTTTCTCTCGGCTTGGCATTTTCGTCCCACCACTCAATTATCTTGTGGATTAATGCTTTTAATTCCGTGTATGGCGGCTCAGCCTTAATAAATGGCACAATAACCCATGAAAGCAGAGAACCAACAACAATTGGCGCCTTGCTTCCTACAAGGATGGTAGCGCCCTTTTCACCGGTAGGTCTTAGCGCCTTCGTCATCTTGGCAATACAGTGCATACACCTGCTGCACTCAGCATCGTCAATCTTTAGTGTCTTACCATCATAACTAATACACTGCGTTGGGCACATATTGACAATCTCTGCATTTATGTTCATGCCTTTTTTGGCATAGTTCTGGACTTCATTCTGGTCAATCTGTATCTTGCCCTTCCATGTCCCAATAATGGATAGGTCTGCACGTGCAATTGCTGCAACGCAGTCAACAGCACAGCCCGCGGTCTTTATCTTGAATTTATAAGGGAATGCAGGCCTGTGCAGCTCGTCCTGAAATTCCTGTGTAAGCGTATATGTAATGTCAAGTGTGTCTATGTTTGCCCATTCACAGCGGGCAGGACCCACACAGCAGCTTGGAGTCCTCATTGCAGAGCCTGAACCACCGAGATCCCATCCGCGCGATGAATACTCGGCGAATATTGCCTCAAGGTTTTCTGTCCTTGTACCAAGAAGGACCAGATCACCTGTTGAACCATGAAGGTTTGTAAGACCGCTTCCGTACTTGTCCCAGATATCACAGATTTCCCTTAATGCCTTTGTTGTATAGAACCATCCGCTGGGTTGATTTATCCTTACGGTGTGGTTATGTGCTACCCCGGGAAATTCCTCAGGTAAAGAAGAATATCTACCAATGACTCCGCCACCATAGCCAAGAACTCCAACAATGCCACCATGTTTCCAGTAACCGCGCTTGGTCCTGAAAGACTTCTCAAGCTGACCCAATCCATCATTAGCAATATCACTCTTTTGCGCAGCCTTCTTCATCTCTGTTACAAAGCTTGGCCACGGTCCCTTCTCAAGCTCGTCTAATAACGGCGTTTCATACTTTTTCTTCATTTTTCCCTCCTTGTTGCTTATTTACCTCTAAGAGAAGTTTGTTTGTCTAAAATTGAACCGAAAAGAATTTTATCAAGAGATTATAGTAATTTACTAAATCTAACATCCCCTCGTCAAATAAAAAAAACTTATTCTATAATCATAGATGCTCATAGCTCATAGTAGCGATATGCGTTATAGAAGTTGTAACTCTGCATATTTTCTGATAAAATTTTCTACAGGTCATAATTAGAATTTAAGGAGCCCCGCAACTGCGGGATGACAGTAGGTAGGTAACCCTTATGGTGTGGAATATCTTTAACGTCCTTTAACCGTTTTGTGGTATTGACTTTGCACAGACAGACAGACTTAAGTCTTTATCAAGCAAATAATAAAAGGGCAATCCGTCCTGAAGTGTCGGAACGGAATGCCCTCTTTTGTTTTATCAAGGTCGTCATTCCCGCTTGCCCCTGCACCCTCTGGTGCGGGGCTTGTCGGGAATCTATGTTTTGCTTTTGTCATTCCCGTGCAAACGGAAATCCAGAATAAGAAACTGGATGCCCGATTAAAAACTTCGGGCATGACAAATATAGAGTCTGGATTCCTTATGAGTAGTAGACCACATCAAGTGCGGATGACAGCTAATAAAGAAGATTTTTAGAGCAAAAATTTCTATAAAAGAAGGAGGATGCTTTTATGTTTACAAAAAAACAAATAATTTTAACGGCAATAGTTTTTATTGTTCTTATGCCTGTGTTAGCCTTTGCAGGCACGTTTAACCTCCCTGACACAGGCCAGACAAAGTGCTACAGAGATGTCAGTCCCTATGATGAGATACCCTGCTTAGGCACTGGGCAGGATGGAGAATACAATATCAACCCGATGAGTTTCACGGACAATGGAAATGGCACGGTGACGGACAACAATACAGGATTAATGTGGCAAAAGTGTACTGTAGGACAGAACAACGACACTACTTGCAGTGGGACAGCCGTGACCTATAACTGGTATCAGGCATCAGGCACATATGATGCAACATACAACCCAAGTTTACAGAATGTTTGCAGCAGCCTTGCAGTCGGCGGGCATTCTGACTGGCGCCTGCCTACGAAGAAGGAGTTAATGAGCATTGTTGATTATTCAATCTCATATCCCGGCCCAACAATCAACACAACATATTTCCCGAATACAAAATCGTTCTATTACTGGTCGTCTACTACCTACGCCGGCGATCCGAGCTACGCATGGAGCGTGGGCTTCGGCGAGGGCGGCGTCTACGACGGCTACGCTAAGGACTACTACAATTATGTCCGGTGCGTGCGTGGCGGACAGTGAGAAAGAAGGAAGTCAGTGTCAGAGTATCAGAACGCTTTGCAATCCTGATACTTTGATACTCTGATACTTAGACACTATTTTAAGGAGGGATTTATGAAAAAGTTATTTTTA
>JACQXB010000028.1 GCA_016208965.1 Nitrospirota bacterium
GACGATTCTTAGGCCCTCTTTTTATTACCTGTACCTTTGAAATATATCCCATCATTCCCCTCCTCCATCGTTAGATGGAATATCATACCATAGCTATATAACTATTACAAGCTTTTTTTAATTTTTTCACAGCTTCTCAGTTACGGGTGGCTGTTAATCCCCCCTTTAGTAAAGGGGGGCGAGGGGGGATTTTTAAATCATTCTATAAAATCTCCCCTGCCCCCTCTTTTTCAAAGAGGGGAATTAAGTATTCCCCGTATTGCTGAATGGTTACTAAAGGACTGCTTCTTCGTAATATGTTGCAGATGCTCCGTCATTCTCCCACACTGTTACTGCATTTAGTCTAATATTATCACTATTTATCTTTTTCTTTAAGGCATCATATATCCATTTTGCAATATTTTCAGAAGAAGGATTAATCTCTGTAAATGGGAATGTTTCATTTAATAGAGAATGGTCAAGATTTGCCAGCGCCTCGTTAGTTATTGCTTTTAATTCATGAAAATCTATTGCCAGACCAATCTCATTAAGCCTGTCTGCAGATACAGAGACCTGAACCCGCCAGTTGTGACCATGTAGTTTTTCGCATTTACCTTTATATCTCCTTAACTGATGCGCTGCAGAAAACTGCGTCTCTATTGTAAGATCATACATATTCCCCCCAAAAAGCAAATCCTAAATCCTAAATCCCAAATCCTAAATAAATTCAAAATATAAATTTTCAAAACATTACTTTGATTTTTCTAAGATTGCGCCAAAAATTTTTGTCAGTTCGGTTGCCTCCTTAAGTAACAAATCTTTTTGTATTTCATCTTTCTCATTGGTTGTCTCGCTTAATATTAACCAATAGCTGCTTTCTTTAGCTTCTTTTCTGCAAATCTTTATCCTCATTAGAAAATCCTTTTTGCTCAATGCTTCATTTGCTTCTATGTAGTTTGCTCCTACTGAACCAGCAGAACGGACTAATTGTTTAATAACTTCAATATTAGGAAGTGTTTTAGGTAACACTTTAACATAATTTATAACTCTTTTAGCAAATTTTAGTGTTCTATCTTCTAAATCGTATTGTTTTGAATTTTGGATATTTGACATTGTTTAGAATTTAGATATTAGCTTTAAAGACAAATCCTAAGCACGAAATCCTAAATACTAAATGTTTAGAATTTAGGTATTAGGATTTAGGATTTGTCTTTTATTGCCACATCGTAGCCTCAAACTTCAATCTTGGCGCCTCAAGAGAGATGCACCCCCTCATGGGACATCTCTCAAGCTCGCTTCCATCCCTGAGAATGGAAAGAAAGAATATTATCTCGTCTCTCTCTTTGGCGCCAATAAAGGCAAAGGGCACTGCAATTTCTAAAATGTCATTTATTGCTAATGTTTCAATGTCTTTGATAAATTGCTGTGGTTTCCACTCGCTATCAGTGTAAAGTATCGCGTGTGGCTTGTGCGAAGCATCCTGTGGATTAGCGGCGGAAACATCTATCCTGATTTGAGTTGGTTTTAGAAAATGAAAGGAGAATGTTATTCCGCTTGAGATTTCAATTAATGGTTTTTTCGCATCAATCCTGAGATAAAGATTATCTAAATCAAACCCATAATAAATTGTGGATATAAATGTCTCAGCCATGTGCATAGTTCCGCCTGTTCCCTCTACATCTAAACGGGATGCGTTCAGCCATTCATAATAGCTTGTTATCTCCCCGTCTATTTTAGGGGTTATGAAACCCCTGATACCTACTGTTGGTTTAATCTTTCTATCCTCTTTTAAGATAGGGAGATGTAATCTCTTAGGCGCCTCTTTGCCAATAATTTTATAAACCTTTATTAGATTAGCCCTGAAAAGCTCGTCAAACTCCTTCCGCGTTTCTGTTACATGTTCATCACCATACCACCAACACCAATCACTACCTTCTGCTATGTAAATAGCCTGCCATGCCTCTCTCAAGTCAGCATCTAAATTAGATTGCTGGTGAGCGGAGAGGCTCTGCCGTGTTTCATATAGCATATCCCATGCAATGTTATCTTCTTCATGCCCAATCCAGACGCTGAAGTTGCTGTTAATCCATGAACCTGCAAAGAGATTATTTATGTGTGTGTGGGGAGGATTACCCTTTAAATACTCTGAAACTGTCGCACACGCAAGCCACTCCTCTTTGCTTAATCTCTCATAAAGGTAAAGCAGGAAATCCCTGCCGTCATTTTTATAGTGTTCCCACGCATTTTCTCCATCAAGGATTATAGGGGCAATAAATGCCTTATCTTTTGGCAGAGAGGTCTTTATTCTATAAAGCCTGCCTATAAAGTCATCAACTGCTTTTTTAGCATCCCACCCTTTATAGACAAAACCTATAAGGTCTGACAGTGTGTGGTCTCTGAATATTATTGATAAGTTATCCCCTACTGTATAAGGCTGATAAAGTCTATGGGGCTCTTTTGTGTGTCCTGATGAGTCCCTGAGGGGAATGCCCAAAGACGCCGAGAGAATACCCTCATCAGTTGCAATCCATTTAATCCCTGCTTCTTCAATGAGCTTAACTATATCCTGACTAACAGAGCCCTCTGAGGGCCACATACCCTCAGGTCTAAATCCAAAGACGCCTTCAAAATACTCAAGAGCCATTCGTATCTGTGCTGACACATCCTCGGGATGTGAAAATGTATTCTCAGGGAGCTTCACATGTGGTAAAGCGACCTTTGCAGAGATTGTATTATAAAGAAGGGGTAATATTGGATGATAGAATGGAGATGTGGAAATCTCTATTTGCCCTTTCTCTTTGAGCCTCTTATATTCAGGGGTTATGAGTCTTAATACCTCTATTTGTGTTTTCAAAAGGCTTTTTTTCTCTTCTTCTGTGTAGTTCTTTCCTTTGTTAATCAGTTCTTGAAGATACGGGTATTTTTTATGAAATATAGGGTCGAACCACGAGAGGTTGAAAAGTACCTGAAGGTCAAGAAAGTCCTGAGTTAAAAAGTACCTTATAGCCCTGTTTATGTCTTCCTTCGTTGCGATTTCGCCTCTTTTATAGAATAATTCATGATAACGTGGAAATGGTTTTATCATATTTTCCAAGTTTGCAAGGAAGAAATTTGAAAGTATAAAGGTCTTCTGTCCTATTGTGAGGTCCTCTGCAGGAATTTTGCTCACCTCAGAAAATCTGTCTATCGCCCTGCCTTCTATGTAATCCATAAGCTGCTCTATCAGGGATGGGACAAGATTAAATGTTTGATGCACTGCAGGGAAGTCTTCAAGAATGGCAGTCATATCATAGTAGTCTTTTATGCCATGGAGTCTCACCCATGGAAGGCGATAAACCCCTGTTAATGGGTCTTTATAATAAGGCTGATGCATATGCCATAGAAGACAGACAAATAGGGGATTATCGCTCATCTTCGTATTTAAAAATCAGTTCTCCTTCTTTCATAAGTCCTTGTTCTCTGGCGAGTTCTTCAATTAGGTTGGGGTCTTTTTTTAAGGTTTCTATCTGTTTCTTCATATCTTCATCTTGTTTCTTTATTCCTTTGATTTCAGCCTGAAGTTTAGTCTCTATAGATTTAAGCTTTATGTATTTAAATAGGCCATTTTCTCTAAAGAGTATGGCTATAGCGAGGTATATAGAGAGAAGTACAGCAAAAACAAGCACCATGAGCCTCCACCTTTTCTTTTTAAGCTTAATCTGTTCTTTGCGTTTATTTCGCATTTAAATTATAAAATGCCTCTTTTCCTTTATAAACTGCTATATCCCCAAGTTCCTCTTCAATTCTCAAGAGTCTATTATATTTTGCTACCCTGTCGGTCCTGCATAAAGAGCCAGTCTTAATTAATCCTGTATTGCAGGCGACTGCAAGGTCAGCAATGGTTGTGTCTTCTGTTTCACCTGAGCGGTGAGATACTACCGCAGTATAACCTGAGGTCTTTGCCATTTCAATAGTCTCAAGTGTCTCTGTAAGTGTCCCTATCTGGTTGAGTTTTATCAATATTGAATTTGCAATGCCTTTTTTGATCCCCTCGTTAAGAATCTTTGGGTTTGTTACAAAGATATCGTCTCCAACTAACTGAATTTTTTTACTAAGCCTCTCTGTCATAATCTTCCATCCCTTCCAATCTTCTTCTGAAAGACCGTCTTCAATGGATAGTATTGGATATTTTTTCACTAATTTTTCATAGTAGCTTATCATTTCATCTGAGCTAATCCTCCTGCCTTCAAAGATATATTTGCCGTTTTCATATAACTCTGATGCTGCAACATCCAGCGCAAGATGAATATCTTTACCCGGTGAATATCCTGCGCTTTTTATGGCGTCAATTATAAAGGATATAGCCTCTTCGTTTGATTTTAGATTTGGTGCAAAACCCCCTTCATCACCAACAGATACACTTAAACCTTTCTTTTTCAAAATATCCTTTAAATTATGAAAGACCTCTGCCCCCATTCTTAGCGCCTCGTGGAAAGAGTCCGCTCCAACAGGCATTATCATAAACTCCTGTATGTCAAGATTATTATCTGCATGGGCGCCGCCATTTAATATATTCATCATTGGCACAGGAAGCACCCTTGCACCTGCACCCCCAATATATTTATAAAGAGGCGTCTTACTCTCCTCCGCAGATGCCTTGGCGGTAGATAGGGAAACACCAAGAATAGCATTTGCACCGAGTCTGCTTTTATTCTCAGTGCCATCAAGCTCAATCATAAGGTTATCAATATATCTCTGCTCTTTTCCATCAATGCCCTTAAGCCGAGGCGCTATCTTGTCAATAACATTTCTCACTGCCTTCCTAACCCCTTTACCATCATAACGGTCTTTGTCATTGTCTCTTAACTCAAGTGCCTCTTTCTTGCCCCTTGACGCACCAGAAGGAACAGAAGCCCTTCCACATGCACCACTTTCAAGTATAACATCAACCTCAATAGTTGGGTTCCCTCTGCTGTCCAGAATCTCTCTTGCAAAAATATTAACTATCTTGCTCATATTACATCGGTTTTGTAATTACACAGATAATCGTAGATGTATCTGCGATTATCTGTACTTTTTATCTCTGAAAAATAGACATAGAAAGTTGTCATTACGAGCAGGTCCCTCGCTTGTCATTGCGATGCCAATATTTCGGCAGAAGCAATCTCGTTTGTCGCTCGGGATAAACTCCGCAATCTGACACAAAGTGTCATTCTGATGCCGAAGTTTCGGCAGAAGAATCTCTTTTGAGATTGCCACGTCCCGAAATGTCGGGACTCGCAATGACAAATGGTCTTGATTTAAATTCAGGATGAAACTGACAGCCGAAAAACCAAGGGTGCTCCTTTATTTCTATTATCTCAACAAGCTCACCATCCGGACTAACTCCGCTAACCCTCAAACCATTTTTCACAAGGGTCTCTTTAAATGCATTATTAAATTCATATCTATGTCTGTGTCTTTCGGAGATATCTTTATCCCCATAGGCGCTATATGCAAATGTATCTCCTGCAAGTACGCATGGATAAGTGCCAAGCCTCATGCTGCCGCCCTTACCCGAGGAAATATCTCTTTTTTGCACTGTGCGGGTTCTAAAATCATACCATTCTGCCATAAGGTAGATTAGAGGGTAGGGGGTTTTCTCATCAAATTCTGTACTATTGGCTCCCTTAAGACCACAAACATTACGTGCAAACTCAATTACAGCACACTGCATACCGAGGCATATTCCTAAAAAAGGAACCTTTTTTTCTCTTGCAAACCTTATTGCCTCAATCTTACCTTCAATTCCCCTCTGTCCAAAACCGCCTGGCACAAGGATGCTGTCAACATCAAGGAGATATTTCTCTGCCCCGTGTTTTTCTATCTCCTCTGCATCAATCCACTGTATGTCAACTTCTACATTATTGGCTATGCCCCCATGGGCAAGCGCCTCAATAAGACTTTTGTAGGAATCCTTAAGTCCCACATATTTACCCACAATTGCAACACTTACCCTATCTTTAGGCTCTTTTATCCTCTTTACAACCTGAGACCATGTCTTAAGGTCAGGCTCTTTTGTTTCAAGTAGAAGCTTTTTTGCGATTAAATCATCAAGCCCCTCCTGCTTTAGGACAAGCGGAACCTCATAAACAGAATCAACATCTTTTGCAGCAATAACTGCATCTATATCAAGATTACAGTGGATGGCAATCTTCTTTTTAATGTCAGGCGATAAAAATTTATCTGTTCGGCATAGTAATATGTCAGGCTGGATACCTATCTCCCTTAATTCCTTAACACTATGCTGAGTTGGTTTGGTCTTAAGTTCTCCTGAAGTCTTTATGTATGGAACCAAGGTGAGATGAATATACAGGACATTATCCCTTCCAACATCATACCGCAGCTGTCTTATTGCCTCTAAGAACGGAAGGCTTTCAATGTCACCAACTGTACCGCCTATTTCTACTATAACAATGTCATAATTGTCAGATACAGATTTAATAGCATCTTTTATCTCATCAGTTATATGAGGGACAACCTGAACTGTCTCACCGAGATAATCACCCCTTCTTTCTTTACTGATAACACTGTAATAAATCTTCCCACTGGTATAATTATTCGCCTTTGAGGTACGGGTGGATATGAATCTTTCATAATGTCCGAGGTCTAAATCAGTCTCTGCACCATCATCAGTGACAAACACCTCTCCATGCTGGAAGGGGCTAAGCGTTCCTGGGTCAACATTAATGTATGGGTCTAACTTCTGAATTGTAACCTTAAGCCCTCTCGCCTCAAGGATCGCTCCTATTGCAGCAGAGGCAATGCCCTTTCCGAGTGATGAGACAACCCCGCCTGTTACAAAGATAAATTTAGCCATTCTTCTGCCTTTCTGAGGTCTTCAATTGTGTCAATACCGAGGGTGTTATAACTGGTTTCTTTAACCTTTATTTTTATACCGGAGGCAAGCGCCCTGAGTTGTTCAAGCTGTTCAATAAGTTCAAGTCTGTCTTGCGGCAGTGATGTAAATTTAAGCAGGGCTCCCTTTCTATATCCATATATGCCAATGTGCTTGAAGAAGTTGCAAGATGCAAGATGCAAGTTGCAAGCGTTTTTCCTTTTACTTGAAACTTGTGACTTGTCACTTGAAACTAAATCTTTTAAAGATTTCCACTCATCCCTGTAAAAAGGGATTGGCGCCCTTGAAAAATACATTGCAAATCCTTCGTTATCAAAGACAACCTTTACGATATTTTTGGAAAAAATCTCCCCTATATCTGTTATCTTCTTTACAAGTGTGCTGATTGAAGCTCTGCTGTCATCATAGAGAAGTTTAACCGCATCATCCACCATCTCAGGTTTAATAAATGGTTCATCTCCCTGAATATTTACAATTATATCACAGTCTATTCCTCTTGCTGCCTCTGCTATCCTGTCTGTACCCGAGAAATGTTCTGGAGAGGTCATAACAGCCTTACCCCCAAAACCTGTTACGGCATCAAATATCCTGTTGTCATCTGTTGCAACAATTACCGCATCAATCAATTTTGCACACACGGCATTTTCATAAACATGTTGTATCAATGGTTTTCCTTTGAGGATGGCGAGGGGTTTACCGGGGAAGCGGGTTGAGCTAAAACGTGCAGGAATTATAGCAACTGCCCGAGGCATATATTAGTTTACATTTTTGATTATGAAATGTAAATTGAATTATTGATTTTTTTCTGGCATACAATGTAAAATATTTATCAACTTAGAAAAGGAGGCTCTTCAGGGAATTGAGTGGGAGAATAAATAATGCAGAACAAAACACAGAGACACGGAGGCACAGAGAATTGCATCCCGAATAAGTCGGGACAAATTTTAAATTTGTAATTTGTCCCGATAATTCGGGAATAAATTTACAATGATTTTCTCTGTGTCTCAGTGTTTTTATTACCCACAGAAAAGCCGGTAGAAAGAAAAAGGAGAGGTTATGCCATCATATACTACCTATCATCCTCATAAAGTAAAGCGCAGAAGGACTCTTGGCTTCCTTGAAAGGATGAGCACAAGGGGCGGCCGCAACGTGATAAAAAGAAGACGTGCTAAGGGCCGCAAGAAGTTGTCCGTATAATAGGAAAGAATGGGTTCATGGAAGACACACTTGGAAGCTTTAGTAATTTTTGCTGTTAAGAATTATAAAAAATATATATCTCCTTTTCTGCCAAGTGTGTGTAGATTTTATCCATCGTGTTCAAGTTATGCCATTGAGGCAATAGAGGAATGTGGTTTTTTTAAAGGGCTGCGGCTCTCTATTAAGAGGGTTATAAAGTGCCACCCTTTTCATCCCGGAGGATATGACCCGGTTTCAACAGATTCTCAACGGATAAAATTAAGGAAAGATAAAGTCTTATGGAAAAACGCACAATCTTAGCAATAGTATTGTCAGTCTTAGTGCTTGTTATTTATTCTTATTTTTTTCAGCCAAGACCCGCGCAAAGACAACCCGTACCTGATACTCGTGTAGATACTAAATCAGAAACCACAGAGGTAAGGAAACCCGTTTTCCCCTTACAATTAACTGCCCCCGAGGGGACAGCAGGAGAGGACATAATTGTAGAGACAGACCTATATAAAGCGGTTTTGACAACACAGGGTGCGATTATAAAATCATGGGAACTTAAAAATTATAAAGACAAAGACGGCATGTCTGTAAGTCTATTAAAACAACCTAAAACAATCCCCCCGCTTGCGATCTTCTTTGAGGGAACAAACCGCGGTTTACCTCAAAAATTGCTCTATGAGACAAATACAAACAAACTTACATTAACAGGGAAGGGCGAGGCAGTTGGAGAGATAAATCTTAGTTATAATCAAGGCGGGATGTTTATCAGGAAAAAACTTATTTTTTACAATAACGATTACAAGGTTGCCCTTTCGCTGGAGACAGATAATACACCTGTATATTCTTTGGCTGTCGGGACTGACTTTGGTGTTTTTGATAAAAAAGATACCACTCATAAAGGCCCTGTCATCCTTATAGATTCAAACAGGAATGAGTTTGATGAGAAACTAAAAGAGCAAAAATATTTTACCGGTAATATTTATTGGATAGCACAGGAGGATAAGTATTTTACTGCTGCTATTGTACCATTTACACCGGTCTTAGGGGCGAGTGTATGGAAGGAAGGTGACACAGCAGAGATAGCTTTAAGGCTTAATTCCAAGAAACAGGATTTCCTCTTATACGCAGGTCCAAAGGAATATGACAGGCTTAAGGCTTTGAATGTAAAGCTTGAACATATAATAGACTTTGGCTGGTTTTCAATTGTTGCAATGCCGCTTTTCTGGGTTTTAAAATTCTTTTATAAATTTATCGGTAATTACGGATGGGCAATAGTCCTGCTTACCATAATAATCAGAATACCATTTATTCCGCTTATGAATAAAAGCCAGAAGACAATGAAAAAGATGCAAGACCTACAGCCGCGAATGGCAGAGGTAAAAGAAAAACATAAGAAGGACCCGCAGAAGATGCAAAAGGAATTGATGGAACTTTATAAAAAACACAAGGTAAATCCAATGGGCGGATGCTTACCAATGCTCCTTCAGATACCTGTATTTATAGCCCTTTATAATGTGCTTTTAAAGGCGATTGAACTCAGAGGCGCGCCATTTATGCTGTGGATAGAAGATCTTTCTGCAAAGGACCCATATTATGTTCTTCCAATTGTTATGGGGATTACAATGGTAGTCCAACAGAAAATGACTCCGTCTACCATGGATCCTGCACAAGCAAAGATAATGATGTTTCTTCCTATAATATTTACATTTATGTTCTTAACCTTCCCTTCAGGACTTGTCCTTTACTGGCTTATAAATAATATCTTTGGCATTGTCCAGCAGTTTTATGTAAATAAAAAAGTAAAAGTGAAAAGTGAAAAGTGAAAAGTTTTTAACTTCTTATTTCCCACATCCAACTCCCCGGTTACTATGAAGTCTTTTGATGACACCATTGCTGCGATATCTACCTCATTAGGATATAGTGGAATTGGGATTGTTAGACTTAGCGGCCCAGATGCTATAAGTATAGTAGATAAAATTTTTTCTTCTCCAAAAAAGAAGTCCCTCAAACAAATACCATCACATAGAATTATCTATGGCCACATTTTAAATCACCTAAGTAAAGAGGTTGTAGATGAGGTGCTCGTCTCTGTAATGAGGGCCCCCCATACATATACGAGGGAGGATGTAGTTGAGATAAATTGCCATGGTGGTCATGTGCCACTGAGAAGGGTTTTAGAACTTGTCCTGGAAAATGGTGCAAGACTTGCAGGTCCGGGAGAGTTTACACAGAGGGCATTCTTAAATGGGAGGATTGATCTTACACAGGCAGAAGCTGTGCTTGATACTATAAATGCAATGACAGAGCAAAGCCAGAAGGTTGCGATGGAACAACTCAGCGGAAGTCTTTCAAAAAGGATGGAAGACTTAAGGGACAGGTTGATTGAATTAACCGCATTTGTTGAGGCATATATTGATTTCCCTGAGGAGGATATAGAACTGCCATCTTCAGAAGAGATGACCAAAAAGGCATTGGAGATGCGTAATGCGTTAAGGGAGCTTGTAGATAGCTCAAGGCATGGGAGGATTCTAAGAGAAGGGCTTAAAACCGCTATTATTGGCAGGCCAAATGTGGGCAAGTCCTCTCTCCTCAACGTCCTCCTGGAACAGGATAGGGCTATTGTCACAGAGGTGCCGGGGACAACGAGGGATGTCATTGAGGAGTGTCTAAATATCAATGGTTTTCCTGTAAGGATTATGGATACAGCAGGCATAAGGGAGGCGAGAGATATAGTTGAGAGAGAGGGGGTAGAGAGGAGTCTAAGGGCAATGCAGGGCGCTGATTTAATTCTCCTTGTTCTTGATGGAAGCGATGATTTACATGGTACAGACAGAGAGTTGATTAAAAGTGCCAATTCAAAAAATGCAATTTTAGTCGTAAATAAAATAGACCTGCCGCAGAAAATAACTAATGAAAATTTAATTCCCCAAAATCCCCCCTTACCCCTTTTGACAAAATCCCCCCTTTCCCCCCCCTTGTCAAAGGGGGGCGAGGGGGGATTTAATGCTATAGTAAAAATCTCTGCACTTAAGGGCACAGGACTTGATGAATTAAGAGAGAAAATATCAGATATGATATTGAAATTCTCTTCAGCAGGGGGCGAGGCATCATACTCCGGACTTGTGACAAACATAAGGCATGTAAAGGCATTAGAGAAGGCACTTGCTCATATGAATTCCCTTATGGATGGCATCAACAAGGGTCTTTCTCCTGAACTTCTTTCTCTTGAATTAAGGGATGCCCTTGATGCCATTGGCGAGATACTTGGTATTACCACACCCGAGGATATTCTCAATAAGATCTTCAATGATTTTTGTATTGGGAAGTAATTTCGTTTTAGTTTATAATTAAATCTATGGTACGACTTAAGAATGTAAGGAATGTCCTTCTATATACCTTGTTTTTCAATATGCTTGTTGCTGTTGCCAAGATAGTCTATGCATATAAGACAAACTCAATAAGCATGCTTTCAGATGGTTTTCATTCCTTTTTTGATGGCACATCCAATATCATAGGTCTTATCGGCATATTTATAGCGTCACAGCCTCCTGATGAAAGACACCCTTATGGGCATAGAAAATTTGAAACTCTCTCAACCATTGCTATAGTAGTACTTATCTTCTTTGCAGGTTTTGGCATCCTGAAAAAGGCTTTTTTTAGTCTTAGAGCCCCTCACAATATAGAGGTAACATCCCTGAGTTTCATAATCATGGGGCTTACCCTTCTGATAAACGTTGGGGTTATGACCTATGAGAAGAGAAAAGGGGTAGAGCTTAAAAGTGATTTTCTATTGGCAGATGCAATGCATACAAATTCCGATATTTTTGTCTCTATATCAGTAATCATAAGCCTTATTGCTGCAAAGATAGGATATTCTATAATTGATTCAATTACTGCTGTTGTCATTGCTATCTTAATAGGGAAGATGGGGGTTGAGATACTCAAACCAGCTGCAGATGTGCTTACTGACGCAGCGCGTATAGATACGAGTGAGATAAACAAGATTGTTATGACGGTAAAGGGGATAAAAGGCTGTCATGAGATAAGGACAAGAGGCAGAGAAGACGCAGTGCATATTGACCTTCATGTCCTTATAGACCCCGGGGCTCATACTTACGAAGCACATGACTTAGCCCATGCAGTGGAAGATGCTATTAAGGAGAGGTTTCCATCAGCAGTAGATGTAGTAGTCCATATAGAGCCCTATGATTTCTAAGATTCAAGATTCAAGATTCAAGATGCAGGATGCAAGAGAGAATCTTTATCGTGTATCCTGAATCGTGTATCTTGTATCAATTTTATATGTTATACATTTGAAAGGAGAGTAAACCATGTCTTTCCCAATTCACAGACCAAGAAGGCTTAGAAAAAACGGAGCCATAAGAAAGATGGTAAGAGAAACCCAACTGACCCCTGAGGACTTCATATATCCTATGTTTGTTACCCATGGAAGGGGTGTAAAAAAGAAGATTCAATCAATGCCCGGATGTTTTCAGCGGTCTGTAGATGAGATTGTAAAAGAAGCACAGAATGTTTATAAGCTCGGAATCCCTGCTGTTTTACTTTTTGGTATCCCTGAACATAGGGACGAAAAGGGTTCAGAGGCATACAGCGATAAGGGAGTTATTCAGAAAGCTATAAAGGCAATCAAAGATAAGGTTCCAGAACTCGTTGTCATTACAGATGTCTGCCTTTGTGAGTATATGAGTCATGGCCATTGTGGAATTGTGAAAAATGGGAAGATATTAAATGACCCCACGCTTGAACTCCTTGCAAAATCCGCATTATCTCATGCAAGGGCAGGAGCTGACATTGTTGCCCCTTCAGACATGATGGATGGCAGAGTTGGAGCCATTAGAGATGCCCTTGATGCCCATGGCTTTGAAGATATACCTATAATGAGTTATTCAGCCAAATACGCCTCTGCATTTTATTCTCCTTTCAGAGAAGCAGCAGAATCAGCACCTCAATTCGGAGACAGACGTTCTTATCAAATGGACTCCTCAAACAGGAGGGAGGCAATTAAAGAGGTTGCCCTTGATATAGAAGAGGGGGCTGATATAGTAATGGTTAAGCCAGCAATGTGCTATCTGGATATTATCTCTGATATAAAGGATACCTTTGATGTCCCAGTCGCTGCATATAATGTAAGCGGAGAGTATTCAATGGTCAAGGCTGCTGCAAAGCTTGGATGGATTGATGAGAAGAAGGTTATGATGGAGATATTGACATCTATCAAACGGGCAGGGGCAGACCTGATACTCACTTATTTTGCAGTAGATGCGGTGAAGGAACTTAACAAATAATATATGCGTTGAGGGGAACATACCATGCCAGCAAAAAGGCCGAGTATTAAAAAACTCCATAGTCTGATAAAAGAGGCTTTGAAATTAGAAGAAGACATAACATTGTCTGCATTTGCTAAAAAGAGAGAGAAGATTTTTAGTAGAACAAAGGCATTAAAACACGATGACGTCTGGAACTCGGTATTATTCACAGAAAGAAAGTCTATAAGATGATAGAGAGAAGGATGTAAAAGGATACTATGAAAGAATTACTAATACAAACGCATTTATTGTTGTTACATTTTGTCACCCTGAACTTGATTCAGGGTCTAAAGAGATGCTGAAACGAGTTCAGCATAACAAATTAAAAGAATCCTTATCACCCGAAGAAATCTTCTATTACATTTATGCAGTACTTTATTCAAATATCTACCGGACAAAATACGCTGAATTTTTAAAGATAGATTTTCCAAGGATTCCTTTTACAAATGATTACAAACTGTTTAGTAAGATGGCTAAATATGGAGAGGATCTTGTTGATTTGCATCTTTTTAAATCAAAAGAACTTGATTCACCTGTTACTAAGTTTCAAAGTAAAGGGGATAACAAAATTGAAAAGCCGAAATATGAAAATCCCCCCTCACCCCCCTTTGCCAAAGGGGGGAAGGGGGGATTTGGCAGGCTCTATATCAACAAGGAACAGTATTTTGAAAGCATCTCACCTGAAGTATGGGAATACCAAATTGGCGGTTATCAGGTTTGCGACAAATGGCTGAAAGACAGAAAAGGGAAAAGGTTATCCCTTGATGATATAAGGCATTACTGCAAAATTATTACAGCCTTGCAAAAAACTATTGAAATTCAGAAAACGATTGATAATATTTATCCAGAAGGCGAGGTTGGAGGGGTAGAGAAGACGTTGGCTTGAAAAAGCAAGGAATATTTGAAGATTTTTAAATGGTATAATATGGTTACAAATATTTTATAAGCGGAACTTTAGTCAGGAGGGATAGAAATGCCAAAAATTATTGCTCAAATTCCAGAAGATATTTATAAAAATATTAATGAGGAAATCAAAATCGGGATTTTCTCTAATACCTCAGAAGCAGTTGCCTCTGCTCTCAGGAAGTCCTATGCTCAAAAAAGCAGAACATATCTGAGGTGGTTAATGAAAAAAGAGTGTATCACAGAAGCTGAAATGCTCAAAGAACTTGAAAAACTCAGAAAATGAGATATAGTATCTTTCTGGATACCAATATTCTAATATCAGGAATTTTCTTTGAGGGCAACGAATCAAAAATACTGGACTTAGTAGAAATAGAACTTCTAACAAGCGACGATGTAGTGAATGAACTGTACGAAGTCATAAATAAGAAACTAAAATATTTGAAAGAGAGAAGCCTTGAAATTGCACTTCTTGAAGTCAATCGTGCTTTAGCCGATATTCAAATTATATATAGAACGGTATATAGCCGTAAGATCAAAGAAGCTGAGGGCTTAATAACACATAAAAGAGATGCTCCTATTCTTGCTGCTGTACTTTCAGTGAAACCCGATTATTTTTTAACAGGAGATTCACATTTTTTTAATGAAAAAATAAAAGATATCGTCACTGTTGTAACTGCAAAGGATTTTCTTGAAGAAATCAAGAAAAAATAAATATTAAAAGCATATTAAAAAACATATGAAGATTTCTTTGACATCAGGTAGAAGCATATCAGTAGCGCCTGAGACATCTATTCTTAAGGCACTTGAGGAAGAAGGCATTTTTCTCACATCCTCCTGTGGTGGGAAGGGCACTTGCGGCAAGTGCAAGATAATCATTAGAGCAGGCTCTGTGAATGTCCACTCAACATTAAAGCTTACACAGGATGAGGTGAAAAAAGGTTATAACCTTGCATGCCAGAGCTTCCCTCTTGAGGATGTAGTAGTTGAGGTCCCAAAAGAGTCAATGCTCATAGTTGAAGGCAAGATTGCCTTAGGGACATCAAGAGACCTGCAGGCACTTTTAAATTCTACAGCCGTTAAAATAGAACCCCTTACAGAGAGAATTGTTCTTCAACTTCCTCCACCGTCTCTTAATGACAACATAAGTGACCTTGAGAGATTGAAGAGGGAGCTTTTCTCAAAGGGGCTGGGATGTTTGAGGATTCCTTTCAGATTTTTGACAAACATAGCAAATACAGTCAGGAAAAAGCACTGGGAGATTACCCTTTGTATTATTCATAGTGAGGATTGTTATGAGATTATTAATATCTTCTCCGGAAACAAAAAGGCGCCTCGTTATGGCATCGCAATTGACATTGGAACTACAACCCTCGTGGTTTATCTTATTGACCTCACAGATGGAAATCTTGTGGATGTTGCCTCTACATATAATTCGCAGATAAGATTTGGTGATGATGTTATAACAAGGATTGTTTATGCGGCAGAGCATAAGGGATTAAGCAGTTTAAATAAGGCGGTTATTACTGATATCAATATCCTGATTTCACTGTTAAGAAAAAACCATCACATAGATATTGATTCTATAGACCAGATTGTTGCAGCAGGAAATACAACAATGACACATCTCTTTTTAGGTCTTGACCCTTCTGCCATAAGGGAGGAGCCTTATATTCCAACGGCAAATAATTTCCCCCTTTCTTTCGCAGGAGAGCTTGGAATAAAGGTAAATCCTAATGTCCCGATTTACAGCTTCCCATGTGTTGCGAGCTATGTAGGTGGAGATATAGTAGCAGGCGTGCTGGCGTCAAGACTGCATAAAAAAGAAGAGCTGTGCCTTTTCCTTGATATAGGCACTAACGGCGAGGTTGTCCTTGGCAATTCTGAATGGCTTATGGCAGTAGCATGTTCTGCAGGGCCATGCTTTGAAGGCAGTGGTATTAAGCATGGGATGAGGGCAACGGAAGGCGCGATAGAGGATGTAAAAATTAATCCCTCAACGTTTGATCCTGAGATAAAGGTAATCGGTGGCACAAAACCAATCGGCATATGCGGCTCTGGAATGATTGACCTGATAGCGGAGATGTTTACAAGCGGAATTCTGGACCAGAAAGGGAGATTACAGAAAGGGATTTCAGATAGAGTAAGAGAAGGCGAGGGCGGACTTGAATTTGTATTGTATTCAGGCAATAACATAGACATAGTTATCACAGAGCCTGATATAGAGAATATAATAAGGGCTAAGTCAGCTATATATGCAGGGTTGTCTATACTGCTTAAAGAAGCAGGATTTACTTTTGATAATGTAAATAAGGTTTATATTGCAGGTGGATTTGGAAAATTTTTAGATATAGAAAAGGCAATAATCCTTGGGATGCTTCCTGATATACCGAGGGAAAAATTTGAATACATGGGAAATACATCAGTCAGAGGCGCCTATCTCTGTGCCCTTTCCAAGAAGATGCGCGAAGAGGCAGAAGAGATAGCAAAGAAGATGACATATCTTGAGCTTTCTGTATCTCGTTCATTTATGGATGAGTACGTTTCAGGGTTGTTTATCCCACACACAAATATAGAGGCATTCCCGAGTGTTAAGAGATTGATGAAGTAGCTATTATGTCATGGCAAGCACTACCTCTCTTCCCTCTATATCAACCCGTTCAATCCTTACTCGTATCTCTTTCCCTATACTGAAGGTCTTCCCTGTTCGCCTTCCAGTGAGGCAGTATCGTTGTTCGTTGAACCAGTAATAGTCGTCATGCATATAGGATACATGAAGAAATCCTTCAATAAAAAAGTCCATAAACTGTATCTTTAATCCATAAGGGGCAATGTTACTTACAAAACCTTTATATTCCTCCCCGACCTTATCCTTCATAAACCACACTCTCATAGCGTTAATAACCTCTCTCTCAGCCTCATCAGCAAGGCGCTCTCTCCTTGAGGAGTGAGGGGCTATTTCATGGAGAATCTTCTTAAGATACTGTATTTTTTTATCATTGAGTTTGTTTCCGAGAGAATCCTTGAGTATCCTGTGGACTACAAGGTCAGGGTATCGTCTTATAGGGGAAGTAAAGTGAGTGTAACATCGGGATGCAAGCCCAAAATGTCCTGTATTTTCCGTTGAGTACTTAGCCTGTTTAAGGGAGCGGAGAAGAACGATATTTAAAAGAGATTCTTCTGGTTTCCCCTTTACTTCTTTAAGAATTGAACGAAAGCCTGAAACTCCTGTCTTTTTGGTTTGTAAACCAAAGGCTTTAAAGATTGGTTTAAGCTCATCAATCTTAGCTCCATCAGGCTTTTCATGAACCCTATAAATTGAAGGTATACCTGATTCTTCAAGATAAGAGGCGACAGCCTCATTAGCTGCTATCATAAATTCCTCTATAATCATATGTGCAAGATTCCGTTCAGCCCTAATTATCGCCTCTGGCCTTCCCTGTATATCAAGAAGCACCTCAGGCTCGGGTAGATCAAAATCAAGGCTTCCTCGTTTTAGCCTTTGCTGCCTGAGAAGCCCGCACAGCTCCTCCATTGCCTCAAAGTCATCAAGAAGATAGGTATATTTATATCTTTCATCAGGGTCATTATCAACAAGGATTTTTCTTACAGAAGTATAGGTCATCCTTTCGTTACTGTTTATAATGCTTGGATAAAAATTTTTCTCTATCATATGTCCGTTCTTATCAAAATGTATTTCTATAGTAACTGTAAGCCTGTCAGCCCTTGGAATAAGGCTGCATAAATTATTAGATAACTCTTTGGGAAGCATTGGAATTACCCTGTGAGGGAAATACACACTTGTGCCTCTCTGCCTTGCCTCAAGGTCTAATGCTGACTCCCATGTTACATAATGACTTGCATCTGCGATATGTACCCACAGAGTGAATCCATTTCTTGTTTTATTTATTGATACTGCGTCATCAAAATCTTTTGCCATCTCTCCATCAATAGTGACAGTTAGGGATTTTCTGTGGTCAACTCTGCCGTGGGGACTTATCTTGTCACTGAGGCTGTGTGCTTCTTGCATTACAATTGCGGGGAATTTAGGAGAGAGAGAGTATTCTTCAATGGTTGTCTCAACCTCTAAGGATGGTTCATCAACCTCAGGGACGATTTTTAACACTCTGCCTTCAGGCGGTCTTGAAACACTCGGATAGGAAGTCAGCTCTGCAACAATCATATCCCCGTTTTTTGCTCCATTTCTGTCTTTTGGGTTTATATATATATCAAAAGGTATTTTCTTGTTCTTTGGTTTCACATAGCAGGAGGCTCTCTCAACATGGAATTTTCCAACAACCTTTTTCTGTGAACGTTCAAGGATTTTTATTATACTGCCTTCCTTTCTTACTGTACTCTCAATGCGGGCAATAACGCGGTCTCCGGACATTGCACCTAAGGTCTTTCGCGGAGGGATAAAAATGTCCCTTTCTCCAGATTTATCGGGTATGACAAAGCCATAACCATCCTTGTGTGCCTCAAAAAATCCTGTTACAAGATTCATCTTATCAGTCAGTCCATAGAGCCCTGCGCGGGTTTCGTAGACCTCGCCTGAGTCGATTAATGACTTTAATGGTATTTTAAGTAGTTGACGGGCTTCTTTTTGGGGGATGCCAAGTGCTGTTGCAATCTCCCTGAGGCTTACAGGCCTGCTGGTTTTGGTCTTGAGAAAGGTTAGAACGGATTCCTTATCTTTAATATCGTTTGGAGTCATAGCTATTTAAGAGCATTATAGCACGATAATAAACAGAAGTAGAAAGTAGAAAGTAGAGAATTTTTATATGGCAAATCCCTAATCTCTTATCAAGCAGTGTTGATATACTGTATGGCAATCTTGTAATCGACCCGGGCATGGCCGGAGGCATTATTCCCGTGGCAGACAAGTTTACCGTCCCCTGATTTTACTTGGCCTTCCACCATCGTGGCAATCACTGGTTCCAGATTAAAGCCGCCACTAATGCAATCGTTCTTTATGCATTCCATGAGGAAATAAGCGGTACTGCCGGGGAAGAAATTCACCGTGCGCCGCATGAGCACCGGGCCGGCGCCCTTCTGATAGTAGTCCATGGTGATCACTATCGATGCAATATACGGGTAGCTGGCAGACAACAGACCTGCATCGATCTTCTTCTGCTTTCGCTCCATTCGTTCGGTATTTTTTTGTTTGCTGATCATTTGTTTTCTTCTCAGAAAGGGAGCCCCCTGCGGTATGCTAAGGGGGCTCTTTAGTTCCTTACTGCTTTACTACATTAATTGCCTTGGGACCCTTCGGGCCTTTTTCGGTATCAAAGCTGACTCTGTCACCCTCGACAAGGGCTTTGAAGCCGTTGCCCTGGATGGAAGAATAGTGGACAAA
>JACQXB010000034.1:0-2764 GCA_016208965.1 Nitrospirota bacterium
AGTCGCATTTGAAGGTGTTGTTTGCAGGGTGGCATTGACAATAGCAGTAACTTTTTTCTGATGAATCTTTGGGAAACGTCCAGGGCGAGGAGCATCCTTCTCCAGTCCTGATAAGCGGAGTGCCAAAAAACGTTCCCGCCATAATTGAACGGTTGGACGGGAAATATCCAAACGCTTGGTAATAACATGATTGAAAAGTCCTTTGGCTGCCAATTGGATAATCTGTGCTCGTTGAACCAAACGTAACGGAAAGCTTTTTCCTTTCGCCCAATGGTTTATAGTTGATTCTTCTTTTGGAGTAAGTATAATACGTTCTGCAATATTCATTCATATGAATTGTACAAAATAAATGTTTAAATGTCAAGAGATTTATGGGACACCACACTAGTACCACGGCTTTTTCTCCAGGTGATTCAATCCTCTTTCAAAGAGGAGAAACATGGAGAAGGGGTCGCTTAACCATTCAAAGTGGAAGCGAATCAGGTTCTATTACGTATGGGGCTTATGGAACTGGACCGAAGCCATTGTTTTTAGGCTCTGCAATAAGAAATCTTACCTCTGATTGGGTGGATAGAGGAGGAAATATCTGGGAAGCTGTCACCAGTGATACATACACCCTACCCTTTGATGTTGGCAATCTGATTATGAGTGAAGAGCCACAGATTGTTGGATGGAAGGTTGCGACTAAACCTGAGTTAACCACGCAAGGGAAATTTTGGTACGGCATAACAACGGATGGCCTAAGGAACACCGTATGGATGTATTCAACATCCAATCCTGCTACATACTACAATGGTAATATAGAGATTGCTATGCAATACGCATCCCATTATATGTTCGATACATCAAGTAAATCCTATGTGATTTTTGAGAATCTATTTCTCAAATATGCTGGTAGTGGTGTTGCAATTGGAGGAGGTTCAACACACCACATAATTATCAGAGACTGTGATTTTTCATACATAGGAGGAGGTTATCAGTATGGTGCTGTAAGATTTGGTAACGGTGTTCAATTTTGGGACAATGCTAATAATAATATTGTGGAGCGTAATACATTTGACAATATCTACGATGCTGCTGTGACCAACCAAGGAGATGCCATAGGAGATGGAACTAATGGTACTGGTGTTTTCAATATTTATATTAGAAATAATATAATAACAAATAGCGAATTCAGTTTTGAGTATTGGGCAGGTCCGCGGGCGACAGCATTTATCAAAAACATATATTTTGAGAACAATACCTGTCTATACGCAGGAGGTGGTTGGGGACACTCTCAAAGACCAGACCCCAATGGTAGACATTTAATGTTTTATAATTTCGATGCCAACTATGTTTCAGATTTTTATGTCCGCAATAACATCTTTTATGAGGCCACAGAGAGTGCGATAAGATTGGACGAGGGCTCGAGTGCACCAAACAACCTCTCTTTAGATTATAATTGTTATTACGGAACTTCAGGTAATCTGGCACTATGGTCAAAATGGACGGGAAGTACATATACATATACAACATATACATACGGGCAGTTCTCCCAATACCAGGCTGACACAGGTAAAGACGCAAATTCTATAGCCGCTGACCCTCTATTTTACAATTTAGCCAATAAAGATTACCATCTTACATCAACCTCACCCTGTAGAGATACTGGTACAACCGTTGGTGTCACCGCTGATTATGACAATGTCCCCCGTCCTCAGGGCTCCGGCTATGATATAGGAGCATATGAATATATCTCAAATGTCAGTGTCACTTTAGTGCCTGATTCAACATCGGTTCCACAAGGTGGGACACTTGGATATACAGTTACAGTTACAAACAACACTGCTTCTTCGCAAACTTTTCAATACTGGACATATGTAACTCTTCCCAATGGAAGCAGGTATCCCACAACTGGCGAATTATTTGGGCCTGTAGCTGTAACACTAACAGCAGGACAGACAAAGAGCGCCCATCTGACCCACGGGATACCAACTACAGCATCTCTTGGCACCTACACCTACTATGGAAATGTTGGGACATATCCTACCGTGTGGGATGCTGATAGTTTTACTTTCACTGTAACATCAACACTAAGTCCTGCAGGAGAAACCCGAAAGGAATGGGAATTGATAGAGAATGGGTTGACGAGACCGAAGTAGAGTGGCATCTCTTTTTGGGATATTCTTAATAATCCCTCCTTCCTCTACTCTATGAAGGAGGCCTATAGCGATTGGGGAGGCACATTGGAGATACACCCGGCATATAATCCCGAAGCATCGGGAGAAAAGCGGCAAGGTCATTTATGGTAGGGGAGGTCGCTTCTTTTCCTATGGAAAACGAAATTATTTCTTTAACTCCTTGAATGCAAACTTGCAGCATCCCAGATCTATAGTTAACGGCAAAAATAAGTAGACATAATTGTCATTCCCGCTTGTCAGGAATCCTTCTTTAAGAACGATGCTGGACAATCCAGCATGACAACTAATTTAAGTCTTTCACTATAATAGCGCTCCATAAACCTAACCCCTGCAAAGCTTGCATTATTGCGCAAATGTGCTAATTTAAAATACTTATACCCCCTATAAGTCTATTGACATCAGGGAAAAATTGAGGTAATTTTAAAATAGATTAGAAGCGTAAGATATTAACCTGAATCCTGCGTCATTATTTAAAGTATGATAACACATCGCAATAAAAATACGGGGCAAATACAGCTTTATTGTATAATTTATTGGTTATCGCAGAAACCTACTTTTTAATTAGGTTTCTGCGATACATGAAA
>JACQXB010000034.1:2780-28273 GCA_016208965.1 Nitrospirota bacterium
AATATGCATTAAAGCAGATAGAAAAAGAACTGGATGCCCGATTAAAAACTTCGGGCATGACATTTATTTGGTTGTCATTCCCGCAATCAGTAAGCGGGAATCCAGAAAGGTAAAATTATGATTTTTCACGCAGGATTCAGGATTAAATAAAAAGGAGCATACTATGTTTAGCCAAAAATTAAAGACATCCCCTCCCGAAGCTTCGGGACGGGACTCCGCTATGAAGCACTCCCGACGTTTCGGGACTCCGCATTCTTTAGTGCTTTCATCTATCCTGGTTGCGTTAATGGTGTCCTTGATTTATACCTCTGCTGTACTGGCTACAGAGTACTATGTTAGCAACTCTGGAAACGACAGCAATACAGGGACAAGCCCAACATATGCCTGGAGAACCATAACAAAAGTAAATAGCTTTAAGTTTTTACCTGGAGACATAATACGCTTTGAAAGGGGAGGGATATGGAGGGAGGGGTTAACCCCTCAAAGTGGTAATGCAACAGGGTATATAAAATATACCTCATATGGTCTAACCACCAAACTCCTTCCTTTATTCATGGGGTCCGTGGAGAGGAACAGCACAGCCAATTGGATAAAGGCAGGGGTGAATATATGGTCGGCATCTTCCATTTGGGGTGATATAGGCAATATTATCTTCAATAATGGACAATCTTTTGGAATCAAAGTGGGACAAGCTGTTGATTTAAATGCCCAGAATAAATTCTGGTATGACGCCACGAATAAGGTTGTAAAGATGTATTCTACGCAGAATCCTGCTGCATTGTATACTGATATAGAGCTTGCATTAACATGGCACATAATAGACATATCCTACAGGAGCTACATTATATTTGAGAATTTACAGTTAGCTTATGGAGGCGCCCATGGTATATTTGGATACTCCACACATCACATTACAATCAAGAATTGTGATATATATTTTATAGGCGGAGGGTATCAAGAAGGACTGCAGCAGGTTAGGTATGGGAATGGTATAGAGTTCTGGGATAATGCTAATAATAATACTGTGCAGAACAACCGTCTGTGGGAGATATATGACGCCGCCTTAACCAATCAGAGTTTCGGAACAGTTTCACAATACAACATCTACTATACTAATAATAAGATCTGGAATTCTGAGTACTGTTTTGAATACTTTACTGGTTCCTCTGCATCAACGATATATAATATCTATTTTATAAGAAATACCTGTCTTGCTGGAGGAGAGGGGTGGGCACACGCCCAAAGACCCGACCCGAGCGGAGTACATCTGTCTTTTGTTGGCAATAACGCAATAAATATCTATAACTTTCGTATAGAAAACAATACTTTTCATACGGCAAAGTGGACAATATTTAATTTACTATGGCCGTGGAATGGAGCGGACGGGCTGATTTTAAGAAACAACTTATACTATCAACCCTCTGACCAAGTGCTTGTTCGGTGGGGACCAAGAATCTATTATCCTGCGGATTTTGAAAGATATAAGACCGAGACAGGTAAGGATGCTGGTTCAACACTTACAATACTTTAGATGATTTAAAGGCGGCATATATAAGTTGATAAGGTGTCTAAAGGTAATGTCAAAAGTTATATGAAAAACGAGGAGAAGATATGAAAACACAGAGGCACAGAGGCACGGAGAGAGAATGAATTTTAAAATTATTTTTATAAACTCAGTGTCTCTGTGTCTCTGTGTTTTATAATTTCCTATGTGTTCTCTGTGGTTAAGTTTTGACAATACGGTCTAAAAACCAGGGGGATGTTATGAAAAATAAATTTGTAGTAAAAGGTTTTTGGGGTATTTGTTTTCTGTTGTTTTTTATGTTGGTGTCTTTAACCTTTATACCATCAGGAAACACATGGTGGCAGTATAATTCAAATAATGGAGCTTTTTTCTCAGCAGATACAATGCCCGAACATGTTGCAGGTGAAATTCTGGTGAAGTTCAAGGAAGGGACATCAGTAAACATTTCAAATACACTCCATACAGCTACAGGAGCTACCAAGATAAAAGAGATAAGAGAAGTGAGGATTCAGCACATAGAACTTCCACTAAATATGAGTGTTGAGAACGCAATTCAATATTACATGGCAGACCCGAATGTGGAATATGCAGAGCCCAATTATATTTGGAAGACAAATATTATACCAAATGACCCTGATTTCAGCAAACTCTGGGGACTCAATAATACAGGGCAGACAGGAGGAACATTTGATGCTGATATAGATGCACCAGAGGCATGGGATACTCTGACAGGCTCACGCGTGGTTATAGCTGTTATAGATACAGGGGTCAATTATAATCACCTGGATTTAAAAGACAATGTCTGGACAAATTCAGGAGAGATCTGTGGGAATAAGATTGACGATGATAAGAATGGTTATGTGGATGACTGCTATGGCTGGGACTTTGTGGGTAGCGATGGCTACCCTCTGGATGAAAATGGACATGGAACACATGTAGCAGGAACTATTGCCGCAAGAGGAAATAACGGCATAGGAGTTGCAGGGGTTATGTGGTCAGCAAGGATAATGTCTGTCAGGTTTCTGAATAAGAGGGGCTCTGGCACAACTGCCAATGCTGTGTCAGCAACAATATATGCTGCTAATAACGGAGCAAGGGTCATGAATGCAAGCTGGGGAGGCGGTGGTTATTCTCAGGCTCTGTATGATGCTATAGATTACGCAAAGTCAAAGAATGCCCTTTTTATTGCAGCCGCAGGGAATTCCTCAAGTAATAACGACACCACTCCACAGTATCCTTCCAGTTATAATCTCCCGAATATTATTGCAGTTGCAGCTACAGACCATAATGATAAACTTGCATCTTTTTCTAATTATGGACCAACAAGTGTAGATGTGGCAGCACCTGGAGTAAATATCTATAGCACTTATACAGGGGCAGGAAATAATGTGTATACATCTTTAAGCGGCACATCAATGGCGACACCCCATGTCTCGGGGGTTGCAGGATTGGTTTTGTCTCTTAACACGGCTCTTTCCTATTCACTGGTCAAGGATATCATCTTCAGGAGTGTTGATGTAAAACCAACTCTCTTGGGGCTAATCCTTACAGGTGGCAGAGTGAATCTCCAAAAGGCACTACTGAATGCCCTAAATGTTCCTAACATATCGGCAAATCCTACAAGCAAGAATTTTGGCAGTGTGACAGTAGGCACAGTTTCTCCACCTCAGACATTTGTAATCTCAAATACTGGCACAGCAAATCTTGTGATAGGTCTTATCACCAAGGTAGGGCTGAATAAGACTGAATTTGGCAAACGGAATGATACCTGTTCAAATGTGACCTTAGCGCCATCAGGAACCTGCACAGTAGATGCGAAATTTGGCCCAATATCTGCAGGGGTAAAGGTTGCTGATTTGGCAGTGCCGAGCAATGACCCTAACACCGCAACACTTTATATAGTATTAACTGGAACAGGGGTTGTTTCAACCTCAACCTCTACCCTTACAATAACAAAGGCAGGGACAGGCACAGGGCAGTAACGAGCAGTCCAGCCTTTATATCTTGACTTGTATCTTTTTCATAATCTCATAAAAGACCCTTTTGAGATAGGGGGTGTTGGTGTTTGAATACGGCACAGCGCCTAATATACTTACACCTCCAAGCCTTTCTATTGCATCAGGTGCAGTTTTTTCAGCTAATCCTTTTTTAACCTTGCTTGAATAATTTATTATCACCCCAAGGATATCTATTCCCCTGCCCTTTACAGCTTCTATTGTAAGGAGTGTATGGTTGATTGTCCCGAGCGATGGTCGTGAAACTATTATAATCGGAAGGTTCAGGTCTTTTATAAGGTCTAAAAAAAGATACTTTTTATAGACAGGCGCCATAATCCCGCCTGCACCCTCCACGAGGGTAATGTCGTATTTGCATGAAAGGTATTTATATGCAGAAAATATCCTTCTCTTATCAATTCTGTAGCCCTCAATCTCTGATGCAACTGCAGGGGCAAGTGGAAGTTTGAACCTATAAGGGCTAATTATATCAATTGGCTCTTTTGTATCAGCCGTCTTAATAAGTTTAATCACATCCTGAGGTATAAGCTTTTCGCCTTTCATTGCACATCCTGTCTCCACAGGCTTCATAGGACAGACTTTGAAACCCATTTTCATGAAAGCAGTTATAAGACCAGCTACCACATATGTTTTCCCAACTTCTGTGTCAGTTCCTGTTATGAAAATACCTTTATGCATAATGATAAAGTAAGAAGTGGGAAGTTAGAAGTTGGAAGTAAAAAACTTCTTACCTCCTACTTCTCACTTCCTACTTCTCGGTTATATTATCCTACTATCTAAATTAAAAACCTGCCCTGTTATTCCGCTTGTCTCTGAAAGATAAACAATAAACTTTGCTGCATTCTCAGGGTCAGAGAATTTTCCTGTAATACTCTCTCTTAAGGCGGTCTCTTTTGCCTTATCACTTGAGCTGTCACCCATATCCGTAAGCATATGCCCGGGAAGGACTGCATTTACCATTATATTGAATCTGCCTAATTCCTTAGCTGTAGTAAGTGTCAGCCCGATAAGCCCTGCCTTTGACGCAGAATATGCTGAAAGTCCTTGTTTTCCTCTGATGCCTGCAATTGAGGATATATTTATGATGTGACCCTCCTTTTGCTTAACCATATAAAGCGCTACCGCACGGATGAAATTAAATGGACCCTTAAGGTTTGTAGCAATTATATCATCAAAGTCTTTCTCTGCTGTCCTAAGAAGCAAAGCCTCTTTTGTAATCCCGGCATTATTTATCAGGACATCAATCCTGCCATATTTTTTAATAGCCTCATCAACAATGCTTTTTACTTCATTAAAATCTCTTACATCTGCCTTAAGTACAATTGACTCTTTTATTTGAGAGGCAACTTCCTGAGCATCTCTACTCCTGTCTTTGCAGTGGATAATTACCTGATGCCCATTTTTACCAAACTCAAGGGCAATCGCCCTTCCAAAGCCCCTTGAAGAACCGGTAATTAGACAGACCATGATTTCAAAAATAGCGATAGAGCAAATAAGCTTACTATCGGCATTAATCTCCTACATGTTATACTGAGCGTCATAAATCAACAACAACGTCATTCCCCGACTTGATCGGGGAATCTATAAAATACTGGATTGTCCGGTCAAGCCGGACAATGACAAACTGGTTATGACTTATGTCGCTGGGTATAGATGCTTAAAAGTGTAATTGCATCTTTTGGGTTAACACTTCCAAAACCCTGTCTATATCATCCTTAGTATGCATCGCAGCGACTGAAAACCTTATCCTGCATTTCCCTTCCGGCACTGTAGGCGGTCTTATTGCAGGCGCAAATATTTTGTTTTTATAAAGATACGCACTGAGTTTTAATGTGCCTTTAACATCTCCTGTTAAGATTGGTATTATTGGTGTCCCTGAGCCAAACGTATTATATCCTAAATCCACAAGACCATTGTAAAGCCTTTGTCTGTTATTCCATAGTTTTTTTCTTAAATTATGCGATTTACGCTCAACTATATCTACTGCCTTTGTTCCTGCTTCTGCTACTGCTGGTGGAAGCGATGTTGAATAAATAAAACTCCTCGCCCTGTTGAGCAGAAAATCCATTAAGTCCCTTGAACCTGCTGCAAATGCCCCAAAACAGCCAAGAGCCTTACTCAGTGTTCCCATCTGTATAATATTATCGCCCTTGATGCCAAAGTGTTCAAGCGCACCACATCCTGTTTTACCAAGCACTCCTGTCCCATGTGCGTCATCAATCATAAGTATTGCATTATATTTCTTAGATAGAAAGACTATATCCTTTAATGGTGCAATATCTCCGTCCATGCTGAATACCGCATCTGTAACTATGAGTTTTTTCTTTGATGACTTTTTTAAAAGCCCCTCCAAATGATTCATGTCCCTGTGTCTAAAGATTTTTATGGTTGCCTTTGAAAGTCTTATGCCATCTATGATACTTGCATGATTAAGTTCATCACTAAATATTGACCACTCTGCCCCTGCTATGGCTGGTATAATCCCTGTATTTGCGGCATATCCGGTATTAAAAACAAGAGAGGATTCAGTATTTTTAAAAGACGCTATCCGTTCTTCAAGTTTTTTATGTGATATAAAAGAGCCGCTTAAAAGTCTTGACGCCCCCGAGCCAAAGCCATATTTCTTTAAAGCTGACACGACAGCTCTTATAATTTCTGGATGTCTTGATAGTCCAAGATAATCGTTTGAAGCAAAATTTACATAGTGTTGTCTGTCTATTGAGATTTTTGAACCTACAGACGATTCAAGGAAAACAAGTTTTCTAAGAAGTCCTTTTTCTTTGAGGTATTCTACCTCTTCTTTAAACTCCTTCATACGTCTTCGGTATCATCCTGTATCCTGTATCCTGTATCCTGTATCCTGTATCACGCATCATGATTTTTTATATCCCTTCATCTTCCTGCTGGGACCATATGTATTTGTGAATCTGCAGTTGGAGTCTTATAGGCAGGTTGTCTCTTAATATCCATGTGGCGAGATCTTTGGGCTTAAGACTGCCGTAAGCAGGGGACATGAGTATATTATTGAATTTATCAGTTAAATTATGTTTCTTAATGACATCCTTTGCCCAAACATAGTCTGACTCATCCATAAGAACAAACTTTATCTCATCAGTGTTTTTCAAAAAATCTATATTTTGAAAATTCATCCTTTCACTCATTCCACTTTTGGGGGTCTTTATATCCATTATGATGGTTATTCTTTTGTCAAGACATCCCACGCAGATAGAGCCATTTGTCTCAATGAGGACATTGTAGTCTTTATCAAGAAGGGTCTTGATTAGCGGAGGAGTCTCTTCCTGAAGCAAAGGCTCTCCGCCTGTAAATTCAACATACCTTGCCCCATATTCTTCAACCTTTGCGATTATATCTTCATCTGAAAGTTCTCTTCCGTGATAATAGGCATAATTGGTATCACAGTATGTACATCTCAGATTACATCCCGCAAGCCTTATGAAAGTGCATGGCATTCCTGCATATGATGACTCTCCCTGGATGCTTTTGAATATCTCATTTACCTTAAGCATAATAAATCCAAGCACCTTTAGGAAGGTGCTAGATAAATAATACCATAAATGTTATTAGCTTGACACTGTTTATAGTATAAAGATATAATTTCCCAAATGAAAAACAAAGGCTTTCTTATTTTCTTTCCCCTCTTTATGATTCTTATCTTTTCAGCACCTTCGTATGCAGACATAATAGTTATTAAAGTAACTGGAGTGGTAAATCCTGTCATGGCTGAGTTTATATCTAAAAGCCTTGATAAAGCGGTAAAGGAAAAGGCAAATGCCCTTGTGATTGAACTTGACACACCCGGTGGACTTGATACATCAATGAGGGAGATTGTAAAGAAGATAATAGGCAGTGAGATTCCCATTGTAGTATATGTATCACCAGGCGGTGCAAGGGCTGCATCTGCTGGTGTGTTTATTACACTTTCTGCGCATATCGCTGCAATGGCGCCGGGCACAAACATAGGGGCTGCACATCCAGTAGGCTTAGGTGGGAAAATGGACAAGACCATGCTTGAGAAGGCGGAAAACGATGCTGCTGCTTATATAAAATCCATTGCTGAAAAAAGAGGCAGGAATACCAAATGGGCAGAAGGTGCTGTAAGAAAAAGCGTATCAATAACAGAAGGCGAGGCATTTAAGCTTAAGGTTATAGACCTTATATCTCCCTCACTGGATTCTCTCCTTAAGTCCATCCATGGTCGTGAAGTAGAGACTGTCATAGGGAGGCAAAAGATTAAGACAGAAGGCGTGAAGGTAAGTATAGGGGAGATGGGACTAAGACACAGGATACTGAAGGTCATTAGCGACCCTAATATAGCCTATATCCTTATGATGTTAGGGTTCTACGGCATATTCTTTGAGTTAACAAACCCGGGGGCTATCTTCCCCGGAGTCGCAGGCGCGCTGTTTCTTATACTTGCATTCTATTCATTTCAAGTCCTTCCTGTAAATTATGCAGGGCTTTTACTTATACTTCTTGCAATAATACTTTTTATACTTGAGGTAAAGATTACATCCTATGGAGCGCTTACAATAGGCGGCATAGTATCAATGTTAATAGGCTCTATCATGCTCTTTGACTCCCCGCTTCCGTTTTTCAAGCTGTCAATGGCAGTAGTAATTCCTGCTGTATTGATAACCGCATTATTCTTCACGCTCACTGTTGGTCTGGCAATAAAGGCGTACAGGAGAAAGCCTGTAACAGGGGTTGAAGAGCTTAAAGGCATGGAAGGAGTTGCAAAGACAGATGTATATTATGATGGTATGGTTTTTGTTCATGGCGAGATATGGAGCGTTTCAAGCGATGAACCAATTAAGGCAGGAGAAAAAGTAGTTATTGAAAGTATTGATGGGTTAAAACTAAAAGTTAAAAAGAAGGAGGTAGCAAAATGATTCCAGCAACATTTACATGGTTTATTTTATTGATAGTAGCAGTAGTTTATTTTCTGTCGGCTGCTATTAAGATTCTTAAGGAGTATGAAAGAGGTGTGGTGTTCAGGCTTGGCAGGATAATCCCTGTCAAAGGACCCGGGCTTGTAATAATCTGGCCTATTATTGACAAGCTTGTGAAGGTAAGCCTCCGTACCATAACATTTGATGTGCCGGCGCAGGATATAATTACGAGGGACAATATCTCGGTAAAAGTTAATGCAGTTGTATATTTTCGGGTTATTGACGCTGTAAAAGCCATAACCGCTGTTGAGGATTTCTACTATGCCACCTCTCAGATATCACAGACAACCTTAAGAAGCATTCTCGGGCAAAGTCAGCTTGATGACCTGTTAGCAAAAAGAGAGGATATAAACGCTGAACTTCAGAAGGTCATTGACCAGCAGACTGAGCCGTGGGGCATTAAGGTTGTAACTGTTGAGGTAAAGAATGTTGACCTGCCGATAGAGATGCAGAGGGCGATTGCTAAGCAGGCAGAGGCAGAAAGAGAAAGAAGGGCAAAGATAATTCATGCAGAAGGAGAATTTCAGGCATCACAAAAACTCACAGAGGCAGCAGCAATTATTGCAACTCAGCCGATGGCAATGCAGTTGAGATTTCTTGGCACTCTTGCTGAAATAGCAACAGAGAAGAACTCAACAATTATATTCCCTGTGCCTATTGACTTAATAGAGCCGTTTATGAAAAAGCTTAAAAAAGAAGTGGAGTAGAAGTTAGAAACATGAAAATACACACCCCTTAATCCCCTCTTTTTAGAGGGGAAATTTTGAGAGGGAAATATTAGAACTCCCCTCTATTAAGAGGGGTTGGGGTGTGTATTGCCCCTCTTTGACAAAGAGGGGTGAGGGGAGATTTTATAAATATAGAAATATACATCTTCGGATAATTAAATAATGAAAAGCCACATAATCACAACACTCCAACAAGCAAAACGACTTATAAAAATTGTCATAGGATTTACGATACTACTTATAGGGATAGCAATGACTGTATTGCCTGGACCTGCAATAGTGGTAATCCCGATTGCATTGGCAATTCTTGGAACAGAGTTTGTCTGGGCACGAAGACTTTATAAGAGGTTTAAAGACGGAGCAAACAGCATAAAAAACTCTATCTTCAATAATTCCAAGAAACCGTAATTCGTAATGCGTTATGCGTGATGACTTAAAAACAATAATTTATATTACTCATCACGCGTTACGGTTTACGCATCATAGTTATTCACGCACTAACATCCATTTTGCCTATCAAGAGGCTTGGCGAGCCGATGTTGCCATAAAATCTGAGGTCATCTCCAACAGCCTCAACCTTTTTAAACAGATCAAGTATATTGCCTGATATGATAGCCTCTTTAACTGGATACACTGCCTTTCCACTCTCAATCCATAGCCCGGATATGCCTATTGAAAAGTCCCCTGATATTGGATTAGCTGTATGCACACCCATCACATCAATCACTATTATGCCCTTAGATACTGATTTTACTAATCTGTCATTGCGAACCGAAGGTGAAGCAATCTCGTCCTCTGGGACTGCTCCAAACGAATGGGATTGCTTCGGGACTTCGTCCCTCGCAATGACAAGTGAGGTGGGGGGATTAGGTTCTATATAAAAATTCGTTATATCTATTCCCGGAAGACTCTTAAAGCTTTCTCTCATTGCATTCCCTGTAGATACAACTCCGTCTCTTCTCGCGCTGTAAGTATTATAGATAAAACCTGCAAGCGTGCCTTTTGATATAAGGGATTTTTTTGAAGTTGGAACACCCTCGTCGTCAACAGGTCTGGTGCCGACTCCCCATGGCATAATACCGTCATCTATCACATTAATTAGAGGGCTTATTATGCTCTTGCCGATTTTCCCTGCTAATAATGACCTTTTTTTCTGCACAGCCTCAGCAGATAATGATGCACTCAAGATGCCTAAAAAATTACAGGCAGTATATTGGTCAAGCACAATTGATATTTTTACAGGAGAGATTTTTTTAGCACCTAAGAGTTCAACTGCACGTCTTCCTGCATTCACGCCGATTGCGTTAAAATCTATATCACTTAGCTTCCTGCTTCCGCCAAGGTCCCATCCCATCTGATTATCATTGCCATCGCTGGCTAAGGCTCCTACATGTGCTGTAACCGAACTGCTTTTGTATGAAATATTTATCCCTTTTGAATTAAGTATAGTGGTATCAGCCGTTGAAAAAATTGCTACTGCCTTTCTTATCTTTTTTATCCTGCTGTCAAATTCAATGGCGCCTTTTTCAAGCAGAAGGGCTTTTTTTATTGCTTCATCTTCTCTGATATTTTCAATCTCTTTATCTAATACTGACACTGCACACTGTTCACTGACACTTTTTTGAGGGATGCCATTGTATTCATCATGCCCTGTCCATTTAGCTGACTCAACAGCCTTTTCAACAGTCTGTTTAATCTCCTCAGGTTTTGTTGTAAAAGAAAAACCCTGCCTTCTGTCTTTTATAACCCTTACAGCTATACCAATATCGTTAGCTGCCTCCAGTGCCTCTACCTTTCCATCTTTTACCTCTACAGAAAGGCTTTTGCCTGTTTTTATAAAAACTTCAGCAGAGTCACATCCATTATTTTGCGCCTGCTCAATAGCAGTATTAGCAGTAATATTAATAAACCCTTTCATATTATTCATAGAATCACCCCCCATAGATTTTAAGATGGAAAACTATCTTCATGATATAATATGGCATAAGAGCAGATATGGTAACAAGCAGTCTTTTAAAGAGAAATCTCTCCTGAGATGTAGATGTAGAATTCCTCATATAGAAAGAAAGTTTTGTGTTGACTAAGTTTTGTTAAGAGAGGGGATATTATGCGGTTGCATCAAAGCTTTTATCTTGATAGAATGGTAATAAAACTATCTATAAATAAAGAAGAATTATGATATGCTTTACTTTAAATAGGAGGAGAACATGGAAAGGTTTTCTATAAGAGAGGCTACTGGGTAGGCTATTCAGACAGAAAAACTTGGATATGAATTTTATACTATGTGGAGGTTCATTATGAGAAATATCATATTTATTTTAACAATAGTTTTTGCTGCATCGTTTGCTTCTGCTTCAGTGCGGGATGGTGAAAGATTGTTTGAAAGAAAGTGCAATGCATGTCATTCCCTTGAACGTTCATTAAGTGCTGTGAAAGACTTGGAAGAATGGAAAAGAACAACAAAGAGGATGGCAAGACGCTCTGAGGGATTTATTGCAGATAATGAGGCAGAGACAATAGCAGAATATCTGGCTGGAAGGTATGAGGTAATAAAAGTAGAGAAAATAGAAAAAGAGGTTGATAAGGAAAGTGAGGAAATTAGCAAAATTGAACGACATGAAATATTTAATTTCAAAAAGGTAAAAGTTAATCAGTTTATAGAACCCTCTAAATGCGGTGAATGTCACTCTGAGATATATAAGCAGTGGAGCGGCTCTATGCACAGTAAGGCTTTTATTGATCCGCTCTGGCGGGCAGCAACAAAGTTATTTTTCAAAGAGGCTACCACAAGTGAACAAATCCTTGAGATGAAGGCATGTGTAAAATGCCATACACCACTGGGTTTTCGCTCTCATTCAATAACCTCGCCTAAGGATGATTATGACAAACTTGCGAAACTTCCTGCTCAGGGAATTTTCTGTAACTGGTGCCATAATATAAGTGAGGTAAAACATATCGGAGATGCAGGATATGAAGTGGAGCCAGGGGGTGGAATTGATGACCCATCAACCATGTTAGGTCCTTTTAAAGATTCAACCTCAGATTTCCATCCTTCAAAATACTCAGAGTTGCATACAAAGTCCGAATTCTGTGGACTCTGTCATAATGTCTCTCATGTAGCAAATAAAATGCCGATTGAGCTGACCTATGATGAATGGAAAAACAGCCCGTACAATACAGGAAATCCTGAAACAACAGTCAACTGCCAGGACTGCCACATGAGACAAAGACCCGGAATCCCCTCAACAGGAAAGACCGAGAGACCTGACAATTCCGGGAAGGCATGTGAGCAGGGACCCGACAGAAAACATATCTGGACCCACTATTTTGTCGGTGCAAATGCTGTAATAACAAAGCTTCTCGGAAGTGATACAAATGCACATATGGCAGTAGAACGTCTTAAGAATGCTGCAGATTTAGAGCTTATAAAAGGCGGTTCCTATAGGAGAAACGAACTTTCCTATATTAATGTAAAGGTTATAAACTCGGGTGCAGGTCATTATCTTCCAACAGGACTCACAATGGTAAGGCAGATGTGGCTTGATGTGAAAATAACCGATGCGAGGGGGAAAATAATTTTAAAGTCTGGTAGCCTTGATAAAAATGGCGAAATTGATAAAGATGCTGTTTTATATTACACACAACTTGGCAATGAAAAAGGAGAGCCTGTAATAAATGTTGCATTAGCAGATAGAATACTATATGACCACAGAATCCCGCCGAAAGGATATGTGATTGAAAGATATGCCTTTAATATACCCTCTGATGCAATCTCTCCTCTTAATATTGAGGTAGCTCTTAAATACCGAAGCGCTTCTCAACCTCTTACAAGGGCATTACTTGGAGAAAGCGCGCCAGAAATTCCTGTTATTGATATGGTAAGTTTGATTGATAAAATAGAGTTTTGATATTAACAATTAATGAAAGGATAATTTGGTATGTAGAAGAAGGGATTGAAGATGTAGTTTTTTGCATTCTTTAAAAAAGATGCGAGTGCTATTTTGTAAACAAATTAATAAATAGATTAGGAGGCGCAATGGATGTAATTCAGGCAATAAAAGAGAGACGTTCAATCAATTTCTTTGAGACAGAAAAAGAGATTCCTGCTGACAAGATAATCCCTAATGCTCATAGCAGTAGGCTATCTCAGGTCAGGGACAACCCTTCTTCCTCGTGCATTTAGAAGGGCATTTGAGGAATTTGTAAGATTTGAAAAATATTGATTAGAGGTATTCTTAACAAGGATAAGGAGGTTAAGACAATGGCTTACACTGTAAAAGATTATTCAAAACTTATCGTGATGGATGGTTTCAGCGAAACCCTGCTAAAAAATCACTTTACCCTTTATCAGGGGTATGTGACAAATACGAATAAAGTGCTTGATACACTTGAGCAGATGTTGAAAGATGGAAAAACTGCTACGTCTGAATTTGCTGAACTCAAGAGGAGACTGGGCTGGGAATTTAATGGTATGAGGCTTCATGAGTATTATTTTGAAAACCTCGGAGGTAAAGGTGGCATTAATAAGGACGGCAGACTTACAAGAAAGATAGCAGAAGGCTTTGGCAGTTATGAGGCATGGGAGAAGGATTTTAAGGCAACAGGGACAATGCGAGGAATTGGTTGGGTTGTACTCTATCAGGATGCGCTAAACGGAAGACTTATAAACTTCTGGATAAATGAGCATGATGTATCACACCCTGCAGGATGTAACCCTCTCTTGATAATGGATGTATTTGAGCATGCTTTTATGATTGATTATGGGCTTAAGAGAGCGGATTATATAGAGGCATTTTTTAAAAATATTGACTGGGATGTAGTTGAAAAGAGGATTAAATAGTGATAACAGGAAAAGAAGATTTATTGCAGGCGCTGATTGAAGCTTAGGGCACAATATCCTAAGAATCCTGCACCTGTCCCCTTTATGCTATAATTTAGTCATTAGGGTTTAGTCAGGTGAGATATTGAAAATATGACCCTTAGCAGACTACTATCAGAGAGGGCAAAAGAAACTCCTCAAGGTACATGCATAAAGTTTGGAAAGAGGAGATTTACATACTCGGAGATAGATGAGATTACTACACTTGCAGCAGGTGGGCTAAAGAATTCGGGATTGAATATTAAGGATAGGGCAGCTATTCTTATGGAGAACTGCCCTGAATATATAATCTCTTATTTTGCTATTCTTAGGGCAGGCGGAATAGCAGTTCCAATAAACATATTCCTCACAGCGCAAGAAATATCTTTTATATTAAAAGACTGTGAGTGTAAGATTCTGATATATGACGATAAATTCCTTCTGCATATAGAAGCAGTCAAAAAAGACATCCCAGATATTAAGCCCCTGAGATTTAATGAGATACCAAAAGTTTCAAACCTACACGCTTTATCCTCAAATCCCCCCTCACCCCCCTTTGATAAAGGGGGGATGGGGGGATTTGAGGAAGATGCGGATGAATTAGCGGTGTTTCTATATACCTCAGGGACAACAGGTTTCCCTAAGGGCGCAATGCTTACACATAGAAACCTCATATCAAATGCAGAGGCATGTGTAAAGTTTATGCATTTATCAAGTAAAGACAGGGTATTGTTATTCCTTCCGCTGTTTCATTCATTTAGCTTTACTGTGTGTGTTATTGTCTCTGTGTATATGGGGGCAAGCATAGTGTTATTAGCTTCTGTTAAACCGTTTTCAAAAATTATAAATAGTATCTTTAGGGACAGGATAACCTTATTTGTAGCTGTTCCTACGGTTTATAACATACTTGCAAGAAAGAAAATGCCAGTATTCTTAAGGTATGTGTTTAAGCTTCTATCAAAGGTAAGGATGTGCGTATCTGGTGCAGCACCACTTCCGGAAGACACACTCCGTGCCTTTGAAAGCCGTTTTGGAGTGCCGCTACTTGAAGGTTATGGGCTTACAGAGGCATCTCCTGTTGTCTCTGTGAATCCACTTGATGGTGTAAGGAAACCCGGCTCTGTAGGGCTTCCACTTCCTGGTATTGAAGTATCTGTTGTTGGAGAAGATAACAGACTTCTTGGCAGAGGAGAGGTAGGTGAGCTTATAGTAAAAGGTCCAAATATTATGAAAGGTTATTTTAACAGGAGAAAAGAGACAGAGGAGGCATTGAAGAATGGCTGGCTTTACACCGGAGACATGGCAAGGATAGACGAGGACGGATATATATATATAGTTGACAGGAAAAAAGACCTTATAATAGTTGATGGAATGAATATCTACCCACGAGAGGTTGAGGATGTTATAGCAAGGCTTGAGGCAGTTGAGGAATGTGCAATGGTTGGTATCCCTGATGGTAGGGGTTCTGAAACACCTGTTCTTTTCCTGAAGAAGAAAGAAGGCATTGAGATAGACGAAAAAGAAATAAGAGAGTATCTAAAAGGAAGGGTAGCGCAATTCAAGATGCCAAGGAGGATAATAATAGTTGAAGAACTTCCGAAAACCGCTACAGGAAAGGTTAAGAAGGCAGAACTGAGAAATTTAGAACAAACAAGAACTGCATCACTGAAAAGTAGCTAAAGAGTCGTTGTTTTAAAAAGCATTTTAAAACATCCCCCTATCCAGAGTCCTGTACTGAATTGCCTCTGAGATATGATGTGGGTGAATTTCCTCAGAACCTTCTAAGTCGGCAATTGTGCGAGAGACTTTAAGTATCCTTGTATATGCCCTTGCTGAGAGACCAAGTTTGTGCATTGCTGCCTCAAGGATGTTCTGAGAGGCTGGTTTAAGTGAGCAGTATTTTTTAATGTGCTTTGAGCGCATTTTTGCATTTGAGTAAATACCTTCTTTTTTAAACCTCTCAACCTGAATTTTTTTTGCACTCTGAACCCTCTGTTTTATATTTTTGGAGGTTTCTCCGCTGAGGTCTTTTGATAGTTCTTTATAAGGAACTGCAGGGACCTCTACATGAATATCTATACGATCAAGCAGAGGGCCGGATACTTTTCTTCTGTAACGGTGGATTTGTGCAGGGCTGCAGGTACATTGGTGTCGGACATCCCCGATGTAGCCGCAGAAACAGGGGTTCATGGCGCATACAAGCATTATTGATGCAGGGTAGGTGATAGAGCTTATTGCTCTTGATATTGTTACAGAGCCGTCTTCTATTGGCTGCCTTAAAACCTCAAGCACATTTCTTTTAAACTCCGGAAGCTCATCCAAAAATAATACACCATTATGAGAAAGACTTACCTCTCCTGGTTTTGGAATCTGCCCACCGCCAACCATTGCCACATCTGACAATGTATGGTGAGGGGCGCGGAAAGGCCTTGTTGCAAGAAGTGACTGATTGGATTTTAATAATCCCATTACGCTGTGAATCCTTGTTGTTTGTAATGCCTCCTCAAATGTCATGTCAGGCAGTATTGTCGGTATCCTTCGGGCAAGCATTGTCTTGCCTGAACCAGGCGGCCCAATCATCAGAACATTGTGCCCACCTGCTGCTGCTACCTCAAGGGAGCGTTTTACATGTTCCTGCCCCTTGACATCAGAGAAGTCATCCTGATAAATAGAATTCTCTTCCATGGCAGACTCTATATTTACCTCTATTGGCTGTATATTATTGGTGCCTCTAAAAAATTCTATAATTTGAGGGAGGCTCTCAAAACCATATACATTAATGCCCTTTACAACAGCAGCTTCTTTAACATTTTCCTGAGGCAAAATTAATCCCTTGAGATTACTTTCCCTTGCCCTGATAGCCATTGACAGGGCACCCTTTACGGGTTTTATCCTTCCGTCTAATGAGAGTTCTCCTGATAGCATAAACCCATGAACGGCGATTGGTTCAATGACGCCTTCTGCAACTGTTATGCCAATGGCAATGGGAAGGTCAAATGCAGAGCCCTCTTTTTTTATATCAGCAGGTGCAAGGTTTACTGTTATTTGTTTTAACGGGAAGTTAAAACCGGTATTTTTAAGCGCTGCCCTTACCCTGTCTTTACTCTCTTTAACTGCTGTATCAGGAAGTCCGACAGTAGAGAAATGTGGCAGCCCCCTTGATGTAATGTCAACTTCAACCTCAACCACATGAGCATCAATTCCGATAAGTGCTGCACTGAGGATTTTAGAAAGCATATTGCAGAAATAATATAATAAAAATTTCAGTTTTACAAGGTATTATTCAAAACAGGTATTATTCAAACACGTTTGCTCTACAACGAAAGAGGTATATATCACAGGAAAGGCTAAGTGACGTCCCAGTCTCCATGTTCGAGATGGCGAATGATATCTCGGCTCCCATGAATCACAATCGTAAACCTTTTTTAACTTGACAATTCTCCATCATGACTTTTTGACTTTTGTGAGTTCCTGAAGCCGTTTCTCCAGTAATGTCCGGCGTCCAGCAGAACTGATTCGCTTAATCATTTGACGCATACGTCTGCCGTTGAATTTTCGTGGAAGTTCCAGTTCAGGTAGAGAACGAAACAATTTTGACTTTGCAGGGCTCATATAGAGAAAATCGAGAAGCGCCTTTTCCGGTATTGCCATTTTAATTCCAGACTTGCCGACTGGTTCATAGCCAAAGAAAAACGATGGGGAAATGTGATGTATTGAGAATGTCCCCATCGGTGTTTTGAAGATGCGTGTTCTTGCCAGAGAAACGGAGTATGTAATTGCTGGGATTTGAGAAATCATGCCGTGGTAGTAAATCGCACTTTGCATGGATATATAACTTGGGAAAGGAGCAGTGAGATATTCAGGCAATACCAACGGGTCTAATCTTTCCGGGAATACCCACAATCCTTGCTTAAGGCGGACTATATGACCGGAATCTTTTAGACGAGCAAGTAACCTGCTTGCATGGTCTTTCTTTATGTTTAAGTACGCCATCACATCGGCAGTCCGGAAAACAGGGACTCCTAATTTTTTCAGACGTGCATGTACATCGGTGAGTTTCATAATGTTTCCCCGTTAAGGGCTTCCATCACCTTCAGTACTATATTATCCCAGACAGATGCTGAATCATACTGTTTCTGGTAATCCGGATGAAGATAGGACAGAACCTGACTTTTGAATATTTCAAAGGTAACTGACATGACATTTGATTTAGCCTCGTGGATTCGGTTTCTCAGTTTGCCGCTTGATATGTTTCTGTCCACATTTGTATTCAGCAATAAATTGAGGTCAAAAATGTCTCTTGCCTGTGGAGTACTTCTGGTTATGAGGGCTTCCACTTTCTGCTCATAAGTGCTGTGGCTGTCATAGTGATTTGCCATAATAGGAGAAAGATGGTAGTTCCTCACCAGTTCCGGATCTATGGCCTCAAATACAGTGTTTCCCTTCATCCCTCTCCTTGAAAACTCTATTTTTGTGGGGAGTAATATGTCGGATTCGGAGATGGATAGTCCCACCTTCCAACGTTGGGTGGTCTCGGTTTGCTTTGGTTCAGACCAACGACCAATCATGAGACCGTAAACCTGAAGGATTTGTGTAAAGGGTTTTGATTTTAGAATACCCGACACCATGTCCCGAAGTTTATCTTTTGGGAAAATCTGGATATCTATATCCAAATCCTCAGAATAGCGAATACTTTTCAGATAAAAGCGGAGGTTGCAGCCTCCTTTCAGGGCATAGAATCTCTTGTCCAGTTTTTGCCCCAACTGGTCAAAGAAGAGCAGGTGAAACAACTCAACATATTGCATAGTAGTATATTTAGTCATCTTTCAATCTCCTATGATATATAATACCTATAGTTGACATATATGTCAACTATAGGTATTATATATAAGCAGTGATTCGAACATTAAAGACTTTCTTTACCTAATATATATAATTAGCATATTTGAAAGTTGGTTTTAAAGGTAAATCTTTTGTTAATAAATGGCGTTAATGAGGGGTTGAAAATCCTATCCATCGGGTTGCATCATTTAAAACACAATCAAGATTAGATGTAGATACACTCACTTGAGAAGATTATTTATGGTAGCACTTTTCCTAAGTGCTCCATTTATTGACTTTAATCACCCTCACCATGATATCCCCGAAGCCCGGCATTCCGCTGAATGGCGAGAGATTGTCTGGATCAAAAAGGTTATTGATATTTGGGGTATATTCAGAGATGTTATTCAAGAAGCCAAGACCAGAGGCACTCTGTCCGCCTGGACCAAATGTAGTTTTTATCACCCCGGGCATTATCTCTTCTGTAAGAAACACCTTTCCTCTTAGCTTGTGTTTTAATGGATTTTCCAGTGTTACGATATCTCCTGTTTTTATCCCAAGCCGCTCTCCATCTGCAATATTAATTGCAAATACAGGAATTGAGAGGCTATTGGCTTTAAAAACAATCTCTTTATTTTCAGGAAGGCTGTAATTATTTGGCATACCATTTAGTTTTGGCATGGTGTAACCGAACTCGTTATTTAGCGGTTTCATACACTCTGTTTCTGTCTCGCTCAGATAAGGACATCCCTGTGTCATTGTCATGGAATGATGAGCCCTTCCACTTATCAACTGGAAAGGGTATTCTTTAACAATATCTTTATACAAATGATTTTTCGGATTCCACTTCGGCTCTGACCAATAAAAGGTCGTAGGATAATCTGTGCCGAATTTTTTATTGATGTCTTCAAGATAACTAAAACTGAATTCAAATTTTTTGGTTTTGGTTTTTGGATAAATTTCTGATGGCGTCCCATCGCTTTTTTTGTATCTGCAATAACTCGCAGGCCAGACAGCAACACCGTTATTTCTTCTTAACCATTCCACTGTCAGCGGCTCACCTTTCTTTATTATCTTTTTACCCCATACGGCAGTAGGGTTATCGGGCGTGCCGAGTATTAAAGCCCCTTCGGGCAGCTCAGGATAGGATAGGGGCTCACCAATATTATAAAACCCTGGTGCATCGCTTAATATCTCGTTTATGAAATCCTCTTCATCCCTGTATCTTTCATGAAAATCTTCTGCCTTTATATCAGGGTCTCCATTTTTAACAAGCGCCTCAGCTAATGCACACATTATTTCAAAATCTGTCTTTGATTCATACAAAGGCTTTATGACCTTATCCCTTATCGCAACCTCAGGGCTCATTGTATATACATCGCTAAGCCCCATCCTCTCAAGAAAACCTGCCTCAGGAAGAACAATGTCAGCGTATTTTCCTGTCACGGATATGTGAGTGTCTATGAAGACAAACAAATCTAATTTGTAATTAGAAAATCCCCCCAGCCCCCCTTTAGCAAAGGGGGGGGAGGGGGGATTTTCTTCATTTTCATCCTTTGCGGTTAACGCATCTATCCAGTCAGATGTATTGCCCCCTGTAATAACAGGATTCCCTGCCCTTACTATTAGTGCTTTGACAGGATAATGATAGCCCTTAAATGAACCATGTTTTAGTGTTATTCCTTCTCTTATTCTTTTTGGTATATCAGAGAATACCCCCTTCCATGCAGCGGGGTAATCTCCATAGAAATCTTTATGAAGCTCAGAGAGTTTGCCTGATACATCGTTGCCATTTGTATTTCTATTTACAAGCTTTTCAAGAAATTCACTACCTGATGTCCTGAGCCCTTTTTTTGCTTTTTGTGAATCAATAAATACCAAGCCTCCGGGATTATCAATGTTGCCTGTTATTAAACACAGAGCCATCATTATTATTGATGCCACATCGCCATTTGTGTGATGTGCTACTCCATGCATTCCAATCTCAATTGCTGCTGGCTTTGTTGCTCCAAACAGATGGGATACCTTCTCTATATTTTCTTTTGAGATACCGGTTTTTTCTTCAGCCCATTCCAATGAGAAATAATTCATGCCATTTGCTGAATCAGTTTTCCCTGCATATGAGAGAAAGGTTTCCATAAACTCTTTCCATCCAACTGTATATTTAGCTATAAAATCATGGTTTATGTATGGGTTTAGAGGAGAGTCATTCTTAATGATGTAGCAGAGCATTCCTGCGAGCAGATGCGCATCTGTCCCTGGTCTTATTGGAAGCCAGATGTCAGCTAAAGCAGCAGAGTTTGTGTATGCGGGGTCAACTACGATGAATATACATTTATTTTCCTCTCTTGCTGAAGGGATACCATAAGACATATAGTTAAATCTTGTTGCCACAAATGGATTACCACCGATATTTAAGATGAGCTTAGTGTCATGAGTTTTCTTAAGATATAGTTTTCTTGCTTCATCTCTAATTAAGACAGGTCTCTGGACATCAGGCAGTGGTCTTTCATCACCGAACATGATTTTCTGCCCCCATTTACGGTTAGGGTCACAGATGCTTCCATGATTATATGTATGCGGGCTGCCAAATGCATGGAATAACCTGTAATACGCTTCTCTATCTGTAACATCTCCTGTATCCAAAAATACCGATTCAGGACCGAACTCATTTTTAATCTTAATTAGTTTTTTGGCAATATAATTACATGCCTCATCCCATGTTGTTTCCTTCCACCTGTCTTCTCCCCTTTGTCCTATTCTCATAAGGGGAGTTTTGAGCCTGTGTGGTGAATAGGTGAGCTGAAGTCCTGATGCGCCTTTTGCACAGAGTGCCCCGTTATTTATAAGTGAATTGGAGTTTCCATATATTTTTTTTGCGATACCATTTTCAACCAGAACAGCTATACCACATTCAGAGGGACACATGACATCTGATGTATAAATTAATTTTTGAGGAGATGATGTTAGTTGTTTGCTTGTTTTTGATGATTTATGAGAAGGTCTTCTCTCTGCAAGTTGATACTCTTTAAGAGGTGTATCCTGAATATTACCATTGAATATATAGAGGACAGACGGATTTGTACTGAATTCCGGGTTTAACACCTTGAGCTTGCTTTTTTTTATGACATTATATATCTCATTTTTTTTGTCGTTTATATCACCAAAAATAATTGCCTTTCCCATGCAGCTCTGTACACATACAGGCAAAAGCCCACTCAGTACCCTCTGATAACAGAAATTGCATTTATCAATCTTACCTGTATGATGATTTATATAAATTGCATCATAAGGACATGCCTCCACGCATTGTCCGCAGCCTGTACAGTTACTCTCCACTATTTCTACTATGCCGTCAGTATTTTTTAATAATGCATTCTCTGAGCACGTTTCAATACATGGTGGATTCTCACAATGATTACAAAGACGCGGCAGAAAGAATTTCTTTATATCAGGATAACTGCCTGATTTATGGGAGTGAACCCTGCACCTGAAGCTTCCAAAGGGAATATTATATTCAGCCTTGCATGTTACCTGACAGGCATAACAGCCGATACACTTGTTGAGATTGATTAACATCCCGTATCGTTTTTTCATAGCTCATCACTGTTGTCCAATACAATCATCTACTATACTGTGCCCTCCCTCCTAATTCACTATGGATTATTTATTCGTTATCATCAGCCGCTTGATAGCCTTTGGCAGTGGCAGTAACACCAGGTCTTCCCTGCAAATCTCGGGTTTATATGACTCATAATCAAGTATGCCAAGTCTTTTTTCAAGTTTTTGTGCAGCATAAGACAGGGCATAACATACTATCCAGAAACCTATTGCCATGAATATATATGCCGCAAACATCCTGTCGGGCTGGCGCTGAGTTATAATTACACCTGTTTGGATAAGTTCAATAATTCCAATAATAAAGACTACTGATGTGTTTTTGAACTGGGAGTTAAAGAAACTGACAAATGAGGGCAGCATCATCCTAAATGCCTGGGGCATGATAACACTTCTAAGTGCTAGCCACCGAGACATACCTGTAGACAGTGCAGCCTCCATCTGGCCTTTTGGGACCGCCAGCAAACCTGCCCTTATTATCTCTGCCTGATATGCAGAGGCATAGATTGAGAGTGGAATCACTGCTGACCAGAAGAGCGATAGTTTAACCCCGAACACCGGGAGGAAGAAATAAAACCAGAAGATAATCAGTAGCAATGGGGTGGACCTTATACAGTCTATATAAACTATACATGGCAAGCTAATATATCTTCTTGGAGTTCCCCTCCCCAAACCAAAGAATATCCCAATAGATAGTCCTATGATTATACTGAGTATTGCGAGGATGATATTCAGGCACAACCCTCCTATCTGACCCTCAGGATAAGCACCTACAAGATAAAACTTATAGTTGGCAAATTGTTCAAGTAACTTACTCATTTCATATCCTTAATCCTGCTAATACTGGAGATATCAATTTTTAGATATCCCTCAAGTTTAATGATAAACGTTGCCATCATAAGAGAGAACCATATATAAAAACCTGTTGCCAAAAGGGTTACCTCAAGCCCTCTAAATGTGATTGATTCAACCTGCTGTGTTGCCCATGTAAGCTCAGGTGCAGTTATAATCATACAAAGAGAGGTGTTTTTAAAATTGTGTATCATCCTGGTTCCGAGTGGAGGAAGGACTATCCTGAATGCCTCAGGCAATATTATAAACCTTACCTGTTGAAACCTGTTAAGACCTGTTGAGACCGCAGCCTCTATATGTCCCCGCGGCACTGCTAAGATTCCTGTCCTAACAATATCAGAGACATAAGCAGAATTATCAACAGTAAGACCGAGAATGCCTGCTATTACTGAATAATATGGGTATCCGTGAAGTTTTTCGCCAAGGCCAAAGGGTAAGAGTTCAGGGAAGACAAAATAAAAAAATAGTAGCCAGAATAAACCAGGTATATTTCTAACTGTCTCAACATAAACCCTGGCAGGTATATTCAAGAACCTGAACCTTGAGACCCTGAAAACGGCGATAATCGTCCCAAGACATAGAGAGGCTATCGTTGTGACAGCTGCTATAAGGAGCGTTAACTTTACTCCTGTGAGAAGCCATTCAAGATAAGGTTGTCTGAATGGGATAGTCCAATCAAACTCATATCTTAGATTAAAAATTTTCTCCCCGCCTTCATTAATTAAGTTGAAAGTGAAAAGTGAAAAGTTATGGTTTTTTTCTAACTTTTAACTCTTAAATGTCATTCTCTGGCTTGACCCCCGTATCAAGTACGGGGCAGGCTCCGAATCCAGTTCTTTTTCTCTGGATTCCCCGATTAAATCGGGGAATGACGATGACATTTTCATGTTCCTTTGTACCGACTTGCCCCTGCACCAGATGGTGCGGGGCAAGTCGGCATGAAAGTTTATGGTACTGTATCAACTGCCATGATTATTATTGAAAGGAATATGGAAGATACTGTTTATAAATTCTTTTGTTCTCGGCTGTTGTGGATCCACAAATATATCCGGCGGTTTCCCTATCTCTACAATTTCACCCTTATCCATAAAAACCACCCTATCAGCAACATTACAGGCAAATCCTACCTCATGGGTAACAACAACCATAGTCATACCGCTTTCCGCAAGGGAAACCATAACATCAAGCACCTCACTTGTAAGCTCAGGGTCAAGGGCTGAGGTAGGCTCGTCAAAAAGCATTATCTTCGGCTCCATTGCGAGGCTCCTCGCTATTGCAACGCGCTGCTGCTCACCACCTGAGAGTTGAGATGGATATGCATTATATTTATCCGCAAGACCAACCTTCTTTAGAATTTCCATTGCCCTCTCTGTTGCCTCTTTCTTATTTAACTTCCTGACCTTTGTAAGGGCAAGCGTTATGTTCTGTAATGCTGTCTTGTGAGGATAAAGATTAAATTGCTGAAAGACCATTCCTACTTCAGCACGCAATGCGGTAAGATTCGTCCTATGGTCTTGAAGGGAAAAACCATCAACGATTATATTACCTTCATCAATAGGCTCAAGTTTATTAATAGTCTTTATCAGTGTGCTTTTACCTGCGCCACTGGGACCACATATCACAACAACCTCACCTGCGTCAATCCCAAGACTTATGTCCTTAAGCACATGCATGCCATCATCAAACCATTTGTTAACACCTATAAATTTAATCATCTCCGTCATAATTTTAACCTCTACTTAAGGTTGAGTATTGTCAAAACTCAACCACAGAACACAGAGAAAATTATAAAACATTGAGACACAGAGAAAAGAGAACCTAAGAAGTTAAGAAGATGGGAAGTTGAGTTTTTTATTTTTTCTTATCTTCTCAGTTTCTCATCCTCTCATCTTCTTATCTTCATTCTCCGTGCCTCTGTGCCTCTGTGGTTTATTTTTATCTCTTTTTTCATAAAACTTTTGACATTTCTCTCTACTCTCTACTTCTTAATCAGGCCAGACATAAAGCATATCCCCAAAGGTATCCTTTGGTAGCCGAGGTCTTGCATTTATAGGAAGGGGAAATTTACCTTTTGGACCAAACCATTTCTGATAGACTTTATCATAA
>JACQXB010000010.1 GCA_016208965.1 Nitrospirota bacterium
TTTCTACCGCGCATTTTATGCAATAAGAGAATTAACCAATTCAAAAGGCTTTCCTACAAATGCTATTTATGGTTTTACCAATATGCTCCTTAAAATCCTACGTGAAAAAAATCCTGATTATATAAGTGTTATATTTGACACGGCTGCACCAACAATGAGACACAAGGCATATGAGGAGTATAAAGCCCACAGACCTAAAATGCCTGATGAGCTTAAATGAGAAGAATGAGAGTCAGGTCTTTAATATTGGCATATTTAAAAAAGAACCACTAAGCTCTATCCTCTTTGTAACAGGCAAAACACTTTTGCCAGGAAGAAGATTTTTGAGAAGAAAGGCATAACCATTTCCTGTTAAAAAATATACTATAACCATTACTATCTGTGTTATCATAATTTTAAAGAAACCGCTGAGTGAGGTGAAAAGATGAAAACTAAATTAAAAATGATTTACTGGCAGGGTGAAAAGTTCTGGGTGGGAAAGCTTCTTGAACATCCTGAAATAATGACACAAGGTGAGACGCTGAAAGAACTTGAGGAAAATATGAAAGACGCATACATGCTTATGACAATGGAGGATGTCCCCAAAAAGCATAAAGTCAAAGAACTTTCTCTTGCTGTATGAAAAGAAAAGACCTTATCAAAAGGTTGACTGATTTAGGATGTATTTTTGTTAGACATGGAAGCCGTCATGATTTATACAAAAACCCTGCAACTGGTAAAAAGCAACCCGTCCCAAGGCATAATGAAATAGATGAAAACCTTGCACGGCATATCATAAAGATTTTGACATAACAAAAAAGCCCAGCGGATGGCGAATAGCCGCCCCGCTAATTTAGGTCGTTATGCTAAAATATAGACAAAACATAAAGGAGGCACGATATGGCTATTGTGAAAGAGGTAATGACAAAAATTATTCAAGAACAACCTGAAGATGCATCATACGAAGAAATATTGCGTGAGCTTGCATTTGAGCAAATGATTGAGCGAGGATTAGAAGATTCACGAAAAGGCAGGGTGATCGGCGATGAGGAAATGGGGCAGCGCATTCGTTCATGGCAAAGATAAGATGGACGTCAGAGGCGGAGAAGTGGCTTAGAGAAATTTACGACTATATTGCCCAAGACAATGAGAATGCAGCACAACGGGTTGTCGCTGGGATTTATAACAAGGCACAGATTTTGAAAGATTTTCCAGGAGCCGGATATAAATACAGGTCGGAGACAGAAGGGGAAATAAGAATACTGCTATATGGCCACTACCGTATTACATATCTCATTAGAAGTGAAGAATTGATTGATATTTTAGGAGTTTTTCATGGTGCAATGGAAATTGAGAGATATTTAAAAATTCTGGCATAACAAATCTTTCCATTAGACGTGCTATCACACGCCACTGAACTCTACGTTAACTTTTCACTAACTCCAATCTCTCCATCCATTTTCTCTGTAATGCCATCTTTAGTAATGGATAATTTTTCAAATAAGGATCCACCTTGGCTAATGCAAATGCCTCTCTTCTTGCCGTCTCAAGTATATCTACATCCCTTATTATATTGGCAATACTTAAATCAGGCATACCTGATTGTCTTGTCCCGAAGAATTCCCCGGGACCTCTTATTTCAAGGTCCTCTTCAGCAATCCTGAAACCATCAGTCGTTGTCCCCATCACCTTAAGTCGTCTCCTTGCATCCTCGCTAAAGGGTGGATACGCTATTAATAAGCAGTAAGACTCATGGTTACCCCTTCCTATTCTCCCCCTCAACTGATGAAGTTGTGCAAGCCCGAACCTCTCAGCATGAACAATAAGCATAAGTGACGCATTTGGCACATCCATACCAACCTCTATAACAGTAGTAGATACAAGTATATCTATATTGCCTGATTTAAAATCCATCATAATTTTTTCTCTCTCTTCCTGCTTTATCCTGCCATGAATTAGACCTATTTTTCTATTTGGGAATACCTTCTTAAATGCCTCTGCACCGTCTTTGGCGCATTTAAGGTCGTGCCTCTCGGATTCTTCTATAAGTGGATACACTATATAAATCTGCCTTCCCTTTGCAATCTCCCTATTTATCAATGTGTAAACCTGTTCTTTTTGCGCCGGGAAAAACACCCTTGTAGTAATTGGCTTTCTACCTGCCGGGAGCTCATCTATTACAGATATATCAAGGTCTCCATATAATGTAAGCGCGAGTGTTCGGGGTATAGGTGTGGCAGTCATAACAATAATGTGAGGGTTGAAGCCTTTTTTACGGAGACTCGCCCTCTGGACTACTCCAAATTTATGTTGTTCATCAATTACTGCAAGTCCAAGATTTTTGAATATCACCTTCTCCTGAATAAGTGAGTGGGTTCCTATAATGATTTGCGCCCTTCCACTTGATATCTCATCAAAGGGCTTTACCCTCCTCCCGGATGTTAAAAGAACGACTCTGATACCTAATGCTTCCATCATCTTATGGATATTTATAAAATGCTGTTCTGCCAGAATTTCAGTTGGTGCCATAAGACATGCCTGATAATCATTGTTAACGGCAGTGAGCATAGAGATTAATGCAACTACTGTTTTCCCACAACCAACATCTCCGTGCAGAAGTCTGTTCATGGGTACGGGTCTTTGCATATCTATTCTTATCTCATGTAATACCCTTTTTTGTGCATTGGTAAGTTCAAACGGAAGCCTTTTTATAAATTCCCTAACCAGTAAGCCGTTGGTATTGAAACTTATCCCCTTCTCTTGTGTCTTTTTTTCTCTTGTAAGTGCTAACCCGAATTGCAGCAGAAAAAATTCATCAAATATAAGGCGTCTGTGCCCAGGACTTATGCCTTTATTTAATGTATCCACATCAAAGAATTTCTCAGGGAAATGTGTCTCCCTGATTGCTTCTTGTAATGATAGTAAGTTATTTTTTTGAACGATGTCATCTGGCATGAAATCTTTTATAATGGAGACATGTGAATTTATTGTGCTGAACATTAAACTTCTGAGTTGTTTAGGTGTAAAACCATCAGTGGCTTTATATACAGGGACAATCCTTGATGTGTGGATAAACTTGTCGCCTGCGTCAATATGTTCAAAATCAGGATTTTCCATCTCAAAACCAAATCCGGCAAACGGGGTGCCTTTAACGATACCACTTAATATTATTTTCTGCCCTCTTGTAAAGTATCTCTCAAGGTATGGCTGGTTAAACCATCTGCACTTAAGAAAACCTGTATCATCCTTCACACAAAGCTCAAGGATCTTCATTCTTTTTCGCGGGGTGGTGATAATCTCTGTGGAGACAACCTCTCCCAATGTTGTCTCAAGACTACCGTAAGAGAGGGCACATATCTTTTTTATATTTTTCCTATCTTCGTATCGCCATGGAAAATAATAAAAAATATCATGGAGGGTCTTAATCTGTAGTCTTTCAAGAAGAAGCGCCCTTTTAGGCCCTACCCCTTTAATATATTGTATAGGGGTATCAGTGTCGATCATGCCACAAAACAAACTTGGTTATTTTGGGTTTCGTCTTCTATTCACCTTGAGATTTGGAATCTTTCTTGCCCTTAGCGGGCTCCTCTATCTCAACCGTATTATGCCCTTCTGCTTTCATCTTCTCATATTCGGAATTATTTATTATATCAATATCCCAGCCTGTAAGTTTCATAGCGAGTCTAACATTTTGCCCCTTCTTTCCAATAGCTATTGAAAGTTGTTGATCGTTAACAATAGCAAGTGCTGATTTCTCTTCCTCATTTATCCCGATTCTTTCTACAGATGCAGGGCTCAGTGCCCTCGCTATAAGAACCCTCGGGTCGTCTGTCCATGGTATTATGTCAATCCTTTCACCCTTTAGTTCTCTTACTATAGATTGAACGCGGGAACCCTTCATCCCAACACATGCACCAACAGGGTCAATCTGTTGACCCTTTGAGAATACAGTTAATTTTGTCCTATCGCCTGGTTCCCTGACAATCTCCTTTATAACAACAAGTCCTTCATAAATCTCTGGTATCTCCATCTTAAAAAGTTCAGCCACAAAATTGGTATGTGCCCTTGAAAGTAATATTACAGGTCCTTTCGGGGTAACTTTCACATCTTCTATATATGCCCTAATCGTCTCACCCCTCTTAAATATTTCATTAGGCAAGGTTTCCTTTATCGGAAGAGTGGCTTCTACCCTTCCAATCGCTACAAAATAACAGCCTTTTTCCTTACGAATTACTGTGCCACTTGCGATCTGCCCTACCTTATCCTTATATTCATCATAGATTACCTCTTTTTCAGCCTCTCTCACCTTCTGAAATAGTACTTGTTTGGCTGTCTGAGCTGCTATCCTTCCGAAATCATAAAGATCTATTGGTGCCTCTATCTCATCTCCTATCTGTTTTGACGAATCTGACTTAATTGCCTCCTCAAGTGATATCTCTTCGTTTGGATTTACAACATTCTTGACTATCTTTTTAGAAGCAGTTAGAGAAATTTTGCCTGTTTTTGGTTCAATCTTGATATTTATATTTAGTTTAATCCCGTATCTTTTTCTTGCAGCAGATAAAAGTGCGGACTCCAGAGTTTGGATAATAGCATCTTTGGCTATTCCTTTTTCTTTGCTCATCTGTTCAATAATAATGATTAATTCACGGTTCATACTAAATTGTCACCTCCCAAATGGGTCATAGACCAGCCTTGCTCTGGAAATATCCTCATACGCTATGGTTACCTTCTTCCCTTTCGGTAAAAGCAACACTATATCTGTATCTCCTGCCTCGATAATTTCACCAATAAAAAATGTTTGGTTATCTATCGGTTTATATGTTACAACTCTTGCAACCCGCCCGGAAAATCGTCTAAAGTCCTCGGGTTTCCTGAGCGGTCTATCAAGACCAGGCGATGAGACCTCCAGTATATAAGAAGATGGTATAATACCTTCCACATCAAGTTGAATCCCTACCTCTCTGCTTACCCTCTCACAATCATCAAGGGTAACACCTCCTTCTCTATCTATAAATATTCTAAGAAGAAGCTTGTTCCCACCCTTTGCAAGTTCTATATTGTCAAGCTTAATTCCCATATCCTCTACAATAGGCTCTATAAGGTTTCTAAGCTGCTTTTCTAAATTATCATTTGTAACCATGATTCATAAAAACAAAAGAGTGGAAGACCCACTCTTTTTAAGAAATTAAGAAATACAAGACTTCAACGATGATAACACTAAAAAATTATCATATTTTTGCTAAAAAAAGCAAGGGGTGGGGTGGATTCCACCCCACCCCTTGCTTTAAAGCTTAAATCCGTTACTTTGCTGGTTGCGCTGGCGCTGGCTCTGTTGGTGCTGGTGCTGGCTCTGTTGGTGCCGGCGCTGGTGCTGGTACCTCAGTTGTCTCTGGTTTCTTACAGCCCATTGTCAATGTAAAGGCTACAACTAATACCAAAGAGAACACTAATGCCACAATTTTTTTCATTGAGATTCACCCCCTTTCAAGTATTAAATTTCTCTCCAAATCTTTTTTGAGTTGACATTGTCATAGCACATAATTCTCGGAATTGTCAAGGGTTCTTAAAACTGAGAAGTTAAAAAAAATTAAAAGTTGTTATAATCTCTTAAATAAAACATTTTGAAAATTTTTATGGCAAGATATAAAAATTTATCGTATAATGAATAAAAATTAAAATGTTTATTATTAAGGCTATTGAATTTTTAGGGTCAGCTATCAAGCATCCTGCTGAGGAAATAGGAAGGATTTTATTGCTTCTCCACTCCACTCTCAAATGGATTATAAAGCCGCCTTTTGAGATAAGAAATACATTTAAACAGATGCTGGAAATAGGAGTTAACTCCCTGCCTGTCGTCCTCATTACAGCAGTTTTTACAGGCATGGTTCTTGCACTTCAGAGCTATACAGGGTTTAAACGTTTCGGCGCTGAAAGCCTTGTCGGCTCTGTTGTAGCGCTTTCAATGACGAGGGAGCTCGGTCCTGTACTTACAGCACTTATAGTTGCCGGACGGGCAGGGGCAGCAATGGCAGCTGAGCTTGGGACAATGAGGGTAACAGAGCAGATTGATGCTTTAGAGACCCTCGCAACAAATCCCGTAAAATATCTTATTGTTCCAAGATTTACATCAGGATTGATTATGCTGCCTTCCCTTGCTGCGGTTGCTGATATAATAGGGATAATAGGAGGTTATTTTGTTACTGTTATGGTCTTTGGAGCAAGCCCGACTCAATATATGAAGATGACGTGGGATTATCTTGAAATGCAGGATATATACAACGGACTTATAAAGGCGTGTTTTTTTGGCGGAGCTCTTTCACTGATAAGCTGTTATAAGGGCTTTTATACAAGAGGCGGCGCAGAAGGTGTTGGAAGGGCAACCACAGGTGCTGTTGTCCTTTCATCCATGACAATTCTTATATCGGATTATTTCCTATCGGCATGGTTATTTGAATGATTGACATCGCAGATTTACATAAATCTTTTGGAAATAATCATGTCCTAAGGGGTGTTAATCTAAAAATAAATAAGGGTGAGAGTGTTGTTATTATAGGAGGCAGCGGTTCCGGAAAAAGTGTTTTACTAAAACATATAATAGGGCTTTTAAAACCTGATAGTGGTGCGGTGTTTGTTGACAGCGTAGATTTGGCAAAAATCGGCGAGGACGAATTAAATGAACTTAGGAAAAAATTCGGCATGTTATTTCAGGCATCGGCATTGTTTGACTCAATGACAGTGTGGGAAAATGTAGGGTTTGGGCTTAAGCGGCATAAAAAACTAAGTGACAGCAAAATAAAAGAGATTGCAGTAGAGAAACTTAAACTTGTAGGACTTGTAGGTGTGGAGGACTCAATGCCTTCTGAACTCTCCGGTGGAATGCGTAAAAGGGTAGGACTTGCCAGGGCTATTGCAATGGAACCCGAGATATTGCTCTATGATGAACCAACAACAGGGCTTGACCCGATAATGGCAGATGCCATTAATGACCTCATCATAGAAATGAGGGAGAAACTGAATATCACATCAATTGCCATTACCCATGACATAAAAAGCGCCTATAAGATTGCAGATAGGATTGCCATGCTTTATAATGGAGAAATAATAGATACAGGGACACCCGAGGAAATAAAAAATACATCAAACCCTGTTGTAAGACAGTTTATTGAAGGCAGTGCTGTAGGACCAATAGTAATAGAGGGTATAAGAAGATGAAAAACATTTCAGCAGAATTAAAGGTTGGTATCTTTGCAATAGCAGTAATCCTTATCCTTTCTTACATGACATTTAAAGTAGGCGGATTAGGAATCGTATGGAAAAAAGGCTATAGGCTTTATGTAATGTTTGATAATATAAGCGGGCTTGAAGAGAAATCAAAGGTCAAGGTAGCAGGCGTTGATTCAGGGACGATAGAGAAGGTCCGACTTGAGAAAGGAAGGGCAAGGCTTACGCTTTTAATGAATCCCGAAGTTGAAATACATAAAGATGCAAAGGCTTCTATCAGGGTAGCAGGGTTTTTAGGTGATAAGTATCTTGTAATATGGTCAGGCTCTCCAAAGGAACAACTTTTAAAAGATGGAGACATGATAGTAAACGTTGAACCAGCTGCTGATATAGATGCACTTGCAACCGAACTTACATCAGCTGCAACCTATATAAGTGATTTAACAGAGTCACTTAATGACATATTCAGTGCGCCTGAGAGGAAATCCATAAAGGATACAATCCAGAATCTGGCAACCATAACAAAGACACTTAATGAAATTTTAGTAGAAGACAGGAAACCACTGCGTGATACCCTTGTAAGCCTTGAGGACTTCTCAAAATCCCTTGCTGATAAGGGGCCAAAAGCTATAGATGATGTAAGTAAGGCAGCAAAGGACTTAAAAGAGGTTATAGAAGAAAACAGATATACACTTAAAGACAGCATGGAAAATATAAGATCATTCTCTGCATCAGCACAGAGCATTGTACAGAAAATAGATAAAGGAGAAGGAACATTTGGAAAACTCCTCAAGGAGGATAAATTCTATGATTCCATAAATAAGGTTGCAGAAAGTGCGGGCAAAGGCATGGATTTCGTAGATAGACTCAGGACATTTGTGAATTTCCGCACAGAATATTTAACAAAAGAACAAGAATGGAAAGGATATTTTGATATTACATTACAACCCCAAAAGGATAAATACTATATATTTGGTGTTACAACAGACCCCATGGGCTCAAGTGAGATTACATATACCACAGTTGGTGGCGTAACAACAAAAGAAGAAAAGATAAAAAGAGAGGTTGAAGTTACAGCACAGTTTGCAAAACGATTTAATGATCTTGCATTTAGGATAGGAATGCTGGAGAGCACATTTGGTGTTGGGGCAGATTACTTTCTAAAAAAAGATAATGCCAAGATAAGCCTTGATGTATGGGACTTTAGCGCCGATGAGGCAAGGGCAAAAAAGGCACATGCAAGGCTCGGCATGGATTACACATTTTTTAAATATTTCTTTGTAAGTGGTGGAATTGACAACCTCCTAAATGATAATCGCAGAGGCATATATATCGGAGGCGGCTTGAAGTTTGAGGACGAAGACCTAAAGTACCTATTTGGAGGAGGGGTACCTAAGATACCAGTGCAGTAAATTAAAACCTCTAACACCATGGGTAAATTATGTCTTATCCTTGCTATACACAATCATCAGCCAGTTGGTAATTTTGACAGTGTCTTAGAAGAGGCATATCAAAAATCTTATCTACCTTTCTTAAGAACAGTTAAAAAATATCCTGAAATAAAACTTGCCCTTCATTACTCAGGCAATCTGCTTTTATGGCTAAAAAACAAACACAGAGATTTTTTTGATTCACTAAGAGCCCTCACAGAAAATGGCAGGATAGAAATTCTATCAGGAGGATTTTATGAACCAATACTGCCTGCCATTTCTGATGATGACAAAATAGGGCAGATAAAAAGGCTTAATGATTTTATCAAAAAAGAATTTGGATGCACTCCCAAAGGCATCTGGCTTGCAGAAAGGGTATGGGAACCTTCTCTGCCGAGGCATATCCATGCAGCAGATATTGAATACCTACCTGTTGATGACTACCATTTTAAACTTACAGGACTTGCAGATAAAGACTTACATGGATATTTTCTTACAGAAGACGAAGGTTACGAAGTTAAGATATTTCCAGGAAGTGAACGACTTAGATATCTAATACCGTTTAAGGATGTTGATAAAGTCATTTCGTATTTGAGAAGTGTCTTTGAAGACTCGTCACTTGTCACTCGTCAGGACGCTCAGCGTCCTCACTCGTCACTCATTTGCATGGCTGATGATGGAGAAAAATTCGGGTTATGGCCGGGGACATATGAACATGTCTATCCCAATGGTTGGTTAAACCGTTTTTTCAGTGCACTGAATGAAAATTCAGATTGGCTTCAGACCATTACATTCTCTGAATATACTTCAAAAAATCCCCCTACCGGAAGAATATACCTTCCAACTGCATCTTACAGGGAAATGGGAGAATGGGCATTGTTTTATCCAGCATCAGAAGACTATGAAGATACATTCAATACATTAAAAAAATTGTTTGGTGATGAAAAGGCTCAAGATATTATGAAGGGAGGCTTCTGGAAGAATTTCCTCTCTAAGTATCCTGAAAGTAATCATATACATAAGAGAATGTTCCAGATAAGCAAAAAAGTTCACAAAGCAGTCAAGAGGTTGAAATCAGGGGTCAGGAGCAAAAAATCGGAAGTTAAAAAAATCACGTCTCACGCCTCACGCCTCACGCCTCACGAGTTATTAGATGAGCTCTATCAGGGACAGTGTAATGACGCATACTGGCATGGTATATTTGGTGGACTTTATCTGCCGCACCTGAGGTCATCCCTTTACACACACTTGCTTAAGGCAGAGGCGCTCTCTGAGCAGGTTCTTGGTCTAACACATTATTCAGAAAAGGATGACATTGATAAGGATGGTTATAGAGATATATTCTTGAGCACCCAACATTTAAGTCTTTTCCTCACTGAAAAGGGCGGGAGTCTATATGAATTATCATATAAGGATAAGGCAGTAAATATTATGGATACATTAAGCAGGAGGCATGAACACTACCATAAAAAATTATTAGAATCTCATACACACAATTCTGCCTTGTCATCCTCTAAGACTGCAACGATTCACGAGATATGCGCAGTAAAAGAAAAGGACATTGCAAACAGTCTGATATTTGATACATACAGGAAATCTTCTCTTATTGACCATTTTATCCCAAAGGATACTACTATTGAGATATTTAAAGAAAACAACTATCAGGAATCAGGTAGTTTTATAGAGACGCCCTATAATATGAGGCTTAAAAATAGAAAAGCTTCCTTTGATGTAGAATTATCAAAAACTGCGAATGTATCAGGTCTACCTATTACAGTAAAAAAATCAGTGTCCATCAAAAAGGTAAAGCCCGAAATGAACATTACATATAATGTAAACCCCGTTAGAAAGCTCGGGTGTGGCTTTCTTTCTAACGAAGTAAATCCCATCGCAGCGGATAGAGCCAATATTTTTAAGAACACTAAATTCTGCATTGAATTTAACCTATCACTTCTTGGCTCACCCATGGTAGAGATAATATCAAGTGGAGTAAGCAACAAACAATGGAGCATAAACTCCACAAAGGAAGAGAAAGGGTTAAGGTTATTTACCCTAAATGATAAACACATTCACATGTCCGTGACCTTTGAGTTTAATAAACCTATCACCCTGTGGCAATTCCCAATAGAGACTGTTTCCTCATCAGAAAGCGGAGTAGAAAAGGTGTATCAGGGGACTACATTTATAATCTTTCCTGATTTTGAAGAAAAACCATTTAGTTTTATGGTAACATTAAAAAATTATAACCTAAATTGAGCGATTCTTATGAGGCATAGTCATTCAAAAACCCGTGTAACGCAACAGTATTCATTGAGAGGCAATTATTTTTTAGATTCACCGTATAAGTTAATCAAAAACTCTTTAATAAAAATAATTACCTGTTTAAAGGTGTTGCAACACGGCTTTTTTCATGACCATGCCTTATATCATGACAATAAAATCGCTCAACTTAGTACAAGAAATAAACCATCACACTTCTTGATAAATAATTATGATTAGATTTTACATAAGACTATTATTAACATTAACAACCATAGTGGTTGTAACTACCACAAGTGTCTCAGCCAATGGAGATACTAATAAAAACGGGAATCCTATATATAAACTCAGGGATTCCGTGATTTCTTATTTTTATCCCGTAAGCGGTGTAGTTACAGGGGTTGAGAAGGGACTTGTAAAGGTAAAATTCCACACGGGCAAAAAACTTAGAGAGGGGATGAGGTTTTCCATCTTCAGAGAAGGAAAACCATTCTACCACCCTGTGACAAAAGAACTTGTAGGAAGAGCAGAGACATTCATCGGAAAAATAGAAATAAAAAAACCAGCTAACGGTGAATATCTGTGTACTGTAACAGAGGGCGCCACGGAAGTTGGGGATATAGTAAGGATTTCCTCTTCAAAGATAAGGCTTGCCTTTTTCCAGCACAGGAAAACCGACTGGGAGCTATCAGAAATGTTTTATAATTCTCTTAAAGAGTCAGGGCGTTTTATAATTATTGACTCTTACACAAAGACCTACGAGCCAGAAAAATTATCTAAGATAGCTAAAGGGCTCGATGCGGAAATATCCATTCTCCTTTCCAGTTATTCTAAGGATGGCAAGCTATATTTGAATAGCAGACTGATATGGTCTGAGGATTCAAAGGTATTTGCAGAAATAGAAGAACCTGTGGGAGCTGACCTTCTTGGTACACTTAAAACAGAGGAGACGTTTGTCTCTATAACCACTGCAACAGGTGAACCATGGGGAAGCCATGAACTCGCGGCAGGGCGGCTTATTGTAATGGGTGATGTTGATGGTGACGGAGTTAAAGAGCTTGTAATAAGTGATGGCAATAATATAAGGATCTACGATTTCAAAGAAGAGCCAAAAGAGATATGGGCTATAAAAGGTAATCCACAGGAAGAGCATCTATCAATTGATGTGCTTGATGTTAATAATAATGGCAGGGCTGAGATATTTGTTACATCCATGATGGGTGAGGATACAATGAGCTCGTATGTATTAGAATATGACACCTCTGAGGGATACAGGAAGATATGGGAAAAGGCGCCTTATTTCTTTAGGGTCATAGGGGAAACGCTCTTAATGCAAGCCTTTACACATGGAGAAACATATAGTGAGCACGTATATAAGGCGGTGTGGAAAAACAGTCGTTATCAAATGTCCGACCCTCTTAATCTCCCAAGGCAGGTAAATATATATGGATTTACCTTTATTGACTGGGGTGAGAAGGGAGAATACCAGATATTAGCCATTGATGATAAGGGTTACCTGAATCTCTATAAAGGTAAAGAACTGATATGGAGCAGTAAAGATTCTTATGGAGGATTTGATATATCATTTGAGAAAAAAACCTCCTCTATAGCTAATCCAGTGGAAAAATGGTTTGTAAAGGGGCGGCTTATCTCAATAAAGACGCAGCGAGGGCAAGAGGTTATAGTGATTAAAAGAATCCCTTTTTTAGCAATGGTGCCCGGATTGGGATATAAATCTGCAGAGGTTTATTCTCTCTGGTGGGATGGTGCAATGATAGATGAGGGGCTGATACTAAAAAATGTCTCTGGGACAGTAACAGATTATTGGGTGGAAGGGAAAACGCTTTTTCTTATTGCCAGAACCAATCTATCTAACCTCCTATTAAATACGCTTTCTGGTAACTTCTCAAAAGGAAGTGTCCTTTATTATTACTATCAATTTGAAAAATGAACATCAACCATGTAGCAATAATAATGGATGGAAACGGCCGCTGGGCTAAACTCAAAGGATTACCACGAATTGAAGGACACAGGGAAGGTATTAAAAGGATACGAGAGATAATAGATGCCTCAATAGAATTAAACCTGAAAGCCCTCACTCTATATGTATTTTCCATGGAAAACTGGCAAAGACCAAAAAACGAGGTAAATTCCTTGATGAAGCTATTGGAGTTTTACCTTAAAGAAGAAATGTATAAACTTGCAAAAAAGAATATTACATTCAGGGCTATCGGAAATATTGAGAAATTCCCTGTAAAAATTCAACAATTGTTAAAAAATTTTGAAACGCTCACCTCCCAAAACACAGGTCTCACCCTTATAGGTGCACTTAGTTATAGCGGCAGAGAGGAAATTCTCAAGGCAATAAAGCGTATGCTAAAAAACGGAATAAATCCTGAGGAGATTAACGAAAGCATTTTTGAAAACTATTTAGATACCGCAGGTATACCTTTACCTGACCTGATAATACGCACAAGCGGGGAAATGAGGCTTAGCAACTTTCTGCTCTGGCAGTCTGCATATTCTGAATTTTATTTCACAGAGACCCTATGGCCTGATTTTGGGAGAAATGAATTCACATCTGCCCTTACGGAATATCAAAAAAGGGAAAGGCGGTTTGGCGCCATCTCTGGTAAGTAAACCACGTTAAAAAGTCCGAGTCTTTCTAACGTGGTAAAGAATACAGGATGCAGGTTAAAAGGTTACGGTTAGGAAGAGGGAGAATATCGTGATTAACCATAAGAGACTTGTTGTAGCAGGGATTATTTTGCCGCTTCTGGTTAGTTATATTTATTTTCTGCCGCCCTCCCCTTATTTTTTAATCCTTTTAATATGTGTCAGTATACTCGCTATGCGTGAATTTTATATTATGTATAAGGTTTCTCAAAGGTTATATTTGCCTATTATATTAATGGGAGGCATATTGCTTATCTCCCCCTATTACTACCCTGACTATCTCATAGAGACAGTGTTTGCTACTGTGTTTCTTTTATTGGTGTTAAGACTTCTTCTTATTGACACACCCTCAGGAAGCATGAAGGATATTGGCACGTTATGTATTGGTCTTTTTTATATATCATGGTTTTTAAATTTCCAGTGGCTTTTAATTAATGACATTGGAGGCAAAGAATATATCTTTCTCCTTTACAGCTCGGTATGGCTTGGGGATTCTATGGCTTATTATGTGGGCACATATCTTGGAAAAAATAAACTCTATTCTGCGGTAAGTCCTAACAAAACGATTGAAGGTGCATTCGGGAGCCTGCTCGGAGGTGCTGTCGGCGCAGTAATTATAAAACTTGTTTTTAATATCTCTAATCTCACACTCATAAAAACTCTTGTAATTGGTGTAATACTGGGTATAGCAACAATAATAGGTGATTTAATAGAATCAATGTTCAAACGGGATGCAGGGGTAAAAGACTCAGGCAATCTCATCCCTGCGCATGGGGGCATCCTTGATAAAATTGATGGTCTCCTTATTGCAGGTCCTGTGCTTTATTTTCTATTGAGGTGGGGCTAATTGGGAAAAAACTATCTAAAGAAAATCTCTATTCTGGGTTCTACTGGTTCTATAGGTAAAAACACCCTTAATGTTATCAGTCGTTACCCTGAAAGATTCAAGGTTATTGGTATTGCTGCAAAGAGCAATATTCAGGTTTTAGAATCACAGATCCGCGACTTCAAGCCCGAGGTAGTTGCTGTATTTGACTGCTCTGCTGCAGAAAGACTTAAAAAGAAAAATCCACCAGCAGAAATCCTTAGCGGAGAAAAAGGACTTATAGAGGTAGCAAAGTTAAAAGGTGTCGACCTCGTTGTCTCTGCCATAGTAGGCTCAGCAGGGCTAATTCCAACATTAGAAGCTATAAAGGCGAGGAAAAACATAGCCCTTGCAACAAAAGAGGCTCTTGTAATGGCAGGTGAAATAATCATGGCAGAGGCACAAAGGAAAGGTGTAAAGATAATTCCTGTAGATAGCGAACACAGCGCAGTGTTTCAGTGTATCAATGGGAGAAAGGCGGAAGAGATTCAACGGATTATATTAACAGCATCGGGTGGCCCATTCCTTAGAAAAGACCTCTCCAAATTGAAAACGGTTACCCCGCAAGAGGCATTAAAACACCCTAACTGGTTTATGGGGAAAAAAGTCACAATAGATTCAGCAACCCTCATGAATAAGGGGCTTGAGGTAATTGAGGCACATTACCTTTTTAATTTACCGCCGCATAAGATAGATGTGGTATTACACCCTCAAAGTATAGTTCATTCATTTGTTGAATTTATTGATGGAAGCATCCTATCTCAGATGTCGGTACCTGATATGAGAGGCCCAATATGTTATGCCCTCTCGTATCCTGAGAGACTTGAAAGGGTTCTTCCATCACTGGATATATCAAAGATGAGGAAGCTTACATTTGAAAAACCTGCTCAGGTAAGATACCCCTGTTTACGGCTTGCATATCAGGCACTTGCAGCAGGCGGAACAATGCCCTGTGTCCTTAACTCAGCTAATGAAGTAGCAGTAGATGCTTTTTTAAATAAAAAGCTCCCTTTTAAAAAAATCCATAATGTAGTTGCTAACATAATGAAAATCCACAACGTTTCAAAATGTAAGGATATAGGAGATGTTCTTAAGGCGTCAGAATGGGCAAAGGAAAAAGCAGGAGAAATAATTGAGTCATTGAGTTACTAAGGCATAAAAAACCGAGATTCCTCGCTCCGCTCGGAATGACAACACTCTTTGTCATTGCGAGGCGAAGCCGAAGCAATCTCTATTTTGAACAGAATCGGAGGAAATTAAATGACATTTTTTTGGGCAATAGTGCTTTTGGGTGTTTTAATTTTTGTTCATGAACTTGGACATTTTATCTTTGCAAAGATCAGTGGTGTAAGAGTCTTAAAGTTTTCGCTTGGTTTTGGTCCTAAGCTTCTCAGCAAGAAAATCGGGGACACTGAGTATATGCTCTCAGCAGTGCCCCTCGGTGGTTATGTAAAGATGCTCGGTGAGGAACCAGGCGAAGAACTGAAAGAAGAAGATAAAAAACAGGCATATAATTACCAGCCTGTAAAAAAGAGAATGGGGATAGTCTTTGCAGGACCTGTATTTAATCTAATCTTTGCTGTACTGCTTTTCGCTGTTATATTCTCTGTTGGGATGCCTGTGTTGGTCTCTGAGGTTGGAGATGTAGTAAAGGATTCGCCGGCACAAAGATCAGGATTACTAACAGGCGATGAGATCGTCAGTATAAACGATGCTGATGTAAAAAGATGGGATGAATTGAGCAATGTAATACATAATAGTCCCGGCATAAAAATTACACTCAAGATAAAAAGGGGAGAGGAAATTTTTACAATTGAAGTAATGCCTGAAAGGAAAAAGGTTCCAAATATATTTGGTGAGGAAAAAGAGATTGGGCTCATTGGTATCGCACCCTCTGGTAAGACAATTATTAAAAAAGAGCCTCTTCCTGATGCAGTAATGATGGCTGTTCAGAAAACCTATGAGATAACAGCGCTTACTATTATAGGAATTATAAAACTTATCCAGAGGGTCATACCTGCCAAAACCATCGGTGGACCAATTTTGATACTTCAGATGGCAGGGGAACAAGCATCTGCAGGATTTATGAATTTCTTTGTATTTATGGCAGTAATTAGTATTAACCTTAGTGTCCTGAACCTCCTTCCCATACCTATCCTTGACGGAGGACATATATTGTTTTTGTCCATAGAGGGGATTAGAGGTAAACCATTAAAAGAGAAAACCATGATGATAATCCAGAAAGTAGGAATTGCTATGATTATTGCACTTATGACCTTTGCCATTTATAACGACATTATAAGACTCGTAACAGGAGAGATGCCCTGAGGGCTCCCACAATGAACATTACTCAAAAACTAATCTCATCACATCTTGTATCTGGAACTATGGAGCCGGGAGAGGAGATTGCCATCTCAATTGACCAGACGCTTACTCAGGATGCCACAGGCACTATGGCATATCTTGAGTTTGAGGCAATGGGCATTCCAAGGGTAAAGACAAAACTTTCAGTAAGCTATGTTGACCATAATACGCTTCAAACAGGCTTTGAGAATGCTGACGACCACAGGTTCCTCCAGACCATAGCAAGCAAGTATGGGATTTATTTTTCTCGTCCCGGAAATGGCATATGCCATCAGGTTCATCTTGAGAGATTTGTAAAGCCCGGCGAGACGCTTTTAGGTTCAGATAGTCACACTCCAAATGCAGGAGCAATGGGCATGCTTGCAATTGGCGCAGGAGGGCTTAATGTTGCAATGGCAATGGCAGGAGAGCCTTTTTATATGGTGATGCCTAAGGTAGTCCTTGTTAATTTAAAAGGCAAACTTTCAAAATGGGCTACTGCAAAAGACATAATACTTGAGGTTTTAAGAAGATTAACTGTCAAAGGCGGCGTCGGGAAGGTATTGGAATATGGAGGCAAAGGTGTAAAAAACCTTACTGTGCCTGAGAGGGCAACGATAACGAACATGGGCGCAGAGCTTGGGGCAACGGCTTCAGTATTTCCTTCGGATGCAGAGACAAAGGCATTCTTAATTGCACAGCGGAGAGAGGCTGACTGGATAGCTCTTGAGGCTGACCCTAATGCCTCATATGACGAGGAAATAGAAATCAGGCTTAACAGACTTGAGCCTTTAATTGCCAAACCACCAAGCCCTGACAATGTTGTACCTGTAAGAGAAATTGCTGGAACTCCTGTAAGACAGGTATGCATAGGAAGCTGTGTTAATTCATCATTTATGGACATAATGCTTGTGGCAAAAATACTCAAGGGCAGGAAGGTGCATCCAAATGTTAGCCTTACAGTAAGCCCGGGGTCAAGACAGGTATTTTCTATGATTTCAAAAAACGGCGCGATTACTGATTTAATATCTGAAGGTGCAAGGATACTTGAATGTGCCTGTGGTCCGTGTATCGGCATGGGACAAGCGCCTCCAACAGATACAGTATCTTTAAGGACATTTAACAGAAATTTCCCGGGAAGAAGCGGCACTCCGGATGATAAGGTTTATCTGTGCGGTCCGCTTGTGGCTGCGGTATCAGCAATAACAGGAGTCATAACAAATCCAGAAGACTATTTTAAAAAGCTCAAAGCTCAAAGCTCAAAGCTCAAAGTTAAACTCCCAGAAAAATATATCATAGATGACTCAATGATTATTCCGCCTTCAAATGAGCCTGAGAAGGTTACTGTTGAAAGAGGTCCTAACATAAAACCGCTTCCAATAAGGGGAAGACTTGAGGAGTCTCTTAAGGCAAAGGTTGCATTAAAAGTTGGAGACAATATAACCACAGATGACATTATACCTGCAGGTGCAGAGATACTTTCCTTAAGGTCAAATATTCCAGCTATATCAGAGTATGTATTCTCAAGAATAGACTCTTCATTTGCAGGAAGGGCAAAGACAGCAGGAAGCAGTGCGATTCTTGGCGGAATAAATTATGGGCAGGGCTCAAGCAGGGAGCACGCAGCATTAGCTCCGATGTATCTTGGGGTTAAGGCTGTGCTTGCAAAATCCTTTGCGCGCATACACAGAGAGAACCTTATAAATTTTGGAATTCTTCCGCTTGTGGTAGATCATGATGCTTATAATTCCTTAGAGCAGGATGATGAAATAGAATTTCCAAATCTTGCAAAAGAGGTAAAGGAATCGCAGGAAGTTGCAATTGTAAGCCTTAAAACAGGCATGACTTACAAAGGAGAGCATGGTTTAACTGAAAGGCAGAGAGAGATAATCCTTGCAGGCGGACTGCTTAATTACATAAAACAGAGTCAGCAGAAAAAGTAGTTTGACAAAAATTGATTGAATGGCTCTAACATAATTAAAACTCAATATTATATTCTAACAATATAATGTTTAATATTACATAATTATATTGCAAGCTACTGCCTTTTTCAAGAGTTTTTTAGTTTTTTTCGCTTGACTATATCCCGTTCCTTCACTATAATTCATCATATTGTTGAAGTAACATAAAATATAATGTTAGCCGTCAAGAAAACGCACACAGGAACTACCAATGCACTGGAAATTGAAATCAAAAATACAGAACGCTATCTCGCGCTTGCCGTCTGCTGCATCTTATGAAGCATACTATTGGGTACAGAGGCATTTTGGAGGACTGCGCCAGGTTGTCCCTACAAGCAGATTTATCGCAGCAATCGAAACTTGGAAAAGAATCCAAAACCAAGAACGCTCACCAACGGGAAAAGTGTTTTTAGAAGTTGGAACAGGTCGAGTGCCTCTGGTGCCAATTGGGTATTGGCTAATGGGAGCGGAAAGCACCATCACCATTGACTTGAATCCATATTTGAAAGGAGAATTGATTGCCGAACACCTACGCTATGTATCTGAGCACGAGGATGAAATTCTTGCACTCTTTGGTTCTTTGATTGATAGAAGAAGATTAAATGTTCTGGTACGTTTTGGAACCAAATCAAAATTATCAGCAACTGAATTGCTTGATTTATGCCAAATAGTCTATATCGCACCTGGAGATGCTGCCAATACCAACTTACCCGAACAGCACATTGATTTTCATACATCCTATACAGTTTTCGAACACATTCCACCAAATGTCTTGGTAGATATTCTCAGGGAAGGAAATAGAATAATAAAAAAAGAATGCCTATTTGTTAACCGCATTGATTACAGTGATCATTTTTCACACTCCGATAAGAGCATATCTGCGATAAACTTTCTTCAATATAGTGATAATGAATGGGCAAAATACGCTGGCAATAGATATATGTACATGAATAGACTCAGGCATGATGATTTCTTGGCTTTGTTCGAAAGTGTTGGACAACAAGTCGTTGAAGTCGAGCCGAACATAGATCGGCGTTCTGAAGAACTTTTGAAGACCAAAGGTTTGAGTTTGAACGACAGATTTAGCCCGAAAACAATAGAGGTATTGGCTATTAGCGGGGCTTGGATGTTGACGCAGAAGAACGGCTAACAAGGCGCTGCACCGGACGGCAATTCCGCTGCGCTCCATTGCCGCCAGTGAGCTTGGTCGTTGGGCATCAACTAAGTGGAGGAGCATATGAACCTCAAAGATCTCAAGGAAAATGTGAGTCGTGAAATCGGGACACTGAGACTTGATCTTCAAGACCTTAAGCGTTGTCAGTTGCAGTACTTTACACTTGCAATCACCGGCACCGGAGCAATATTAGGTCTTTCGGCAATTCTTGGGAACGATCTCAAAGGGTTAGCTCTTCTCGCTCCGCTCTCGCTTATTCTTCCAAGCTGGTTAATTTTTTTCGATAAGGCAACCTCGATAACACGAATTGTAGGCTATCAGAGAGTGCTTGAAAAACAACTCTGTGCTCAATTACCGATCTATAAGTACCTTGGCTACGAGAATGCTCTTGCCGAATTCCGTTTTAAAGAACAAGAAGCGTGGCAAGCTGTACGACATAGTTTGCAGTCAACAAGGCCTAATCTTTTTGAAATAGCTTTCCTGAAAACTCGCCATCGGTTTTGGATGATCAACTGGTACACATTCGCAATGCTATCCTTAGTCTGTTGCTCTGGAGCCTATACACTACTAAGCGAAAACGCTGTTGATCTGTTCCTCCCTTTTGGAATTCACCTTTCAGCTCCAGAACGTACTATGTGGGCAGGTAGTGCCTTTATTCTCGTTACCATCTGTTCAGTATATTCTTTTTGGTTTATTCTCTCGCTCACTCATGGAGGGCTTTCATATGAAGCTTGTGAGAAAAAATGGGAGTACATCCTATCGATTAATAAAGTAGGAGAAGCAATAAATGCCCAACAAGGCGTTGGAGATTGAACGAGTGCCACAGGTCACTTTTTTAGGTTGCAATGTTTTAAGGCGTGCAAATTAGTTTCAGGCATGTTGTTATCTTTTAGTGGCACTCGTCACTCAATTTTCCGTTATGGTATAATATAAATAAAAAAGGAGGAGGATAAAGATGAAGGAAAAATTAACTGCGATCTTTCAAAAATCGCCGTACGGATATATAGGCTTTATTGAAGAACTTCCCGGAGCTAATACGCAGGGCACAACTCTTGAGGCGAGTACCGTTCCCCGTCACAGAGAAATTGATGAGTATCTTGTCACGAAAATATGTAAAGACCTTGAAATACCAAAACCATAACAATTCAATCCACGGGACGGGCAATAGCCCGCCCGTGATTTCAGTCATTCTCCCTTCGCTTCGCTCAGGGAGAATGCGGAGTTAAGCCGTGAACTCCTGTTTCCCTCGCTTCGCTTCGGGAGAACAAGGAGTTCAAGACCGATACGCCCCTACGGGGCTACGGCTTAACTCCGCATTATGTGAAGGAATTAATAGATGGATAATAGTCTAAGCAATAAAAGTAGAGATGATGATTTTGCGAATTACTTTCGTCAATTCTATGAACAATTGCGCATGGAAAGTGAACGTGGCTCTGCAATAGTTGGGGCAGCATTTATAGAGGAAGCACTAGAAAAAATGCTAAAAGCTCTATTGATTGCATCCGCAGAAAAAGCCGAAAAAGATGATGAATTATTTAAAAGTTCGTATTCCCCATTAGGTAGTTTCTCAGCTAAAATCGATGTTGCTTATCGAACAGGTTTAATATCTCCAAAAGTTTGGAAAAGTCTTCATATTATTCGAGATCTGAGAAATGATTTTGCGCATTTATCACTTCAAATTGATTGTGAGACACAATCTGTTCGAGATAGAATTCGTAACCTATTTAACTTAAACAAGGAGTTATTCGAGACTCTTTGGCAAATTCTTCAAGACAATTTCAAGAACTTAATAGTAGATAATAAATCAATGCATGGCATAGAGAACGTAGTTAAGAATTTAGGTTGGAAGTCAACTTATGAAGTACTTATTTCTATTATTGCAGGGACATTATTAGTAGAAAAAAACAGAACGCCAAAAATAGTTTCACATCATCGAGATTGAAACACATAACGAGTGCCACAGGACGCTTTTTGGGGTAGCATTGTTATGAGGAGTGCAAATCGGTTTGGAGGCATGTTGTTATCATATGGTGGCACTCGTCACTCAATTCTACGTTAGGCCTATGAAAATATTTACAAAAACAGTTAGAATTAAACATGCACTTCAAAATAAAAGGGGCGATTCGGGAAATTGAAACCATTGCAATAGGACATGGAATAAAAAACTTGAACAGATTAAATAAGATTTACGGAAAAGCAAACTGGAGAAAAATGAAAGGCGTTTGCCAAATAGAACTGAAAGATGGTGCTGTTCTTGAGACAGAAGTGCATTGGTACGAGGGGCATGGCATCGGAAAGAAAGAAATAAAAATCAAGAGATATTTGTAAGGAGACGGCTATGAGAAAACATTTTATGATATGTGTAGATAATCGCGGCTATGAATCGTCGCTGGAGACAAGAAAACTATACGAAGTGTTGACCGACAAGGTGGCAGAAAAACATTATCAGATAAGAGTCATTGATGAGTCAGGCGAGGATTATTTGTATCCTGAAAAGTTCTTTGCTCCTGTGCGATTGTCTCATATCACAAAAGAAAAATTAGAATTAGCGATGGCATAACATTTCACTCCACAGGATGCGGCGATACGACTGCTGCACCTGTGAGTTCGGGCCTTGTGCGTAAGAAACTACGAAATTAGGGACACATTCCATATTTTTTAAAAAAGGCAAAGTTTCTTATGTAGAATTTTTCTGTGCCGAGTATAGCGAATATAGTGAGAACAGTGAAAGAATTAAGGGATGTGTCCCTTCACTCACTTAATTTTCACTTAATTTTCATGTGTCCCTAATTTTCAACTATTTTCCTAATTTTCCCCATGCCTAATTTTAATTTTATCATGACCCCATGATGCATGATGACGCCGATGATTTAAGTAGAGGGAATAAATAAAGACAAAAATGTTATCATTAAATTAGTTGTCAGAAAGGAGGGAAGTTATGCGCGTAATAGATATTCCTCAAATTGAAAAATTAGGTGCAGCAGAAAAGATTCTTCTGGTCGAGGATCTATGGGATAGTATATCTTCTGAAGAATCTGCGATCCCTGTCCCCCAGGGTCATATGAAAGAGCTGGATAGAAGGCTTGCAAGGCACAAATCCAGTCCGGGGGCACTTTTATCTCTGGATGAACTTCGGACAAAAATAGAATCAAGGAAATGACATACACCCTGCGGTTCATTCCTGAAATTGAAGAGGACGTAATCAACGGTTATGTGTGGTATGAAACAAAATCCAGAGGTCTCGGTGAAGATTTCCTTCGTATGTTCTATGCCTGTGCAAATGAAATTCCATGTAATCCCTTGCTTTACCCGAAAGTTTATCAGAACTTTCGGCGTCGTCTGCTCAGGCGATTTCCATATGCTATCTATTTTACGATAGAAAACGAGCAGGTTATTGTATTCGGGCTCTTTCATTGCGCGCGAAACCCACAAGCTCTAAATGCAGAACTCCAAAATAGAGAAAAATAGAGACCCCATAACAAATCACTCGTGCGGATGGCGAATTGCCACCGCACAGTTCTGCCGTTATCTTGTACAAAGATAAATAAACGGAACAATAAAGGAGGAGAAAAAATGGAAGTTACTTTATCTTTAGAGAAAATGTCAATTGAAGAGAAAATTCAAACTATGGAAACCATTTGGAATGATTTATGTAAAAAGGCAGATAGTATATTATCTCCATCTTGGCATGAGGAAGTTTTAAATGATAGAGAAAACAGAATTAATAATGGAGATGATGAATTCGTGGATTGGAATAGAGCTAAGAAAAACATACAAAATTCCATATCATGAAAATAAAAATACTTACTTCTGCTAATCAGGATTTGATTGATGGTTATTGGTTCTACGAAAAACAAACGGGCGGTTCTGGATTGTCGTCGGAGTCCAGCATGGATAAGAAAGAAATTGAAATAAAAAAATAACACTCGTCAGTCAGCTCAGTCGTTCCAAAGTATTGCTTGCCATGCACATATCTCTTAGGACTTATTAATGTTCATTTGTTAGCATCTTCAGCACCCATTTTTTTGCCTCTGCCTTTGTGCAAATTGATCCTTTAAACTGTTCTTCCTGAAGCGCTAATAGTATCTTGCCTATTCTCGCATCAGCTTTTATATTTAGAACCCTTTGGACATCATTGCCGTCTAAAAGCATTTTGTTTTTTACTTCCTTATATTTCTCTGCTTCATTAAGAAGGTGTCTTAAGTTGTAACCAAGCATGAATGACAGAAATACGCAAGACTCAAGAATACTTTTTCCTGATGCCTTAAAGATTTTAAAAATATTACCTTTTGAAAATTCTTTCTCAGCTGTTGTTTCAGATGCTATTGTATAGCTGTCGTGGATATTGCTTAATGATTTTTTGATGTCTGTACTAACCCTGAGGCAAGTGTCTTTTAAAGAAGAATCTATTAGAAGAATCGCAAGCCTGATAATGCCAATTCTGCTTAATCCCTGGCTTATTTCTTCTTCAAGGGTTTTATGAAGTTTATTTGATAGTTCATTGTAAAATAAGTTAAATTTCTTTAGAAACTTTAGGTTTTGTGCTAAATTGTCGGGCTCTATTTTAAATACATTTTCAAGGACTTTATCATTGAGGCATTCAATAAGGTATCTATCAGCATTCTTATTATTTAACAGCTTAAATAATTCATCCGTTATTCGTTCTAAGGCTACATTGCTTAATCCTTTAGAGAGCCGTTTTAAGTTTTTTCTGGTATTTTGCTCAATCTCAAATCCTAATTCTGAAGCAAACCTGTATGCCCTGAGAATTCTTAAAGGGTCATCTATAAGGTTTTTTATTCTTACTGCCCTGATGGTTTTGTGTTTTAAGTCTTCTATTCCATTGGACAGGTCTATAATTCCTGTCTCTGGGGACCACGCAATTGCATTTATTGTGAAGTCCCGTCTCTTTAAGTCTTCCCTTATTGTTTCCTCAAGACAGGAGAAATCAAGGACTTCTTTGTTTTTTAAAACAACACGATATGTCACGCCTTGTTTTAGAGGAATAAATGTTCCATTAAACTTTTTAGCAGTCTTAGCCGCAATATCCTCAACATCATCTTTAATCGCATAGTCTTTATCCTTGGAAAGAACACCCCGTATGATGTCACGGACATAGCCACCCACAATAAATGCTTCTGTGTTTAACTTCTGAGCGGATTTAAACATCCATTTGTTTATCGGATCGGAGAGGATGTGTTTTGAAATAGAGGATACATGATACAAGATGCAAGATTCAGGTGAAAATTTTAAATCATGTATCATGAATCGTGAATCCTGTATCAGGTTTTCTCAACTGCGCAACTCAGCCTTAAAGGAATTCTCAAGTACGTTTAATATTTTTGAATGCATGGCATCTACTTCGCTATCAGTAAGCGTTCTATTTTTTGCCCTGTAACGGATGGCAAATGCAAGGCTCTTCTTTCCTTTTGGAATTGGATGCCCTGTATAAATATCAAATAAGACAACTGATTCAATTATATCAGAGCTAACACTCAAGATAGCGCTATTTACATCAGACACCTTTATGTCTTCAGTTACAACAATGGATATATCTCTTTCTACATACGGATATTTAGGTAACTGTTTGTAGATAATATCTGCCGGGATATAGGATAAAACTCTTTCAAGGTCTAATTCAAATACAGTTATATCACCTGTTATATCAAAAGCCTGTGATACTGCAGGATGAAGCACGCCTAATGAACCAATATTGTGACTACCAATTTTGATAGTACATGATTTGCCGGGATGAAGATATTGTTCACATATATCCCCTGTTGTAAAAGAATAATCCCCAATTCTGAGTTCAAGAAATAAACTCTCAATTGCACCCTTTAAATCATAAAATCCCTCATGTTTCCCCTGCCATAAAGATAAGGGCATATTTAAGTATGCCCCAGCAAGCCTCATGGACTCTTCAGGAAGCTTCTGACCTGAGTGGGAAAACACGCGTGAAACCTCAAAAAACCTTACTGACTTTTCACCTCGTTTGATATTAAAACTCACATTATCAATTAGAGAAGGAATAAGCGTTGTTCGGAGCGAGGCTTCTTCCTTTCTTAATGGATTTCTTATTTTAATCATATCTCTTCTTTTATCATCAGACGGCAGCCTTAATTTGTCAAATACTGCTGGATTTAAAAAACTGTAATTTATTACCTCAGAATATCCCGACCTTCTCATTGAATCCCTTATTGTAGCAATAATACCTCTTCTTATATTTTTTCCTACAGGCTGCAGCCTGACTACCGGAAAAGTCGGGGGAATTTTATCATAACCATAAAGCCTTGCTATCTCTTCTATTATGTCTACGTCTCTGATTATATCCTGCCTGAAGCTTGGTGGAGTGACGATTATTTCTTCTTCATCCTTCTTTTTGTTTTTAAATCCAAGCCTGCCTAAAATATCCTGAACTTCTGAACTGCTTATATTAATGCCTATAATCTTATTTACCTTTGACAGCTTTAGATGTATCTGTTTTGGAGTAAAAGGCTTAGGGTATTTATCAATAAGCTTGCTTGCTTTTCCGCCAGCGGTCTCTAAGATTAACTGCGCTGCCCTGTTTAATGCATACACGATTCCCTCTATATCCACTCCCCTCTCAAACCTATATGATGATTCTGTGATAAGGTTAAGTGTCTTTGAGGTTCTTCTCACAGAAATTGGATTAAAAAAGGCGCTCTCAAGCAATATATCAACACTTGATGAGGTAACTTCTGTAGTAAGCCCTCCCATAACACCTGCTATTGCAACAGGTTTTTCTTTATCCCATATTAAAAGCATATCGCTGTTTAATGCCCTCTCCTCACCATCAAGGGTCAGGAGTTTATTTACAGATTGAGCAGTATTAACAATAATACATCCTCCTGCAAGCTTATTCAGGTCAAATGCATGCAGCGGCTGTCCTGTTTCTAAAAGCACATAGTTGGTAATATCCACTATATTATTTATAAGCCTCATACCATGAGACTCAAGACGTTTTGAAATCCACTGAGGAGAAGACCCGACCTTAACCCCACGGATTATCCTTGATGCATATCTACGGCAAAGCTGTGGTGTTTTTATATTAATTGATGGCGGCTCTCCTTCTTCATTTAAAGGGGTGACCGCAACATCTTTCAGGGGAAGCGATAGGATAGAAGATATTTCTCGTGCAATGCCTTTTATACTTAAACAATCAGCCCTATTGGGAGTAACACTAACTTCCAGAATGGTATCACCCTCGATTTCCTCTAACCCCTCAACCTCCAGCCCAGCCATCGTTAGGGTATTTGCTATTTCTCTATGGGTAAGAGAAAAGTCAACAAATTCTTTTAACCAATTAATTGACGCTCTCATTCGGTTTAGCTCTCGTAAACTTGATTACACAGATGTATATATGTGATCATCTGTGTTTTTAGAATTGCTCTAAAAATCTTTTATCATTCTCAAAGAATAGTCTGATATCATCAATGCCATATTTAAGCATTGTGATTCTTTCTATGCCCATACCAAATGCAAACCCCGTGTATGATTCAGGGTTATAACCAACCATTTCAAATACCCTCGGGTTAATCATACCAGCGCCTAAGATCTCAACCCAACCACTATTTTTACATACCTTACAGCCTCTCCCCTTACATATGAGGCAACCAATATCAATTTCAGCAGATGGTTCCGTGAAAGGGAAAAAACTCGGTCTAAACCTTACCTTTGTATTAGCTCCAAAGACTGCGTGAATAAACATCTCTAATACACCCTTAAGATCGCCCATTGAAATATGTTCATCAACCATAAAACCTTCTATTTGATGAAACATTGGCGTATGGCTTACATCCGTATCACATCGGTATACCTTACCCGGAGCAATAACCCTGATAGGCGGCTTGTCTCTTTCCATGACCCTTACCTGCACCGGAGATGTATGGGTTCTCAGGACAATATCATCGGTAATATAGAAAGTATCCTGCATATCCCTGGCAGGGTGGTCTTTAGGGATATTAAGTGCTTCAAAGTTATAATAGTCTAATTCTACTTCGGGACCATCTTCAACCCTGAAGCCTAAAGATACAAATACATCTATAATTTCTTCAAGGACATTGCTTGTTGGATGGTTATGGCCACACGGGACAAAATTACCCGGGACAGTTACATCAATATGTCTGGCTTTAAGCAGGGTTCCCAGCTCAGAGGTTTTGAACTCCTCTTCTCGCTGAGTTATAATTCTCTCTATATAGTCTTTTGTTTCATTGATAACACAGCCATACTCTGCCCTCTCTGCCTTTGGAATAGAACTTAAAGATTTAATCCTATCTGTAAGAATACCCTTTTTACCTAAATACTTTATCCTGATAGACTGGATAGTCCCCAGGTCATCTGCTTTTTTTACATCTTCTTCAGCAAGGGTTTTTATAGAAAGGATGTCTTCTATCACTCACACTAAACCTTATTTTTTACAGTTTCGCAGAGATCACTGAAGGCTTTTGAGTCAGTTACAGCCAGATCCGCAAGAGCCTTTCTATTGAGCTTTATATTGGCTTTTGTCAGGCTGTTCATAAACTGGCTGTATGTCATGCCCAATGCCCTTACAGCAGCGTTAATCCTTATTATCCACAATGCCCTGAACTCCCTTTTCTTTACCCTCCTGTCTCTATATGAATATCCTAAAGCCTTATCTACTGCTTCAGTTGCAGTTCTGTAAAGACGGCTTCTGGCACTATAATAGCCTTTTGCCATGCTTAGAACTTTTTTCCTTCGCCTTCTTGTTTTAAATCCACCTTTTGCCCTCGGCATTTTATTGTTCCCTCCTAAATTATGAAAATGATTTAGTCATTATACAATATCTTAAAGAAATTTTGGAATACTTATTAAAGTAAGTGGATTTTAAAAGGTACCTGAAGAGATTAAAATTTGGTGGAGGTGAACGGGATCGAACCGATGACCTCCTGCTTGCAAAGCAGGCGCTCTCCCAACTGAGCTACACCCCCGCACCAAAAATTTGTGAAACAAATTTTTGAGTTAAAAGTTAAAAGTTAAAAGTTGAAAAACTTTTTTCTATACTACAACTTTCTAACTCTCAACTCTCAACTCGGATTTTGCCAAAGGCAAAATCTAATGGTGGGCCTAATTGGAGTCGAACCAATGACCTCACCCTTATCAGGGGTGCGCTCTAACCAGCTGAGCTATAGGCCCAACTTCTTAAGAAGTTATATATTCTAAATTTTAAACTAACAAAAATCAAATTTTAAATGAATGCTTAACAGACTTCAATATTTTTATCTGAAAAACTCTCCTTGAGCCTTAAGATAACTCTCTCTATAAATTTCTCTTCAAGCCACTCTTCCATGTAGTGCTTTTTATAAAGCCATCTAACTTTAGATTCATAATTCATTCTGTCTATTAATATATTTTGCACATAAGGTTTTATCTCTCTCGCAAGAGATTCAGTGCCCATTGGAAGTATAGGACCGATAAAGACATAAGTCTTAATTCCGCTTTTATAAAGTTTTTTCAATGCCTCAATACGCGCTGTAATTGAAGGAGCCTTTGGTTCAAAAATCTTTCTTACATTATCGTTGTCAGTAGTTATAGTTAAGCCTACCTCTGCATCTTTCAGTTTTGAAATTACATCAACATCTCTTAGAACAAGGGGGGATTTTGTGAGGATGTCTACCGGAAATTGAAATAAGGTCAGCACCTCAAGGCATTTTCTTGTAATAAAGTATTCTGCTTCAATGGGTTGATATGGGTCTGTAACAGAACTTATTATTATGTTGCCTCTTTCAGCTCGTTTAAGTTCTTTCTTTAATATCTCATGGGCATTGAGCTTTACATCAACAAAACTACCCCATGGCTCTGTATGCCCAGTAAATCTTTTCATAAAAGTTGCATAGCAATATTTACATCCATGGACACAGCCTACATAAGGGTTTATACAATATTTCCTTCCGGGTATGCCTGTTTTTGAAAGAATGGAACGGACTGTTATTTCTTCAATAAGCAGTTTCACCTGAAAATCTATCTTTTATCATGCTGAATTCGTTATATGGTATTTATTAACGGTCTCAAAATAATAACGACATTATTTATAAAATCCCACCTACCCTCCCTTTGCCAAAGGGAGGAATTTCCCCTCTTTAGCAAAGAGGGGCGAGGGGAGATTTCCCGATCAAGTGTCTATTCAATTAATAGACTGTTAATATAAGTTTACGGCATTTATGTTTTAACTGCTATCTTTTGAATATCTGTCACTGGATAGTGTTTTCCATTACCAGTGGCAAGAGCTGCGTTTCTTAAAGAACGTTTTTCATTGAAGGCGGCTCAACCTCGTGGATTTTCTCAATCTTCTCACATAAGCTTCTGTGCCTTCTTTAAATTCAGGATGGTCTTTGTCCTTCCATGCCCCAAAACTTGTATTAAGCACTTTCTCAAGCTTTAACCTTTTAAGCTCCTTTTTCAATGCATCTGCCACAACCTTGCTCTGTTGTCTTTTAGAAACAGCCTTTTTAAGCTCTTCAAGAAGGTCTTCGGGCAGAAGAAAATTTGCCTGTTTTGTTGCCGTGCTCATATTCCCTCCATATAGATTATTTATATAGAGTTTATCCTATATAATTTCCTATGTCAACTTTATAGGCTTTTTATAGAATGCATTAAACTTGAAGAAAAACTTATGGCTGATTTTAAAAGAGAATATGAATTTTCCAGACAGCAAAAGTAAACCCCGCACCACAAGGTATAGCTATAAGCTAATAGCTAATAGCTAAAATGCAGACAGGATCTTTTCTTAAATATAGAAACAAAATATTTTTGAAGACATTTGCGATTTATCTGAGAAATATCTCTAAATTGGATGCCAATCATATAGCTTGCTTCTATTTCTTGCTTGCTTCCGTTACCCATGTATGATAAATCACCAATTCTTTTACACCAAACAACCACGCTCTCAAGAACAATTTGCAAAGCTCTATTTGCTCTCTTCTCCATATCAGGCAAATAAAGTTTGATACTTAAAATCTTGCCGCAGTTAATCGGTTTTTTACTAAGCAAACTGAGTCCTGAACAACTAATATCAAAGGCATTGCTGAAAAATGACTCTTTCTTATTTATTTCACTTCTAATCTTTATCAAGGTCTGAATTCTTGGATATTTTCTTTTTTCCATAAGATATTTGATGTCATCAATTTTTTTACTTTCAATTACAATTTCCCCCTCATTATACACAATGGTTTGATCCCGTCCCCTTGCTTTTGCTTGATATAAGGCTTTATCAGCGTATTTAACAAGATGCTCTGCTCGAATAATATTTTTATTGGCAGGATAATTAGCAATTCCTAAACTTATTGTAATATATAAAGTTTTATCTCTCAGTTTAAAAGCAAACTCACTTACTAATTTTCGCAATCCTTCTCCTTTTATATAAGCATTTTTATAATCTGTATGGGGTAATAAAATTGCAAACTCTTCTCCTCCATATCGTACAACCTTGTCTGTGTCGCGAAAATTACTCCTTAAAATATCTGCAAATTGTTTTAAAATTACATCACCAAATTGGTGGCCATACGCATCATTAACTGCCTTAAAAAAATCAATATCAATCATAATGCACGATAAAGGAAATTTATATCTTTTTGCTAATTTATATTGGTCATTAAGCATCTTACTAAAATACCTGTGGTTATATAGCCCGGTCAGCTCATCTTTAATAGAAAGTTCCCTCAACTGCTTGTTCTTATCATCCAAGTTTTTAAGTAATTTCTTAATTTCTTTATTTAATGCCCTGAGATGCTTATTTTTATCTTCACAATTGTGCATGCTTAATTTAAGGTCATCTTCCTTGGTCTCCAGTTGGAACATTAAATTATTAAAATCTTCTCCAATCTGAAGCATAATATCCCCTTCTGTCGCCTTTTTGTAGACTTTACACTTATGGCAATCTCCGAGCTTCTTAGCAAATACACCCACTGGCTTGCCTTTACAGCAAAAGGTCCCTGCAATTTGCCAACACCTTAAATTTGATGACTTATATGCAGGGCACCCAGTATTTGTACAATTCCTCTCTTCCCAACACTTACACAACCGAGGGTTTTTAAAAAAATACCAGGCCTTCTGTTTTATAGCCTTTATAAGCAATTTTCTGATATCTGCTGCAACCTTTATTGGGTAATTGCTATCACTCATCTAAAAATACCTTTTACTCCTTTCCTGACTTCATGGGGAAATCGTTTAACTTTAGCCGGTTATTCAGCTTTTTGTTTGAATTTATAAAGAGACTATTTCTTGCTTCAATGGCCAGAGTTTAGATTCAATTGCATTAAGCAATCTATAAAAAGTCTCTGGTCTTAAGGCTGAGACTGAGATTGCATCAAATCTCCTGCAAATAGCCTCAACATCTTCTCTATCAACAAGCTCTTCTTTATTGAATACCAAAAGCTGTGGTTTTTGCAAAAGCCCTAAATCAGAGAGTATCTTCTCTACTGATTCAATATGCTGTTCAAATCTTGGATTGGATATATCAACAACATGTAAAAGCAGGTCTGCATCCTCAAGTTCTTCAAGGGTTGCCCTGAAGGCTGTAAAAAGGTCTTTAGGCAAGTCACGGATAAATCCAACTGTATCTGTGATTATTACATCCCTTTCTCTTGGGAATCTTAATCTCCTGCTTGCAGTGTCAAGTGTTGCAAACATTTTATCTTCTACAAAGGTTTTGCTCTTTGTCAGATTATTAAGAAGCGTTGATTTCCCTGCATTTGTATAACCTATGATTGACACTATCGGGATATATTTTTCTATTCTTCGCGCCTTTCTTTGTTCTCTTGCACATTTTAAAGCCTTAAGCTGTCTTTCAAGTAAATGGATTCTCTCCCTTACCCGTCTTCTGTCAATTTCAAGCTTCATTTCTCCGGGCCCTCTTCCCCCTATTCCTCCCATTAATCGGGACATTGCAGTTCCCTTCCCTGTAAGCCTCGGTAGTCTGTATCGCAATTGGGCAAGTTCAACCTGAACCCTTCCATCCCTGCTGTGTGCCCGTCTTGCAAAGATATCAAGGATAAGCTGAGAACGGTCTATGGCCTTTAATTCTGTAATGTCACCGATGGCTTTTATCTGCGCTGGATTCAGGTCCTGATCAAAAATTAATACAGTAGCGCCTTTGTTTAAGGCATTAATTACAAGCTCTTTGATTTTCCCTTCACCCATCAGGTATCTCGGGTTTATCTCTTTTGGCCTCTGTAATACTGTATCAAGAACTACTACATTGCTTGAGTTTGCCAGTTCCTTTAGCTCCTCCATTGAATCTTCCTGCTCTGTTCTCAGCCCTTTTGAGACGCTCACAAGTATTGCCCATTCTCTTTTATCGTGTACATCAGATACACCTCTGGTATGCACCATACGGTGCATACCTCTGCCTGTAATGACTCTCTGCATCTCTGTTTCAAGATGAGAGATAGTACCATCAAAATCACCGAGGGCTGTTTCTACTCTATGAAATGGTATATTGTTTTTTATTTCATAAGGTCTGCCCGAATCAGGAGGAAGCAGATAAGCCAAATGTATACTGTGCGGGTGTTCGTCCTTTAGTCCTACTACTATAAGGGCGTCAAGCCTTAGCAGTGAAAGGTCTGTAATATCATCCTGATTTATTGGTTCATTTTTTAAATGAGTATGAATTAACCTTAGTCCGCGGAGCACCCTTCTTCCAAGAGGGTAATCAGAAAGCTCGGGTATGAATATCCCTTTTGCATCACCAACAATCACATAGCCAATATCACCATCTCTGTCAGCGAGTACGCCTATCTGTCTGCCGACCATGTTGGAGCATTGAGCCATGTAATTTGCAAGCTCAATGGTAAGGGCTTTATCTCGGGGTATACGTCTCCTATAGATTCTCTGAACTGCCTGAATTTCGCTTCTCTTTAAGCCTGAAATGTTACCGTGAACAGTTGGAATAACCCCCCCCCTAAACCAAACTCAAAAATCAAATATCAAATATCAAAAAACAAAATAGAAATAGCTATTAGCTATAAGCTAAAAGCTCATAAATTTTGAATTTTTAATTTTACATTTTGAATTTTTCAATGCGTTTCTGCCCAGTTTCTGCCAATGCCAATGTCAACTTTAAGCGGCACTAACAACTTCACTGCTCCCTCCATCTCCTCTCTGATTAATGCCTGCGCCCTTTCTTTTTCTTCCTCAGGTACTTCAAAAACAAGCTCATCATGAACCTGAAGGAGCATCTTTGTTTTAAAGTTTTCTTTTTTAATCCTTCTCCGGATATTAATCATTGACAGCTTAATTATATCAGCGGCAGAGCCTTGAATCGGCGTGTTCATTGCGAACCTTTCTCCAAGCTGTCGGGTGTTTTTATTCGGGCTTTTTAGTTCAGGTATCAGCCTTCTCCTGCATAATATGGTTGACACATAACCTTTCTCCTCAGCCTCTTTAATCAGATTTTCTATATAGCGTTTTACACTTATATGTTTTTGAAAATATGTATCTATATATTTTTTTGCATGCTCGGGGGTTATGTTAAGCTCCTGACTCAAGCCATAAGGGCTCATACCATAAATTATACCGAAGTTTACTGTCTTTGCCCTCCTCCTCATATCACTGGTAACATTTTCAGGAGAAACTCCAAACAACTCAAAAGCAGTTCTTGTATGGATGTCTCCGTCTTTTCTAAATACATCAATTAACCCCTCATCTTCACTTAAGTGTGCAAGGATGCGAAGCTCTATCTGAGAATAATCAGAAGAAAGAAGAAGGTGTCCTTTCTCTGTAATAAATGCCTGTCTGAGCCTTCTTCCCCATTCACCTTTTATCGGGATATTCTGGAGATTTGGCTCAGAACTGCTCAACCTCCCTGTAGCTGTTACGGCCTGGTTAAAAGATGTATGAAGCCTTCCTGTTTTAGGATTAATCATCTTTGGCAGGGCATCTACATAAGTGCCTTTGAGCTTTGATAATGTCCTGTGCGCAAGAATTTCTCCTGGCAGTTCATGTTCAAGCGAGAGTTCCTGAAGCACATCCACATCTGTTGAGAATCCAGTTTTTGTCTTTTTAATAGTTCTAAGACCTAATTTTTCAAATAGGATTTCCCTTAACTGCTTTGGTGAATTAATATTAAATTCCTGGCCTGCGAGGAAATAAATCCTCTGCTCAAGGCTTATAAGCTCTCTTTCAAGCTCCTTTGAGAAGGATTCCATCAAGGATAAATCTATCTTTATACCTGCCATTTCAATATCTGCAAGGACCTCAATCAAGGGCATCTCCACATTATAGAAAAGCTCCTCAAGTCCTTGCTTCTTAATCTCAGGCTCAAGGATATTTTTTAGTCTTAAAGTAACTGCCGAATCCTCGCCTGAGTATCTTGTTGCATCTTCCACAGAGACTTCCCTGAAATCCTTTTTACCTTTCCCAAGCACCTCATCAAAAGAGAGTTTTTTAAATGAGAGATAATTCAGTGCAGCATCATCAAGGCTATGATTTGGCTTATTAGGGTTTAAAAGATAGGAGGCAATCATTGTATCAAAGGTAATGCCCTTTAAATTTATGCCTTCATTTTTTAAGACAAGTAAATCATATTTTATGTTATGTCCTATTTTTTTAATCCCGGGGTTCTCAAGGACACTTTTTATTTTTTTGATAACGAATTCTTTTGGTAATTGCTCTGGCACCCCGGTATATGAATGTGTAAGAGGGATATAATATGCCTTCTCAGGAGTTACAGAAAATGATACCCCGACAAGCTCTGCGAGCGTCGGATATTTACTGGTAGCCTCTGTATCAAGGACAACTTCCTGCCTTATTGAGTTAAGAAATTCGTCCAAGTTCTCTTTTTTAAAGATTGTCACATATGCTGATTGAGGAATCGTCTCAGCAGGGATAAGTTTAAGGAGGCTGCCAAACTCAAACTCACGGAAAAATTTTAAAAGGGCTGACCAGTCAGGGTCTTTTGGTTTAAGTTCTGCTACTGGTATTTCAAGAGGGACGTTTGTATCAAGCTTTGAAAGCATGAGGCTAAGTTTTATATTATCTATATTTTCAGAAATTAAGGATTTGAGTTCAGGTTTTTTAATTTTTGAATAATTCTGGATCAGGTTATCAAGAGTGCCGAATTCTTTTAAAAGCCCTACAGCAGTTTTTTCTCCTATTCCGCGCACACCGGGAATATTATCTGACGCATCGCCCATCAGCGCCATAATCTCAGGGATTTGTCCCGGTTTAACACCAAATCGCTCTATAACATCCTTCTCCTCTGTAATTTTATCCTTCATTGTGTCATAAGCCTTAACCTTTGGACTGAGAATCTGATACATATCTTTATCTGCGGTTACAACATAGACATCAATATCATGCTTTTCGGCATCTTTTGCAATGGTTCCGATTATGTCATCAGCCTCATAGCCTTCCTTCTCAAGTATGGGGATCTTAAATGCATTAACTATCTCCTTTATGTAAGGAATTTGAACCCTAAGCTCATCAGGCATTTTAGGTCTGTGGGCTTTATACTCCTCATATGCCTTGTGTCTCATTGTTGGTGCAGCTGTGTCAAATATAACACTTATATAATCAGGATTTTTTTCACGTAGGATTTTAAGGAGCATATTGGTAAAACCATAAATAGCATTTGTAGGAAAGCCTTTTGAATTGGTTAATTCTCTTATTGCATAAAATGCGCGGTAGAAA
>JACQXB010000030.1 GCA_016208965.1 Nitrospirota bacterium
ATGATTGATGAACTCTCCTCCGCTGTCAGAATCAATGCCTAAAAGAGGAAACGGCAAGCGCTGCCGTATGTCCTGCAAAGCATCAAACACCCATTTCTGAGCTTTATTCCGTACTGCCTCGGTTTCTGTCCATGTGGTACATATATCGGTGACATCCAGCGTCTGTATGAACTCCCCATTTGCATCCTCTCCATCATGTCCTACCAGATCAATTTCTGTAAATCCCGGTTTCTGTTCATCCCATTCAGAAAACGTTCTGACAGTCCCGACGCTTCGGGATTCAACAGAGTGCCAGGCTTGGTATTGGACCTTCCCTTGATAGTCTGTTTCCTCCTCTCCCCCTCAAGCAGCCGGTCTATTGTAGCTGGACTAATTCTAAGAATCTTCTGCCGGACTTCCTCTTCAATGTTAATTTCACGAAACTGCTCCAGTTTCCTAATCACTGCTCCCAGTACCGGCGCCAGCCGCTTCCCACAGATACAGTCCATGACATACCAGACCTTTATTAGAGGTTTCCGCACCTCTTCACCATAATACTTTGTTCGTCCCCTATGAGCTCTCTTCCTCACATTTGCTTGTATTATCTTATGCCTACCAATCCTCTGTCGTTTCCCATGGGTGCTCAGTACATATGATGCATAAGATCGCCGGTAGCCCGTCAAAGATACAAACTCCTGAAGCATTGTGCCTTTGTCCTTTTTCCTCGCTTTTTGGTATCGAGGGGCCAGGATCGCTGTTGCCTTCTTCCTCTCTTTCATCGTTAGCCTCATTTCCGCCTCCTGTTCTTTCTTCTATTAGGAGACTATTTTGCCTTTTTTCGTCGCGATTTCTTATTTGAGGCAACGATTCGGTTTCATCGTGTTTTTTGATGAGGCATTAGATATGCTAAAAATAGAGGAAATAGAAGCTACAATTGAATCGCTTTCAGACGATGAATATGCTCGCTTGAGAGAGTGGTTTTATGAAAGGGATTGGAAAAAATGGGATAGACAGATTGAAGTAGACTCAGAATCGGGAAATTTGGATTTTCTGATCAAGGAAGCTATTGATGAAAAAAAGCAGGGAAATCTCAAGGAACTCTAAATGCATCGAACAATAAACCGCTTTTGGAAGTGTTTTAAGAATCTTCCTGTTGCCGTTCAAAAGGTATCAAAGAAAAACTTTGAGTTGCTCAAAATGAACCCTTCGCACCCATCCCTCCATTTCAAGAAAATTGGTAGGTTTTGGTCAGTACGAGCTGGAATTAATCACAGGGCGCTTGCGATTGAGGATGGTGAAGACTTTATTTGGGTTTGGATTGGCACTCATGAAGAATATGAAAGAATGATTAAGGTGATGGGCTAACAATTCAATCCAGCGGACGGCCTTCGGCCACCGCTGATGCCGAGCGTTATACATAAATAACGGCATATTAAAAACAACATATAGGGTCGCGTCTTGTTTCTTGCATTCCAAATTTCATAGTCAACTCAATACCCACTTTAATATGGATAGCGAGCGTATTCCCTGCAGCCTGCTACGGGGGAGATTTAATTTGCAGTTGCGGGTTAATAGGCAAATCATAAGATTGTAATTTACAAATAGCTCTACCATATGTAAAATAGTGGCATGATATTTCCAAACTTGAATTCCTCGGCATTGAGTTTACAAAGAGGGCATATGTGTTTCTCGACGAAATTCATCATATAAAGAAATTGCCTTCTGTGTATATTTACAATTAAGATATGAGTTCTGATTCAGCTCTTTTTTACAAAAACACACCTTTATATATATAATTCCCAGATAATGAAAAATCACAAGACAATTGTCCCTTTAATCTCCTGGGCATTCTTTGATTTTGCAGAGACTATATTTTCAGCAAATATACTTTCGGTATTTTTCCCTTTATGGCTTACACAGATTTTGGGCGGGAAACCATTTCATTATAGCATTGTATATTCCTTATCACTTTTTACATCTGTCATATTAGCCATTATTGTAGGAAAATACGCTGATAGACTTGGAAAGAGGAAGCCGATTTTTTTAGCAGCAGTTTCTCTATCATCCATAAGCCTCATTATGCTTTCGCGTACAAGCACACTCCATATAGCACTCGCTATCTTCTTCTTTGTAAACCTTTTCTATCAGCAAAGTCTCGTGCTTTATAATTCCCTTCTGCCATCTGTCTCCGAGAAGGGAAACAGGGCATTCTCATCAGGTGTTGGTGTAGCATTGGGTTATGTTGGAGGTGCGATTGGATTATATTTAATATCAATGGTCAGTCCTACAGAGACCTTTGCCTTTGTCCTTGTTGCTTTTGGATTTTTCTTTTTTTCCATCCCAACTGGGTTTTTTGTAAAGGAGAGACCATTTAAAGCCATCTCAGGTGTATCTGTTAAAAATATTCTTAAAGATAAGGGTTTTGTTCTTTTTATACTCTCCTGCTTATTTCTCACAGAGGCAGCGCATACAATAATCCTTTTTATGTCCATATACCTGAATAAAGTCTATGGCATGGAAAGGCATGATATAGTCCCTGTCATAGCAGTAGCAGGGATAATTGCCGCTATATCCGCGCCACTTATTGGAAAAGTCTCGGACAGATTTGGAGTTAAAAAAGTTTTTAATCTCCTTTTTCCTTTATGGGCTTTAGCCTTTGGTGTTTTCCCATTTATGCCGCGGTTTTTTGTATACTTAATGGGGATAATAATTGGAGTATTACTTGCCTCGCTCTGGACAACGATAAGGCCTATTCTTTTAGAGCTATCACCAAAAGAGGAGGTTGCTACACGGTTTGCACTTCTCTCTATGTCAGAGAGGATGGCTGCTATTGTGGGCCCATTATGTTGGGGTTTTATGGTGGAGGTGACAGATTATAGGATTGCAACTTTTACGCTTGCGATTTTCCCTATGATAGGGTGGGTAATATACTTGTGGCATAGAAAAACAGTTTGTGTTTGACAAAAACCTTTTAAGTTCTTTAATATTTTACATGACAGAAGCATATAACCTCACCAATAACAGGTTTTAAACACATTGTATCTGCAGGAGCTAATCTTAAAACTTCATTCATTCTGGTGCGAGCAGGGCTGTGTAATACACCAGCCATATGACATAGAGGTAGGTGCAGGGACATTTAACCCTGCCACATTCTTTAGGGTCATTGGCCCAGAGCCATGGAAAACAGCCTATGTTGAGCCCTCCCGCAGACCCACTGATGGGAGGTATGGGGAAAACCCGAACAGACTTCAGCATTACTACCAGTATCAGGTAATTTTAAAGCCATCACCCCCAGATGTTCAGGATACTTATCTTAAGAGCCTTAGCAGTATAAATATTGACCTCAAAAAACACGATATACGTTTTGTTGAAGATGACTGGGAGTCTCCAACACTTGGAGCCTGGGGGCTTGGATGGGAGGTATGGCTTGATGGAATGGAGATTACGCAGTTTACATATTTTCAGCAGGTAGGCGGCATTGAATTAAAACCTGTCTCGGCAGAGCTTACATATGGTCTTGAGCGTATTGCAATGTATCTTCAGGAAGTAGACAATGTCTTTGACCTTAAATGGAGTAATAACATAAGTTATGGTGATATTCATCATGAAACAGAGGTGGAGTTTTCGAAATATAATTTTGATATTGCAGACATAGACCTGCATTTAAAACTATTTGATATGTATGAGGAAGAGGCAAAGAGTCTCCTGAAAAGTGGGCTTATCTTTCCTGCCTACGACTTCTGCCTAAAGTGCTCACATACATTTAATGTCCTTGATGCACGAGGAGCATTGAGTGTAGCTGAAAGGACAGTATATATTGCAAGGGTGAGAGGTATTGCAAAACAATGTGCTGATGGCTATTTAAAATTGCGTGAGTCAATGGGGTTTCCTCTTTTAAAAGTTAAGAGTTAAAAGTTAAAAGTGAAAAGTTATAAAGAAAAAAACTCCGAACTAAACTCGTCACTGTTGTTAGAGATAGGTACAGAAGAAATACCTGCCCGATTTATTCCTGACGGGATAAGACTGTTAAAGGAAGAAATAGCAAAAATTTTTACTGATGCAGGTATAGACTTTGGAAATGTCCTTGAGTATGCAACTCCCCGAAGGCTTTCGATATACATTGATAGTGTCTCAAAAAAACAGAAAGACAGGACTAAAGAAGTCTTGGGCCCACCTAAAAAGGTATCATTTGATGAAAAAGGCAATCCCACACAGGCTGCTATTGGTTTTGCGAAGTCCTGCAATGTAGATGTAAAAAACTTAAAGGTACTAAGAACCGAGCGAGGAGAGTATATATCAGCTACTATTGAAGAGAAGGGCAGGAAAACTATAGATGTATTAGCAGGGGCATTGCCGGTACTTATAACATCTATTCAATTCCCAAAATCAATGAGATGGGGCAGTGGCAGTCTAAGGTTTGTAAGACCAATACGTTGGATTACAGCCATTCTTGGTAACGAAATAATTCCATTTAAAATTGATGGCTTGAAGAGCAGTGATATATCATACGGTCACAGGTTTATATCACATGGGCCATTTAAGGTAGAAGATATAACTGCATACTTACAGCTTTTATCAAATAACTATGTAGTAGCTGATCCTATAGAGAGAAAGAGAATAATATCAGAAGGGATAAAAAATATTGAATCAAAGCTCGGCTGTAGAGTCCATGAAGATAAAGAACTCTTGGATACGGTTACATTCCTTGTTGAATATCCAACAGTTGTCCTGGGGAACTTTGATTCAGAGTATCTCTCACTTCCAAAGGAACTCCTCATAACCGTAATGAAAAGCCATCAGAAGTATTTCTCTCTGGATGATAAAGATGGAAACCTTTTGCATTATTTTATCGTGGTAAGCAACACAAAATCAGAAAATGTGGATATAGTAAAAAGAGGAGCAGAGCGTGTTCTTAAGGCAAGGCTTGAAGATGCAAGGTTTTATTATGAGGAAGACCAAAAGAAGCTTCTATGGGACTATGTTGAAAGCTTGAAAAAAGTGACATTTCATGGAAAGCTCGGCAGTGTCTATGAAAAAGTAGAGAGGATGGCATTTTTATGTTCTTTTATATCTGATACACTCAATCCGCAGTTAAAAGAAAAACTCCTAAGGGCAGTGATGCTTTGTAAGGCAGACCTTGTTACAGGTATTGTAAGGGAGTTCCCTGAATTACAAGGTTATATGGGTATGGTTTATGCTAAAAACTCAGGAGAGGATGAAGATGTAGCAGAGGCAATTTATGAACATTATATGCCTAAATTCTCGGGTGATTTTTTACCAAGAGGTGAAATAGGCAGTATCATTTCACTTGCAGATAAACTCGATAATATTGTTTCTTTTTTCCTTTTGGGATTAGCGCCTACAGGCTCTGAAGACCCATTTGCTTTAAGGCGTCAGGCAATAGGGATAATAAATATACTCCTGCACAAAGATTATCCTATCCCGTTAAACATCCTCATAAACAAGGCATTGCAGGGTATTGAAAGTTATCTTCCAGCAAGGAGGTTACTTACTGATGATATATTGGAATTCTTTTATCAAAGGTTAGAAGGAATGCTCCTTGCAGAAGGGTATAGTTATGATACTATAAATGCTGTATTTTCGATAAGAAGCCATGATATAAAAGATATAAAACAGCGGATTGAGGTACTATCTGAGATGAGGGAGTCTCCTGAATTCCCTCAGCTGCTTACATCTGCAAAAAGAGTTTATAATATCCTTGCAAAAGTTATGCCTGCTGAGGTGAAAGAAGACCTCCTCACTGAACTTGCAGAGCAGGATCTTTACAGCGCTGCTGAAGAGGTCGGCAATAGTTTAAAAGGGAAAAATTACAACTCTTTGTTCGAGCTTGAAAAACCAATAAATATCTTTTTTGACAATGTGCTTGTAATGGATAAAAGACCTGAAATAAGAGAGAACAGGCTTGCCTTACTCTCATCAATAAAGATGCTCTTTGATTCTCTCGGAGACTTCTCTAAAATAATCACCGAATAAGCAGAAATGAGATGTATTTTACATCCTGATATGCTAAAATATTAAGATTTTTTTAATAGGAGGAATTTATAAATGGCGAAGAAGTATGTTTATTTCTTTGGTAATGGTAAGGCAGATGGAAATGCAGGCATGAAAAGTCTCCTTGGCGGCAAGGGCGCAAACCTTGCAGAGATGGCAGGACATCCTGAGCTGAGGTTGCCTGTACCGCTGGGATTTACAATTACAACAGAAGTATGCACCTATTACTACCAGCATAAAAGAACCTATCCGCCAGCTCTTAAAAAAGAGGTTGAGTCCGCCTTGAAAAAAATTGAAGGCATAATGAAAAATAAATTCGGCGATCTTGAAAATCCCCTCCTCGTATCTGTAAGGTCAGGTGCAAGGAGTTCAATGCCGGGCATGATGGAGACAGTTCTCAATGTTGGGCTCACAGAGAAAACCATTCCCGGATTAATAAAGCTTACCAATAACCCTCGCTTTGTTTATGACGCATACAGAAGACTCATTATGATGTACTCAGATGTTGTCATGGAAAAGGCAGCAGGTATTGAGACTAAAGATGACATGGGCATACGCAGACAGCTTGATAGGCTACTTGAGGAAGCCAAGCATAAAAAAGGTGTAAAGAATGACACTGACCTTGATGCCGATGACCTTAGAGAACTGTGCGATAAATTTAAACAGAAGGTAAAGGATGTATTAGGTAAGAACTTTCCTGATGACCCCTATGAGCAATTATGGGGTGGAATAGGAGCAGTCTTTGCATCATGGAACGGTAAACGTGCTGTGGCATACAGACGCATTGAGGGGATCCCTGGTGACTGGGGTACAGCAGTAAGTGTCCAGTCAATGGTGTTTGGAAATATGGGTGATGACTCTGCCACAGGCGTAGGTTTTACACGAAACCCTGCAAACGGCAATAAGCATTTTTATGGAGAGTATCTGCCGAATGCGCAGGGCGAGGATGTTGTTGCGGGCATAAGGACGCCGGCGCCTGTTAATGAATCATCAAAGAATGCGCATAACAAACACATGACAAGCCTTGAGAAGTCAATGCCAAAGCTCTACAAAGCACTTCTTAACTACCAGAAGCGTCTTGAGAGGCATTATAAAAACATGCAGGACATTGAATTTACAATTGAGCGGGGCAAGCTCTACATGCTTCAATGCCGTGTAGGAAAGAGAAACGGTCCTGCTGCTGTAAAAATGGCTTTGGATATGTATAAAGAAAAACTCATAACCAAAGAAGAAGCCATAATGCGTGTAACGCCTTCACAGTTGGAGGAGCTTCTTTATCCTGTAATTGACCCTAAAGCAGTGGCAGGGGAAAATCCGATTGCCATGGGCATTCCAGCAGGCCCAGGCGCTGCATCAGGCAGAGTTGTTTTTTCTGCAAATGATGCTGTTAAGTTGGCGAAGGAAGGAATAAAAATAATTCTTGTCCGTGAAGAAACAAATCCGGAGGATGTTGAAGGGATGCGTGTTTCGGAGGCAATCCTGACTGCCAAAGGAGGAATGACCTCACATGCGGCACTTGTTGCCAGAGGCTGGGGTAAGTGCGCTGTTGTGGGTGCTGGTGAACTTCAAATTGATTATGCAAAAAAACGCTGTAGGGTTGGAGATCAGACTATCATTCAAGGAGAGGAGATTACGATTGGAACAGGTGAAGTGATTACTATAGGTAATGTGATTACAGTGGATGGCACTAAGGGGGTTGTCTATAAAGGACAGCTTCCTATGATAGATCCATCAGAGGAAAATGAAACTCTTAACTCCTTCTTAAAGCTCTGTGATCCATTTAGAAGGTTAAAGGTTCGCACCAACGCAGATACACCTGAAGATGCTAAAAAGGCGCGTTCATTTGGTGCAGAAGGAATTGGACTCTTTAGAACAGAGCATATGTTTTATGGCAAGGGTGCAGAGGTGCCACTTTTTCTTCTTAGGAAGATGATTGTTTCAAGGACAACCGATGAACGTCGTTCCGCTCTTAACGAACTATATCTTTATATGAAATCCGATATTAAGGGAACCCTTGAGGCAATGGAGGGTTTCCCCGTGACAATAAGGCTCCTTGACCCACCATTGCATGAATTTGTGCCTCACGAGAAAGCACAGATGGAGAATTTGGCAGCAAGTCTAAATATATCAATGGACGATCTTGAAAGAAGGGCGCAGGGGCTTAGAGAGAGTAACCCGATGATGGGCCACAGAGGTGTCCGTCTCGGTATTACCTATCCTGAGATAACAGAGACGCAGGCTAGAGCGATTTTTGAGGCAGCCGCTGAACTTATCAAGGCTGGCAAGAAAGTACACCCTGAGATAATGATTCCTGTTGTCAGTGATGTGAAGGAGCTGGCAAACCAGTTTGAGATAGTGAAAAAGGTCTATAATGAGACACTTGCAAAGTATAAGTTAAAGAAGTTTCCTTACATGGCAGGCACTATGATTGAAATTCCACGCGCAGCATTGCTTGCCGGAAAAATTGCTGAAATCGCTGAGTTCTTTTCATTTGGCACAAACGATTTAACACAGATGGGATTTGGATTCTCCCGTGACGACATAGGTGGATTCCTTCCGTGCTATCTTGAAAAAGGCATACTTCCAGAAGACCCTTTCCAGACTATTGACATTGAAGGTATTGGCGAAATGATTAAGATTGCTGTTGAGAGGGGCAGAAAGACGAAAAAAAATCTTAAGATTGGCATCTGCGGAGAGCATGGAGGAGACCCAATGTCAGTGGAATTCTGCCATAATATTGGAATGGATTATGTGAGCTGTTCTCCTTACAGAGTGCCGATTGCAAGACTCGCAGCCGCACAGGCAATGATTAGAGAGAAAGAAAAGGCTAAGAGTAAGGCAAAGAAGGGGAAGAGGTAAGGGGAAAAAAATAAAAGATTATGGAACAGCGCAAGGCAAAGAGGATTATAAAAAGACTTGAGGTTAAATTTAATACCGGTGTGGAAAATACTGCTATAACAAGTGACCTTTCTGAGAACGGAATGTTTATAAGGACCAACAGGGGAGCAGAACATGGTAGTGTCATAAATATCAAGTTAAACCCGCCTAATGCACGGGAACTTTTTCTTACAGGTAAGGTGGTAAGAGTATCAGGACAATGTCAGGGCTTATTGGGGGGGGTCAAAAGCGGTATGGGTGTTCAGTTGATTAGCCCACCCTTGGATTACATGAATTATGTCCAGTCTATCCTTAATTGATTTGCCATCCAAACTTATATTAAGGTCATTCAATGATCCGTCTCTGTTGGTTTTTTAGCCAAGATTATTCCTCTTTTACTTCCATAACCTTGATATCCTCGCCCTCTCTCTAACCTACTGGGCTATTAGAAAAAGCATATCCTAAATTATTGCTTAACCCCCTTGTATTGTCAATAATTTTTCTTTTTTTATTTGACCTGTTATTATACTGCTACTATAATATAAATTATGATAGAGGAAACAGGGGTAGTTAAACAGGTAGAAGGCAATACAGCAAGGGTTCTTGTTCAGAGAAAAAGCGAGTGTGAAAAGTGTGCCAGTGCGGGTATATGTGAGCCTGCACAGGGCGGTATGGAAATAGAAGCCCTAAATCCTATTCATGCACAGGTTGGGCAGAAGGTCAAGGTGTCCATAAAGCCTCAGGCATATCTTAAGGGAACAATGATTGTCTATGCCTTTCCACTTATAGCACTTATTACTGGAGCAATAATCGGGAAAAACATAGGAGATGCATATTTTAAAGAAGTCAACTCTGATCTTACAGCAGCGATTTTAGGTTTTATTTTTTTAGCCATAACATTTATAATTATAAAGCTCTGGAGCAAGAAGGTTGAGACAAAGCTGGAATATAAGCCCGTTATAGAAGAGATACTTCAATAAAATCAAAATGTAAAAATCATCCCGAATAGTCGGGACAAAGTTGTGGGAAAAATAATTCTAATTAAATAAAATTTCCTTAATTTTGCATTTTGAATTTTAATTTTTAAATTTTATAGAAGGGGGTTGAATGGTAAATTTTGAACCCGAGAAAATCAGAAATATTGCAGTCATAGCACATGCAGGGGCGGGAAAGACTTCTTTAGTTGAGGCTATTCTTTTTGATTCAAAGGCTACAGACAGGCTTGGGAGAGTAGAAGATGGCAATACAATAACTGACTATGAACCCGAGGAGATAAGCCGTAAAATATCAATATCCTCTGCGATTGCATTCTGTGATTGGAAAGGTTATAGGATTAATGTTATAGATACTCCGGGATATATGAACTTTCTGGAAGACACAAGGTCATGTCTTACTGCTGTGGATGGTGCTGTGGTTATTGTAAGCGCACTATCAGGAGTAAAGGCTGAAACAGAAAAAATCTGGCAGTACGCATGCAGATACGAACTACCCCGGCTGGTTTTTGTTAACAAGATGGATAGGGAAAATGCTAATTTCAGCATGGCAGTAGGTGAACTTGAAAAATCCTTTGGGTCATCTGCAATCCCGTTAAATATCCCCATAGGTTCAGGGGAAAATTTTGAAGGGGTTATAGATTTAATTAATATGAGGGCTATTAAATTTCAAAATGGGAATCCATCGGAAATGGATATCCCTTCTGATTTTAAATCCGAGGCAGAGGATTATCGTAAAATGCTTGTAGAGAAGATTGCCGAATCAGACGACTCTTTGCTTGAAAGATACCTTGAAGGTGCAGAGCTGACAAATGAAGATGTTAGAAATGGCATTAGACAGGGTGCTGTTACAAGGCGGTTTATCCCTGTTTTATGTGGTTCTGCAACAAAAAATATAGGGGTGCATCAACTGCTTGATTCAGTCCTCCTCTGTATTCCTTCACCGATTGAGAAGGCAAACATTACTCCGATAAAGGGTAACAATCCCAAAAGTCATAATGAAATTACAAGGAAACCTTTGGATACTGAACACCTTTCAGCACAGGTATTTAAGACCATTGCTGACCCATTTGCAGGAAAACTTACGCTCTTCAGGGTTTTTTCAGGTGTTTTAAAGGCAGATTCAACTGTTTATAATTCTACACGAGACAGCAAAGAAAGGGTAGGGCAGGTTTTTTATCTTATGGGCAAAAAGCAGGTGCCTGCTCAAAAGGTTGGAGACGGTGAAATTGCAGCAGTAGCCAAACTAAAGGATACACTTACAGGGGATACCCTTACTGATATGGGAGAACCAATCCTGTTTGAACCAATGAAGTTTGCTGACCCGATGATTTCGTATGCCATTGCACCTAAAAGCAAGGGAGACGAAGAAAAGGTTAGCGTGGGACTTCACAGGATGCTTGAAGAAGACCCTGCTATTAAGTTCCGTCGTGAGGCAGAGACAAAAGAAATGATTCTATCAGGAATGGGGCAGATGCACCTTGAGATTACACTTGAGAGGTTAAAAAGGAAATTTGGTGTTGATGTCTTGATGAAGACCCCAAAGATTCCTTACAAAGAGACAATTAAGATATCAGCTAAGGCACAGGGGAGATATAAAAGACAATCTGGTGGGAAGGGGCAGTATGGAGACTGCTGGATAGAAATAGAGCCTTTGCCGCGGGGAAGCGGTTTTGAATTTGTTGATAAAATAGTCGGAGGCGTAATTCCACGGCAGTATATCCCAGCAATTGAAAAGGGTATTGTTGAAGCCATGCAGGAAGGCATACTATCAGGTTATACTGTTATAGATCTCAGGGCAACTGTTTATGATGGGTCGTATCATACAGTAGATTCTTCAGAGATGGCGTTTAAGATAGCAGGCTCCATGGCTATAAAAAAGGCTGCACATGATGCAAAGATTATTCTTTTAGAGCCTATTCTAAAAGCTGAGGTTATAACCCCTGACGAATCTTTGGGTAATGTAATAGGCGACCTTAACAGCAGACGAGGGAAGGTTCAGGGAGTTGAACCGCAGGCAGGTGGTAATCAAAAAATCTTGGCACTTGTTCCTATGTCTGAAGTACTTACATACGCAAATCAACTTAACTCCCTTACAAGCGGTAGAGGGATGTATACAGTGGAATTCTCTCATTATGAAGAGGTTCCACCTTACATTGCCCAGAAGATTATTGCTGAAAGGACAAAATCAAAGAAGGAGGAAGAAAATTAAGCCATGGTGGAACAATTGCTTCTTGTGATAACTATATTGCTAACTGTATTATTAATAGTATGGGTGGTTTTTGCGATTCCTACTATCTTGCAGGTCAAAAGAACAGTGAAGACGATAGAAGACTTTCTCAAAACCACTGAGAGATCTCTGACCCCACTTTTGCTGGAATTAAGAGGAAGTGCAGAAAGGATAAACAGGGTAACAGAAGGGATTGAGGAGTCCGTAAAGGATGTTCAGTGCCTCACGAGGTCTATAGGAGAGATAGGTAAAGCAATTGACGAAGCAAATAGTCTGGTAAGACAGACAGGTGCTTCATTTGCTATTAAAACTGTAAGTATTGGTGTTGGTATAAAAACTGCCCTTAGTATTTTGGCTAAGGGACTTATAAAAAAAGCATCTAATAAAAATGCTTGATTACACAGATAAAACAAAATAACATAATCTGTATAATCGTCTTAAAATCAGCGTAATCAGTATAAAAATTTTATACAAAGGAGGTGAAAGAGATGAATGAAGAAAGAGGGCTTAAGACAACTGATATGCTTTTAGCCTTTGTGATTGGAGGAGTTGTCGGAGCAGGCATTGCTTTGCTTATGGCTCCGCAATCAGGCAGAGAGACAAGGCAGAAGATTAAGGAACTGGCTGAAGAGGCGAAAGAGAAGGCATCTGACTATATAGGACATGTAAAGGAGAAGGCTACATCGGCTGTTGAGCACGGCAAGGAATTTGTTGAGGAGAAAAAAAGCTTAATCGCCACCGCTATAGAGGCAGGTAAGGAAGCATATGAAAAGGAGAAGGGGAGGCACTCAAGGTAGAAGTGAAACTACGGCGATATGCTATCCTGTTAGTCCTGTTTATAAGCTTAATACTTATTCCTTTACTTTACCCTACTAATGAAAAGCGGATAAAAAAGGTTATTAATAACACTGAGAAGGCGGTAGTTGCTGAAGACATTGAAGGGATGATGGGTCATATATCCTATAATTATCTTGATGATTATGGTAATGGCTATCTGCAGATAAAGAACATCATGCTACAAGCCTTTCAGCTTTTTGATGATATTGAGATTGAGAAAGATATAATCAAGATATCGGTTAAAAACTCTCATGCTGAGGCTCATGTATCTGTAAGGGTTATTGCATTGCATAATGAGGACAGGGGATATATTATAGGAGACGCTGTCAGTGCCCAGACCATAAAAGTTTTTTTAGAGAAGTCCCCAAATAAATGGTTGGTGACAAAGGTAGAGGGAGTGTTTGATTTAGAAAAAAAATGGCAATAAGCCTGTTTTTGGCAATTCATTGAACTATGGTTAAGGAGGCAGGGTGTGGCTAAATTTTATTAAAAGGAGGTGAATCATGCTCGTAGAATTCAGTATTATTCCAGTAGGCGTAGGCAGTAGCATAGGCGACCAGCTTGCCAAGGTATTAGAAACTGTGGATGCCAGCGGCTTGCCTTACAAGGTGAATCCAATGGGTACAGTTATTGAGGGAGAGTGGGATGAGGTTATCAGGCTTATCAGAAAATGCCATAATACAGTGATGAAGGATAGCGAGAGGGCACTTACTATTATATCTATTGACGACAGAAAGGGAAAACCAAACAGAATTGATGAGAAGGTTAAATCAATAGAGAAAAGATTAGGAAAGAGGTTAAAAAAGTGAAAACCGTTATTAATACAAACGCATTAAATTAGTTTACATAAAATCTCCCCTAACCCCTTTTTGCCAAAGAGGGGGACAAAGTATGGCTTTGCTAAAGAGGGGAACGTAAGGAATCTCCCCCTTTGGTATGAACCGCTCTGGTTCATACCAAAGGGGGATGAAGGGGGATTTTTTAATTGTATTCATTTTACTTTTGTAACTTTAGTATGAACCGTTATGGTTCATACTTTACTTAATGCGTTTGCATTAGTTATAAGTTATTGGTTGTTACGAATAACGATTAACAAATAACGAATAACTAAAAGAATGGAAAAATTTATTGGTCTTGATGCAGGCTCGGTAAGTATTAAGCTCGTTGTCATGGACAACGAAGCTAAGATATTATACACCATTTATGAACGCCACAAAGGTCATCCCCTCACAGTTACTCTCCAATTATTAAAAAATATTTTAGGCAACAATGGAAATGCTTTGTCTCCTTCAATGTCCATAACCGGTTCAGCAGGCAAACTCATAGCCGACATTCTCGGCGTCAAGCACGTAAACGAAATAGTAGCACAACCCTTAGCCGTGAGACGTTTTCTTCCTTCCGTGAAGACAATATTTGAAATGGGGGGCGAAGACTCCAAACTTATAATACTGAACGACACGGGGATAGAAGATTTTTCAATGAATTCAGTCTGTGCTGCAGGGACGGGTTCTTTTCTTGACCAGCAGGCAGAAAGACTCAGAATCAGTATAGAAGAATTTAGCGAGATAGCACTGAAATCAAAAAATCCTCCCCGTATCGCCGGACGATGCAGTGTATTTGCAAAATCCGATATGATTCATCTCCAGCAGATAGCTACACCATTAGAAGATATTGTTGCGGGACTCTGTTTTGCTGTTGCAAGGAATTTCAAGGGTTCGATAATTAAAGGAAGAAAGGTTATCCCTCAGGTATCGTTTCAAGGCGGCGTGGCTGCCAATTCAGGCATAGTCAGAGCATTCAGGGAAATTTTTGATGTTGACGAGATTATTGTTCCCAAATATTTCGCTTTCATGGGCGCAATCGGAGCGGCATTGAAAGACATTAAAAGCAACACAAGAAACGCTTTTTACATAAAGAATCTTGAAGATCAAATAAATTCAATAAGGATATCGGGTAACGGCAAGTCTCCTTTGATTATTGAAGGGGATGATTTTTTTAGAAGGCATTTACAAAATGCAGATTGCGGAATTAAATCCGAAATCCGGAATCCGGAATCCGAAATCATTAATGCGTATCTCGGAATTGATATTGGCTCAATAAGCACGAACCTTGCCCTAATTGATGAAGGCGGAAATCTTCTTTCAAAACGCTATCTGATGACATCCGGCAGACCCATTGATGCAGTTATGCAGGGATTGAGAGAGGTCGGAGAAGATATTGGAGATAACGTGGAGATTCTGGGAGTCGGCACAACTGGCTCCGGCAGGTACATGATAGCTGATTTCGTAGGAGCGGATATCGTGAAGAATGAAATCACCGCACAGGCACGAGCAGCCATTTTTATTGATGAAAACGTGGATACCATTTTTGAAATCGGGGGACAGGATTCAAAATACATTTCCATAGAAGACGGCGTGGTAGTTGACTTTGAAATGAATAAGGCGTGTGCGGCAGGAACTGGTTCCTTCCTTGAAGAGCAGGCGGAGAAACTAAACGTGTCCATTAAAGAAGAATTTGCGAGCTTTGCATTTTCATCAAAACATCCATGCGCCCTCGGTGAAAGATGCACTGTATTTATGGAAAACTCCCTGATGGCAAATCTTCAACAGGGTGTTCAAAAAGACGACTTGCTTGCAGGCTTGGCATATTCTATTGTAGAAAACTATATAAACAGGGTTGTCTCCTACAAAAAAATAGGCAAAAACATATTTTTTCAGGGAGGTACGGCGTTCAACAAATCGGTGGTTGCGGCATTTGAAAAATTTACAGGGCAAAGAATTACTGTTCCGCCGAATCACGATGTCACTGGCGCAATCGGCATGGCGCTGATAGCGAAGGAATATATGGAGAATAAGAAGTCAGGAGAACTCTGCACTCTGAACCCCGAACAACAAAATTTATGCGCCACGAACTTCAAGGGTTTTGAATTATCCAATCGTTCTTATTCTATATCATCATTTGGATGTAAGGGGTGTTCAAATGTTTGCGAAATTAATAAGATTAGTATGGAAGGAGAGAAAGAACATCTGTATTACGGCGGTAGATGTGAAAAATATGACATAAGGAAAAAGGACAAACCAGACATTGAGAATCTTTTTGCATTTAGAGAAGCATTGCTCTGGAAGGAATACAAACAGGAATCAATTCCGAAATCCCAACATTCCAAAGTGATCGGCATTCCCTACATATTCTTTTTTCAGGATTACCTGCCGTTTTGGACAACGCTTCTTTATGAACTTGGTTTTGACATTGTCGTTTCACCGAAAACGAACAGGCAAGTTGTAAATCTCGGGACGGAAACTGTACTTTCAGAAACATGTTTTCCCGTTAAAGTCGCTCACGGTCACATAAAATATCTTTTAGAAAATGATATTAAAAACGTCTTCTTGCCCTCGTTTGTGAGTTTCAGCGACAGCAATAATTATTTTGATAAGAAATCGCCCTGCCCGTATACGCAGACAATTCCGTATCTTGCAAAAGTGGCATTTAGAGACGCAAACATTTTGAGCCCAATAATAGATTTCAGGTGGGGTGATGATTTTATCGTCAAGGAGATCGGAAGCGCGTTTAAAAAATTTCACATATCCAATAAAAAATTAAATATTGCGCTCATGAAAGCACGGGAAAACCAAAAAAATTTCAACTGGCTGATTCAAGAAAAGGGAAAAGAAATACTCTCATCTTTAAAAGATAAAGCCGTTGTTATAGTTGGAAGAGCATATAACTCTTTTGACAACGGCGTGAATCTGCAAATTCCACAGAAACTTGCCACACTCAATGTCTTTTCTATCCCAATGGATTTTTTACCACTTAATGACATTGATATTACAGATAGATGGCCACAAATGTACTGGAAAAATGGCAAGGAAATAATTCAGGCGGCAAGATTTATTAGAAATAATCCAATGTTGTATCCAATATATATCGGTAATTTTAACTGTGGGCCCGATTCATTTATATTTGAGTATTTCAAGGAGGAGATCGGCGACAAACCGTTTTTATTTTTGGAAATTGACGAACACAGCGCAGATGCAGGAGCGATAACGAGATGCGAGGCGTTTCTTGACGGCATTGAAAACAGAAAGGCTGTCAATAAACAGAGGATAGCGAGCAGAAAATCTGCAAAAAAAATTATGAAATCAGAGACGATGCGTCTGTCCGAAAAAAAGGTTTTCATCCCTAAAATGTGTGACCACGGTTACGCATTGGCTGCTGCATTTGAATTCTCTGGAATATCAGTTGAGGTGCTTCCCGAACCTGACAGGGAAACAATGGAAATTGGCAGGAAGTATGTCTCGGGGAAACAGTGCTTTCCATGTGTGCTTACTATTGGCGAGATGTTAAAAAAAATTTTTTCTGCCGATTTAAAATCCAACAGTTATGCCTTTTTCATGCCTGCGGGCACGGGACCATGCAGATTCGGGCAGTACAATATTTTTCAAAGGCTTGTTTTAGAGCGCCTTGGACTTAATAATGTTCAGATTTTCTCTCCGATTCAGGATAGAACTTTCTACAACGATCTGGGAATAGCAGGCGATGATTTTATTAGAAGGGCATGGAAAGGTATTATCAGCATTGAGATGCTTACTAAATGCCTGCACGAAACAAGACCATATGAAAAGGAAAAGGGGTTGACGGATTACATTTATAATGAAAGTTTGACGAAAGTTTACAATGCTTTGAGGGGAAGAAATGGCGGTTTAGAAAAATTATTAAATCAGATATGTCGGGATTTCGATTCCATTCCAAAATATCGTGATAAGAAACCGCTCATCGGCATTATCGGAGAAATATTTGTAAGGTCAAACAAGTTTACCAATGAGAATCTGATTAATAAAATAGAATCCCTTGGAGGCGAGGTGTGGCTTTCTCCGCCTGAGGAATGGCTTTACTATATAAATCATATTGGATTAAAACACGCCCTGATAAAACGCGATATTCCCTCTGTAATAAGACTTTTCCTGAAGAATCACATTCAAAATAAAACCGAACACAAATATGGAAGTATTTTCAAAAATTCCCTCAAAACGCTTCGTGAACCTTCCACGAGAGAAATTCTTAAAAAAGCCATGCCATATGTTCATCACTCATTTGAAGGAGAAACGATTTTAAGCGTGGGCAAGGCTATTGACTTGATTGAGAAGGGAGCATCGGGAATTGTAAATGCGATGCCTTTCGGCTGCATGCCGGGGACAATCGTAACCGCTCTTCTAAGAGCGATCAGCAAAGATTATAATATTCCGTCCATAAGTATGCCTTACGACGGTACAGAATCAGTAACAACTGAAATTCAGCTTGAGGCATTTATGCACCAAGCAAAGGAAAATAGTATCAAAAAGTGTCAGAGTATCAGAGTGTCAAAGCTTTGATACTTTGACGCTTAGAAACTTTGACACTTTATTAAAAAGGAGGTGATTAAGTGGGCAGTGTTGTTAAATGGCGTAAGAAAAAGATGAGCAAGCATAAACATAAAAAGCTTCTCAAGAAAATGAAACATAAAAAATAAGATTTTACATGCCTCTTTTCTTTTAATCTTTTCAAACCTTTAATAGATTAAATTACGGGATTTTTGTTAGAATTCTCCCATGTTTTTTCAGCAGATTTTAAATGGCGTTACAGTTGGTGGGGTATATGCGCTTATTGCCCTGGGCTATACGATGGTTTATGGCATCCTTGAACTGATAAACTTTGCCCATGGTGAAATCTACATGATTGGTGCATATCTTGGAATTATATTCATTGGGATATTCACTGTAATAGGACTTACGCAGTACAGTATTCCCCTCGCCATCCTGCTGTCATTTATATTATCTGCCTTGTTTTGCTCAGCATACGGCTTCACAATAGAGAAACTCGCATATAAGCCTCTGAGAAAAGCCCCCCGATTAAGCCCGCTAATAAGTGCAATCGGAGTCTCTATTTTTCTACAGAACTATGTAATGCTTACACAAGGCGCAACTGATAAGGTATTCCCCCATATTTTAGAGACAACAAAGATAGAATTTTTTAATCTAACAATAACCACGCTTCAGGTCTTTATCATTATTACATCACTCCTGCTTACGGGCTTGCTTCATCTTTATGTCATGAAGACAAAGACAGGGAAGGCAATGAGGGCAGTTGCTCAGGATAAAGTCATGGCTTCACTTCTTGGAATAAACATAGACAGGATAATCTCTGTTACATTCATAATCGGTTCAGGGCTTGCTGCTGTAGCTGGAATGATGGTTGCCATGTATTACGGGCTCGTTAATTATTCTATAGGATATATTGCTGGAATAAAGGCATTTGCAGCCGCAGTGCTTGGTGGTATCGGGAGTATTCCCGGGGCAATGCTTGGAGGTTTTATACTCGGGATTGTAGAAAGCCTTGCTGCAAGCTATCTTTCAAGCGAATACAAAGATGCATATGCATTTGTGATATTGATTATTATACTTCTCATAAAACCGAGGGGACTGCTTGGGAAATCGCAATGAAAATGAAAATTAAAAAATAAAAATGCAAAATTACATAGCAAAAATTAAATTTTTAAATTTTGCATTGTATTTTTTATATTTTATCTTTAAATTTTGCATTTATTTTTTTAGGTAATCAATCTTATGAAGACGATATTATTCATACTCTGGCTCTCTTTCTTAAGTGTTCCATTTATGGGGTTAAAGGGTGGGTTGTGGCTACTTTCGGGAATCGTTCTTGCTTACTGTATCTTTCTTATAATAAAGAAATCCTCAAACTTACTTAAGGAATTCAGGCTGCCTGAAATCCCCTACAACTTGAAAATTTTATATGCCTTGATATTTGTAATCTTGCTGGTGCTGCCGTTTGTATTAAAGGATTACTATCTTGACGTTATTATCCTTGCCGGCATCTATATCATACTTGCCCTTGGACTTAATGTTGTTATTGGTTTTAGCGGTCTTCTGAATTTAGGCTTTGCAGCGTTTTATGCCATCGGCGCTTATTCATTTGCACTGCTTACAACAAATGCTGGGCTCGGGTTCTGGACATCTCTGTCATCAACTTTATTTATCACGGCTCTATCGGGATTCATACTTGCATTTCCTGCGTTAAGACTACGTGGGGATTATTTAGCGATAGTTACTCTGGGCTTTGGAGAGATTGCCCGTCTCACATTGAATAACTGGGACAGCCTCACAAGGGGACCAAATGGTATATCAGGCATACCATCGCCATTTGTATTTGGCTTTGAACTCAGCAGCCTTTCGCATTATTACTATCTCGTCTTTATCTTTGTTCTCATTGCTGTATTTATTGTAAGACGTGTTTATCATTCAAGGATAGGCAGGGCATGGCTTGCCCTGAGGGATGATGAGATGGCAGCAGAGGCTATGGGGATTGATACCACGAAATATAAATTCCTTGCGTTTAGCTTTGGTGCTTTCTGGGCAGGGCTTGCAGGTACGTTGTTTGCAAGTAAGATGCGTTTTGTATCACCTGAAAGTTTTACGTTTATGGAGTCTGTTTTTGTTGCGTGTATGGTTATACTGGGTGGTCTTGGAAGCATACCGGGAGTAATCGTTGGTTCCTTAATCCTTGTTGTTCTGCCCGAGGTACTGAGAGAGTTTCAGCTTTATAGAATGCTTGCACTGGGGATAGGGATTATATTGATGATGGTATTTAGACCACTGGGACTTATTAGGAGTAAGGGATGATTTTAGAGATAAGATATTTAACAAAGGTATTTGGAGGACTTAAGGCACTGGAGGAAGTCAGTTTCAGGGTAATGCCAGGGGTTACTTTAAGTATTATAGGACCAAATGGTGCGGGTAAGACAACCCTGTTTAACTGCCTGACAGGGATGTTTCCTCCAACAAAGGGTAGGGTATTATTTGAAGATAATGACATCACAGGTAAAAAACCATACGAAATAACCAAACTGGGGGTTGCAAGGACATTTCAGAACATAAGGTTATTCGGCAACATGTCTGTTCTGGAAAACGTGATGATAGGGCAGCACGCTCGTTCAAAGGAAGGATTTATAACGGCAATAATGGGGACAAAGAAATTTCTGAGAGAGGAGTCTGAAATAAGAACAAAGGCATTTGAGTATTTAGAATTTGTAGGCATTGCAGATTATGCAGATGCAGTGGCAGACAGCCTCCCTTATGGAGACCAGAGGAGGCTTGAAATTGCAAGGGCATTAGCCACAGAGCCAAAAGTCATATTACTTGATGAACCTGCAGCAGGCATGAATCCGCAGGAGACTATGGGGCTTATGAACCTTATAAACAGAATCAGTGATTGGGGAAAGACAGTAATAATTATTGAACATGATATGAAAGTGGTTATGGGTATTTCTGACTGGATTATTGTCCTTGACCACGGAGTGAAAATCGCAGAAGGTGTGCCAAGGGAAATACAGAATAACCCTGATGTAATAGAAGCATATCTTGGGAAGGAAGATATTTTTGATGCTCTTACTTAAAGACATTTACACGTTTTACGGGCACATAGAGGCAATTAAAGGCATAGACATTTATGTAAATAAAGGAGAGATTGTTTGTCTTATCGGAAGTAATGGTGCGGGCAAGAGCACGGCACTGATGACAATATCAGGCGTTTTAAAATCAAAAACTGGTAGCATTACGTTTGAAGGGGAAGAGATTCACAGGATGCTCCCACATAGAATAGTTGCAAAAGGTATCTCGCAGGTTCCCGAGGGAAGAAGGATATTTCCTAAACTTACTGTAAGGGAGAATCTTGAGATGGGAGCGTATACGAAAAGTTCAAAGTTAAGAGTTAAAAGTGAAAAGTTAAAAAGGCAGTATGATAAAGTCTATGAGATGTTTCCGGTTCTTAAGGAGCGGGAGAAGCAGATGGGAGGCACATTGAGTGGTGGAGAGCAGCAGATGCTTGCAATCGGAAGGGCGCTTATGTCAAAGCCAAAACTACTTTTACTTGATGAACCATCTCTGGGGCTTGCCCCTATTTTTGTCGGGAAAATATTTAAGACCATAAAAGAACTCAATGCAAAAGGGCTAACCATTCTCCTTGTGGAGCAAAATGCAAGAGCTGCCTTAAAATTAGCCCACAGGGGGTATGTTATGGAGTCAGGCAGGATTGTAAAAGAAGGTGAAGGCAAAAAATTACTCCATGCCCCTGATATAAAAAGGGCATACCTCGGGGAGTAACTCGTATGTAGATTGACTTAATTCTCAAGAGTATTCTATAGTTTAACCCAATGAAAATCCAATCAATGACAGGTTATGGCGTAGGTATCAGCGGTAATTTCAAGGTCGAAGTAAGGTCATCAAACCATAGGGGTTTAGATATCCAGATTAAGATTCCATCTTATCTTTATTTCTACGAACCCGAGATAAGAAAATTAGTAAAAAAAAATTTCTTACGGGGGCGTATTGAAATACTTGTCTCAATATCTAATGCAGACACTTTAAAGTTTAAAATCAACAAATCTGTAGCAACAGAGTTTTATAATATATTGACATCTTTAAAACAGGAACTTTCTATCTCTGGTGAAATAGGAATTGATATTCTGGCATCGCAGAAAGACATATTTTTGCAAGAAGAACCAGAAGTAGAACTTACATCTCTTTCTAATGCACTTGATATTGCCCTGCAAGACCTTAAAAAAATGAGGATTGAAGAGGGAGAGAATCTCGTAAAGGACATTAATGAGCGGTTATCTCTTATAAAGATACAGGTTGAAGACCTTGAAGGCAAAAGGGTGGAGTTTATTGCACAGGCAAAAGCATCATTATCAGAAAGATTAAGAAGTCTTTTTGAAGATATACAGATTGATGAGTCTCGTATAATTCAGGAGGCTGCTATTTTACTTGACAGGTCTGATATCACAGAGGAAATTGTAAGGATAAAAAGCCACTTGACCTATATAGAAAATATGCTTCAATCAGGGAATTCAATTGGGAAAAAATTAGATTTCATTACACAGGAGTTATATAGAGAAATAAATACAATAGGCTCAAAAGCAGCAAATGTCGAAATTACACCGATTGTTGTAGAGCTAAAATCCGAGGTTGAGAAGATAAGGGAGCAGACGCAAAATCTGCAGTAGGGGCAGGAGATGAAAAAAGGTAGTTCTGGAATAAAGCTTATAAATATAGGATTTGGAAATGTTGTTTCCACCTCAAAAATAATAGCGATAGTTACACCAGGCTCATCTCCAATTAAAAGGATGAGGGAAGAAGCCCGAGAAAGAGGAAAGCTTATAGACGCAACACACGGGCGAAAGACCAGGGCTATAATAATTACGGATAGCGACCATGTGATATTATCTGCACTTCATGCTGAAACTATTACAGAGAGGTTATCTGAAGAAGGAGGAGAATTTGCAGAGGATATCTAAAGGAGATATGGGAAGATTATTTATTATCTCTGCTCCCTCAGGTTCTGGAAAGACAACCCTGTGTGAAAAGATTATAAAACTCATCCCAAATCTTAAGCTCTCTATTTCGTATACCACAAGACAACCCAGAAAAAGAGAAATAAATAATGCTCACTATACCTTTATAAATGAAAAAAAATTTAAGGCAATGATTGACAAAGGTGAATTCGCTGAATGGGCAAGAGTCCATGGCAACCTTTATGGGACTTCTTTAAAAAGGTTGGATGAGATAAGAAAAAGTGGGTATGATATAATTTTAGATATAGATGTTCGCGGGGCCATACAGATAAAGCGTAAATTTAAAAATGCGGTTTATATTTTTGTACTTCCACCATCAATGGATGAATTAGAGAGAAGGCTTAGGAAACGCATGTCTGAGTCAGACAATGAAATAAAAAGACGAATAAACAGGGCAAAAGAAGAAATATCTTATTATAAAAGCTATGATTATGTTATTATTAACACTAACATTAAAAAGGCACTTAGAGAATTAGAAACTATAATCATAGCAGAAAGACTTAAGACAAAGGAGGTAAAATGGATATAATTTCTTTACCAATTGAATTTGAAAAGAAAAAGCTCGACAGTCGTTATAGGCTTGTAATAGCAGCTGCAATGAGGGCAAAGGATCTATCACAGGGGGCACGTCCAAAAATAGAGAGTAAAGCAAAAAAACACACAACTGTAGCCCTTCAGGAAATTATCTCTAATTCCGTAAATATACTTACAGGAGAGGCAGCTATAAATGCTGAAGAGAGAGCAAAGAAACTGATTCCTGAATACATGATGGATGAAGCTAAACAAAAAGAGACGCTTCATGAGAACTTAACAGAACTTGAAAAAGATCTCAAAGTGTATCTCCATGAGAAAAGCGAACAGTTTTCTACTCAGAGAAAAAAGGATGATTTCCTCAGAGAAGAAGGCTCAAAATAGGTTCAGAATAGTGCTTGGTGGTAAAAATATCCTTTTAGGAGTAACAGGTAGCATAGCTGTATACAAATCAATAGATATTATAAGAGGACTTACTAAAGAAGGTGCTACTGTCAGAGTTGTTATGACAGAATCCGCATCCCATTTTATTGCCCCGCTTACCTTTGAGGCTGTGTCAGGAAATAGGGCTTATACAGACATCTCTGGTGAACATCTCAATCATATTAATTTATCCAGAGATGCTCAAGTTTTCGTTATTGCTCCTGCAACCGCTAATACCATAAACAAACTCAGTTGCGGCATCGCTGACAATGCGCTTACCACTACATGGCTTGCTTATAAAGGCATTACGGTGATAGTCCCAGCCATGAATTCAAGGATGTATGAAAATCCAATAGTACAAAAAAATATCAGGGAACTTGAAAAACTCGGGGTAATTTTTGTTGGTCCAGAGCAAGGAAACCTTATATGTGGAGAAGAAGGCATCGGAAGGATGGCTGATGTTGGGGACATCATAGAGGCAGTCAGATCAGCATTAACACCAAAGGATTTATCCGGGCATAATATATTGGTTACTGCTGGACCTACACGCGAATCATTAGACCCGATAAGATTCATTTCAAATCGTTCTTCAGGGAAAATGGGTTTTGCAATTGCTGCATCTGCACTTAGGAGGGGCGCTAAGGCAACCCTTGTAAGTGGGCCAACCTCTCAGCACCCACCGAAAGGTGTATCTTTTATATCCGTAGAAAATACAGCAGAGATGAGAGAAGCAGTTTTAGAAAATCTTCCATGTTCAACTGCTGTCATCATGACCGCAGCAATTGCGGATTTCTCTCCTGTCTCTATAAGTAAATCAAAGATTAAAAAAACAGATGCTTTAACAATCAATTTAGAACCAACCTCTGATATACTTAAAGAGCTTGGTAGAAAAAAAGGAAGACGTATTCTTATTGGATTTGCAGCAGAGACAGGAAAAAATATAAAAAACGCAAAAGATAAACTTAAAGATAAAAATCTTGATTTAATAGTGTTAAATGATATTACACAGGAGGGAGCAGGCTTTGATGTGGATACTAATATTGTGACAATAATTGACAGAAGAGGAGAGGTCACTGATTATCCCTTAATGAAAAAAACCGAAATTGCTGATATCATCCTTAGCAGGATGTTGCAACTAAAATCTAAGAGGTAAAACAGGGGGAGCTTATGAAGATTTTAGTAATCCATGGTCCAAACTTAAATCTCCTTGGCACAAGAGAGCCAAAGATATACGGTATCCAAACACTTGATGACATTAATAAGTCTATTAAGGCACTTGCAAAGAAACTTTCTCTTGAAATTACAATCTATCAGTCAAACCATGAGGGCAAGATAGTGGACTTAATCCAGAATTCAAAAGGCTATAGTGCAATTATTATAAACCCAGCAGCCTATACACACACGAGTATTGCTATCAGGGACGTCATAGCTGCTGTCAAAATACCAACAATAGAGGTTCATCTCTCAAATATCTACAGCAGGGAAGACTTCAGACAAAAATCCATTATCTCGCCTGTTACTGTGGGACAGATATCTGGATTTGGAGCAGAAAGTTATCTGCTTGCCTTAAGGGCTGCTGCATATATAATAAATGCAACGAGACGCCGTCCTAAGAAAAAGACTTCATGAATTAAATATTGATGGAATCCTGATTACAGACCTTAATAATCTCAGATATATCACAGAATTTACAGGGTCATCAGGTTTCTTGATTATTACAAAAAAGGATGCCATCTTTGCCACTGATTTTCGCTACAAAGAGCAAGCGAGGCAGGAAGTAAAGGGATTCAGAATAATAGCGGAAACAAAAAACAGGATTGAAACCATAAAAGAGATTACAAACAAATATAGAATAAAAAGGCTTGGATTTGAGGACCACAGTGTAAGCTATAGTACATATAGAAAACTTTTAAAACATAAAATAAAACTCAAAGCCCTGTCGCATATAGTGGAGGATTTGAGATTGATAAAATCCCCGAAAGAGATTTCTTACATTAAAACAGCCATCCATAGGGCTGAGTCTGCATTTAAGAATCTACTGCCATTTATAAAAGCAGGCGTTACAGAGCAGGGGCTTGCAATAAGACTTGAGGCATTACTTAAAGAAGAAGGTTGCAAAACAATACCATTTGGAGTTATAGTAGCATCTGGTTTAATGTCTGCTCTTCCCCACGCCAGACCGACTAATAAAAAGTTAAAAAAGGGAGATGTAGTTCTTTTTGATTGGGGAGGCGAATGTGAGGGTTATTTCTCTGACATGACAAGGATGGTTGCTATAAAGGGTAAAAAAGGCATGGGAAGGCAATTGGGGATATACTCTATAGTTCTCAATGCCCAAGAGTCCGCAATAAAATCTATAAAAGACGGGGTAAATGCTGTCTCTATAGATAAAGCCGCAAGGGACATTATAAGAAGAGGTGGCTACGTTGATTACTTTGGGCATGGTACAGGACATGGTATCGGGTTATCAGTTCATGAGAGACCTAATATATCATGGCGAAGTAAAGAGAAAATAAGAAAAGGGATGGTCTTCACTGTTGAACCGGGGATATATCTGCCTGGTAAGGGTGGGGTAAGGATAGAGGATATGGTGGCAGTAACTAAAAGCGGCGTAGAAGTCTTAACAACACTGCCGAGGAGATTGCATATAATAAGTTAAAGTCAAAATTAAAAATGCAAAATGCAAAATTAAGGAATTATTTATTTGAATTGAAATTTTTCCATAATTTTTATTTTTGACTTTTGAATTTTAATTTTCATTAGGGGGTGTATAGTTGATTTCAACAACTGAATTTAAAAAGGGTGCAAAAATAGAATACAATGGAAACCCATACGAGATTTTGGATTTTCAGCATGTAAAAATGCAGCAGAGGTCGCCTATTGTAAGGACAAAGATTAAGAACCTGAAAACAAGGCAAGTATTAGAGGAGACCTTTAAGGCAGGAGATAAATTTGACACCCCCGATCTTGAGGAAAAGAATATGCAGTATCTTTATGGTCAGGGCGATACATATTTCTTTATGGATACTGAAAATTACGAACAGTTATCATTAAGCTCCGAGCAGTTAAGTGACAGCAAAAAGTTTCTCAAGGAAAATATGGAGGTCAAGATCCTTTACTATCGGGGCTCTCCTTTAACAGTACAGGTACCTATGTTTGTTGAGTTAAAAATCGTAGAAACCGCTCCCGGCATAAGGGGTGATACAGCCGCAGGAGGCAGCAAATCTGCTACAATAGAGACAGGGGCAGTTATAAAGGTGCCATTTCATCTAAACAAAGGGGATGTTATAAAGATTGACACAAGGACATCGGAATATATAGAGAGGGTAAGATAATGGAACTTGACGAAATCAGAGAGCTTTTAGAACTTTTAAAGGATACAGACATAACAGAGTTACAGGTAGAAAGAGACGGCACAAAGATAAAGATAAGGAGAGAGAAGTTTATATCATCATGGGAAATCCCGTCACCTACAAAGCAAGTTTCACAGCCTGAGGTAAAAGAAATAAAGGAAGAGGCTGTTGAAGGCAAAAAACTCATTACAATCGCTTCCCCGATTGTTGGCATATTTCACAGAGCCCCTTCCCCTGAGGCTTCTCCCTTTGTTGAGGTTGGAGGCACGGTTAAAAAAGGACAGGTGCTCTGCATTATTGAGGCAATGAAACTCATGAACGAGATTGAAAGTGACGCTGATGGTATCGTATCAAAGATCCTTGTTGAAAATGGTCAGCCAGTTGAATATGGGGAGCCACTTTTCCTTATAGAACCAATATAAGTGAGAAGTGGGAAGTAAGAGGTAGGAACTGAAAAGTGAAAATATTAATTTCCCATTTTATACTTCCTATTTCCCACTTTTTACTTCCTACTTTTTGAGTGTTATGGAACTCTTTAAAAAAATACTTATTGCAAACCGAGGCGAGATAGCAGTTAGAATTATCAGGTCATGTCATGAATTAGGGATAAAGACGGTTGCTATATTCTCTGATGTTGAAAGAGATGCCTTGCATGTAAAACTTGCTGATGAATCAATATGTATAGGGCCTGCGCCGTCTACACAAAGTTATTTAAATATCCCTGCAATTATAAGTTCAGCAGAGATAACAGACTCTGAGGCAATTCACCCCGGCTATGGATTTTTATCTGAAAACCCCCATTTTGCAGAGGCATGTATTACCTCAGGGATAACTTTTATAGGACCTACGTCTGAAAATATAAGGCTTGGCGGAGATAAGGCAAAGGCGCGGCAGATAATGAAGAGAAAGGGCATTCCGGTTGTCCCTGGCAGTGACGGCCCTGTCCCTGATGAGGAGACAGCATTAAAGATAGTTAGGAAGATAGGTCTTCCTGTTATTCTTAAAGCATCTGCTGGTGGTGGAGGAAGAGGTATGAGGATAGTCTACGAAGAGAAAGACCTTGGAGACCTCTACCATATGGCACACAGGGAAACGCTCGCAGCATTTGGAAAAGGCGATATATATATTGAAAAATATATACCCGAGATAAGGCACATAGAAGTCCAGATATTAGCTGATAATAAGGGGAATATAGTCCATCTTGGTGAGAGGGATTGTTCTATCCAGCGTCGTCATCAGAAACTCATTGAGGAATCGCCCTTTGCATTTGCGCCTCCAAAATTCAGAAAAAAGATAGGTGAATTGGCAATAAAGGCTGCAAAGGCAATGAGATACAGGAATGCAGGAACAATTGAATTCATTGTAGATAAAGAAGGTAACATTTATTTTATGGAAATAAACACAAGGATTCAGGTTGAGCATCCTGTTACTGAAATGATTACAGGGATTGATATAGTTAAAGAACAGATAAAGCTTGCATCTGGTGCTTCTCTTCCTTTTAAACAGCATGATATAAGATTTTCAGGGCATAGCATAGAGTGCAGGATAAATGCAGAAGACCCTGAAAGGTTTGTCCCGTTTTCTGGCAAGATTACCTTATTCGTTCCCCCCGGAGGTCCTGGCGTGAGGATAGATACTTCTGCATACTCAGGCTGGACAGTGCCAGCACATTATGATTCACTCATAGCAAAGGCAATAGTTCATGGCAGGGACAGGGAAGAAGCTATTATGAGGATGCGAAGGGCACTTGATGAATTCATAATAGAAGGCATAAAAACCACAATCCCATTTCATCAGAAAGTCCTGAGCGACCCTGATTTCCTTAGCGGAAATTTTAATACTAACTTCCTTGAGAAAAATAATAATACAAATAAAACACCAGAGAGTTTAAATTCCAAATCTCAAGCACCGAATAACAAATAAATTTCAAACTGCGGATATACTCCTAAGGATGAAATAACATTCGGGCTTATCCTGATGGGAAAGGCGTTAGATTACCTGCCTTATTTTATTTATACATTTGATGAGCTTGGAAAGATGGGAATAGGCAAAGGCAGAGGAAAGTATGAATTGAAGACGGTGAGAACAAACCCCACTTTGAAAAAGGGAGGCAAGGGGGGATTTTCTGATGTGCCGGATTGTCCTTTTTTGTACTACAAGACAAAAGAAGACATAGAGTCTTACAGGAAAAAACCTGTAAAGCTGAAGCTCCAGTGGCTTCAGGCACAGATGGAATTCTTCCATAAGGCAATGCCTGAGAAGGCAAAGAGGATAAGGGAAAGGTTAAGAAAAGGAGAGTTGTAAAAATAAATAATCTTTAACCCTGATATGCTATATTACTCATTATGACCAATACAGAACTAAAGAAATTAAAAAGATTCTTTGAAGGGTATCCAGAAATAAAACTTGTCTATCTTTTTGGTTCAAAGGTAAAGTTGGAGAGAGGCCCATTAAGTGATTATGACTTTGCTTTCTATTTTGATGAAAAAAAATGTAAAAAGATGCTTGAGTTCAAATTTATTTTAATGGATAAAATAAGCCGCATATTAAAAACGGACAAAATTGACATTGCTGTTCTTAATTTTCTGGAAAGTCCGGAGTTAAAATATAATATAATTAAAAATGGAAAACTGATATTAGAGCGCGAGCCATTTAAAGTTTTTATTGAACCCAGAATTCTTAGTGAATATTTTGATTTTCACAGTATGCTTTTAAGACACAACTTAACAAAGGCTTAATGGGTTATGACAAATATAGCGGTTATTGAAAATAAGATAAGCGCTGTAAAAAAATACCTTAAGATTCTTGAAAGATACAAAAAATATTCCCAAAAAGAAATCGTAGAAAATATAGACATAAAAGGCGCCCTTGAACGCTATCTCTACATTGCTGTCCAGTCAACCATTGATTTAGCAGAGGCTGTTATTGCATATAAGGATTTTAGAAAACCTGCAACAATGAGCGAAATCTTTTATATCCTCAATGAAGAAGAAGTCATCCCCTCCAATTTAACAAACAAATTGGCTAAAATGGTCGGTTTCAGAAATATCATCACCCATGACTATGAAGATATAGACTATGCTATTGTTTATACAATCTTACACAGAGGGTTGAAAGATATTGAGAATTTTATAAAGATAATTTCTAAATTATAACCGAAACTTCGATTAGAGTCTGTAAAGAATATCAGACGGTGATACTTGCGGCGATGCTGCATGTCGATAGATCCCGGTTTGTCAGGGATGCGGGAAAGATGTAATGTGTCAAGCGATTTAATACCAGAAATTCATGACATTTTAAAGCTCTGTAACAAATATGAGTTTTCTAAAAGTTCAAGAAAAAAATCGCCTCATTCCAATACGCTAAGTGTTCAGGAAGAAGCTAAAATTAAAGGTTTTGTTCTGGATGATAATCTATCATGGCTTGGGTACTTAAGCATCATCATGGATGGAATTTTAAATTGTATCCTGATACCCCTGATTTATTTTTATTAGATATGGCTGATAGCCTTGCAGCAGCTATTTCAAGGGGTGATAACCGATTAAGATTAGGATATAGTCGTCCTTATATTAAGTATGGCTTTGATGATAAGGAAATCTCTTTTGGAAATCATTGATAACCCCATTTGTAAATAACAATCCCTTATACCTCATAACCGACAGGATTATATCAGGTCTTTCCCTTACGGAAATAGTCAAGCAGGCAATAGCTGCAGGTGTCAGGACAATCCAGATAAGAGAAAAAAACCTTTCCAAGAAAAAACTCTTTACAGAGGTCCTTTCCATGAAAACACTTTTTAGAAAGCACAGGGCACTATTAATTATTAACGATTATGTTGATATTACACTCGCTGCGGATGCGGATGGTGTTCACCTCGGTCATGAAGATATGCCTATAGAAACTGCACGGGAAATATTGGGAAAGAAAAAAATTATCGGCATATCAACACATACCCTGAAACAGGCACTCGAGGCAGAAAGGGCAGGGGCTGATTATATCGGATTTGGTCCGATATTTCATACCGCAACAAAAGATACGGGAAGACCCAAAGGAATTAATGCCTTGATAGAAATTAAAAATCATGTTAAAATACCTCTCGTAGCTATAGGAGGTATTACACCTGAGAATTGCTCGCGGGTTCTTGCGACAGGAGCTAATGCCATAGCGGTTGTTTCAGGGATTTTAGTCGGGGATATTAAAACAAATACAAGAGAATTCCTTAAGATTATAAAAAATTCAGGAGGAGGAGGTTAAAAGATGTATCGCAAATTTTTACTAATTTTACTTATACTCCTTGTCTTTTCTGGATGTGCAAAAAAATCTGATGTTATAAAAGTCGGTATTGCCGGCCCAATGACAGGCGACCAGGCAAAAATGGGGATGGACTTTAGAAATGCAGTTACAGTTGCTGTAGAGGAATGGAATGAAAAAGGTGGAATTTTAGGCAAGAAGATTGAATTAATTATCGGTGATGACCAGAGAGACCCAAAGCAGGCAGTGGCTGTTGCCAATAAATTTGTGAATCAAGATGTTGTAGGTGTTATAGGGCATTTTAACAGTAGCTGTTCTATCCCTGCCTCAGATATATATAACCGAGCAGGTATTCCCATGATAACCCCTGCATCAACAAATCCACAGCTTACAGACAGAGGATATAAAGGTGTTTTCAGGGTCTGTGGTAGAGATGATCAGCAGGGAAACGTTGCAGCCCAATTTGTGACATCAAAACTTAAAGTCAAAAAAATTGCCATTATACATGACAAAACTACTTACGGACAGGGATTAGCAGATGAGTTTAAAAAAGCCATTGGGAGCAGCGCAGAAGTTGTCTATTATGGGGGTATAGTGCAGGGGGATAAGGATTTTAAAACAGTACTTACTGTAATTAAAACCAAACAACCTGAACTCATATTTTTTGGAGGGATTTATCCAGAAGGCGGGTTATTAGTCAAACAGGCAAGAGAGATCGCGCTAAAAACTCCGTTCATGAGCGGAGACGGTGTAATTGACCCGAAGTTTATTGAAATAGCAGGCGCAAAAGACGCAGAAGGCACATACCTGACATTCAGCCCTGACCCTAATAATATCCCAACAGCAAAGGCATTTATAGAAAACTATCAAAAGAAATTTGGAGAATTAGGTCCATACTCAATTTATGCATATGATGCAATAAATATAATGCTTAAAGCTATAGAGTCTGCAGGAACAACCGATGGAAAAGTAATCATAGATAAGCTTTACTCTATGGAATTCAGCGGTGCACTTGGCAAAATAAAATTTGACAACAAAGGCGATGTTACGATAGCACCATATGTTGTATGGATTACAAAGGGCGGGAAATTTATAGAATACTGGAAGCCGTAAAAATGTGGGTATTTCACTAAGCTAATAAGCTAATAAGCTAAAAAGCTAATAAGCTAAAAATTATGTTAGTAAGCACGAACCATGGGAGTATTTAAAATGAGAAAATGTAAAAAAATTGGAGTCATTCTTATTCTTATTGGACTTTGTTTACCCACAGTGACACTTCCTTTTATTTCAGAGTTTTATCCTCTCCCTAACGTATGTTTAACCTCCAATTTTTTCCGCAATATGGGGAATATGGAAATTGTATTACGTCCGAAACAAAGAACTAACTCTAAAGATATTCCAACAATCCCAAGTGTATTAAGCCCAACAGAAAAAAAGTTAGAAGAAATACCATACAAACCAAAGATAGCAATACCATACAGGTATATTTTTGCCTTGGGCGCTATTTTAGTGTTTACAGGGATAGGCGCCATAGTTTTATCAAGAGATGAGAAAAGGGTAGGTAATCAATAATGACTACCTACCCTTTTATAGCTTATAGCTTATTAGCTTATTAGCTTTTAAGCTTGCTAACTCAAACGATAGAACAATATCATTGTGTTGCATCGTAAATCTGTCCATCATCAATTGCGTTACAGGTTTTCATCCTAATGTCGTGAGGAACACGAACCTGAACTTTTCCTTCTGACTTACCACCTTTTCCATCGTTAGCGATGAAAGAAATTTCATATACTCGTCCATTCCCTAACCCGGAGCGCTCGGCTTTAAGATTAGCTGTACTTGTTCCAACTCCCATTGCATCAGGGGCATGGGTAATACCACCGGCACCTTTTATTGTAGCAGTAGGCTCATCGCTTGTAATTGTAGTGATTGTAATTATAACAGGATCACCGTCCGGATCAGTTACACCAACAATACCAACATCAACAAACTTGTGATTTGGTGGCCATATGCAGCTTATGGTTGGTGCTGCTTTACTTACATCTGGTGGCTGGTTCTGGTTACAGACTTGCCACTCTTTTGTTGCACTGGCACATTGCTTTATATTGGCATCATCAGTAAAACATGCCTTCATAACATCTGCCCCAGCACTCATACTTGTGTAAGTAAATATTGCTTTTCCGTTACTATCGGTAACAACAGAATATGACAAACCAGTATTTGGTCCACTTGTTATTTCAAAGTCTACTGTAACCCCTTCTACTGGATTACCATTATCATCTATAATAGTTGCGGTAACTGTGTGTTCATCTCCAGTGCAATTTACGTCTGATTCTGGAGAAATACTGATTTGTTTACCAGGCGCAGCGCCAGCAGGAAGATCTATGGCAGCTACAACAAGGGATAAGCAGTCACCATTGCCACTTGTTGTAAGTACCAAGGTGTTAAGCCCTGGGCTTAAATATGATGTCACATCAAAAGACTTAATGTCCCACAAACCCATTTTTTTA
>JACQXB010000032.1 GCA_016208965.1 Nitrospirota bacterium
AAGGTAAGTTTAAACATTTTCCCTCCGGATAGATATTCTTTAAATAATTTTCTAAGTTCTGAAGAGTACAGTAATTAGGTATAGTAGCAGAAACCCTGCTTCATGGCAATTATTAGCTATAAGCTATTAGCTATTAGCTTTAAGCTTACAGCTTATAGCTTATTCGCTTCTATATGTCCCCTATTATTCACAATCTTCAATCTTCAATTTTCCCTGTTGTCTTTCATATTTGCATTGTTGCGCAACAATACATATTTAAAATTCTTATACCCCCTATAAGTCTATTGATATTGTGATTTTTTTGGAGTAATCCTTATATATAGATTGAAGGTCAGTAGTGTCCGCTAAAAATTTAGCATAAGGCTTGAAACCTCTGTCAAAGGTGATAGAATATCACCTGCACAATCAATAATGACAGGAGGTTCAAGCCATGTCTCATCTTAACACAATTTATAATCAGATTCTACATCTCACTCCGAGACATCATTTTGATAGTCTCGTTAAAAAGCATAACGGAGACTACTATGTAAAGTATTTTACATGTTGGCAGCAGTTCATGAGTCTTCTTTATGCACAAGTCAAGGGAAAGGACAGTCTGAGAGACATTGAGACATCCCTCAAGGCACAAAGTAGTAGATGGTATCACATAGGGCTTGAAGATATAAAGCGTTCTACCCTCGCACTTTGCATAAGTGCGGGGATTTATAGACCCGGAGACAAAGAAAGAACTTGTATTTCTGACCAATAATTTCACGAATGGTTCTTGAGAGAATCGGTCTTATTGACTTGCTTTCTTGTAGACACTACAATATCTTCAAGGCGAGAGAGCCTGACTTGCAACAGTCTTTATTTTAAGCGGACAGTAGTGATTGAAGGTAATAAATAACTTGTCATTTTTTTCTGTCATTCCCGCAATCTTTAAGCGGGAATCCAGAGTCTTTATGTTTTAGCCCATGTTATAAAGACGCTGGATTCCCGATAGAAACATTCGGGCATGACATAAAGAAG
>JACQXB010000033.1 GCA_016208965.1 Nitrospirota bacterium
CGCTGTCATTCCGCACTTGATGCGGAATCCATAAACATAAGTACTGGATTCCCCGATTTAATCGGGGAATGACAACCAAACAACAAAACAAAAAGGGTTCCCAAACGCTGCAAGCAGCGGGGTATATAAAATTAATTAATACCTAAGTTGAGCGTTTTCCCTGTTATGATATGGGTAATGGTCATGAAAAAAGCCGTGTTGCAACACCTTGTAACAGGCAATTATTTTTATAGAAAACCTTTAAGCTAAGAAGCGATAAGCTGTAAGCTAAGAAGCTTAAAGCTAATAGCTAATAGCTTATTGCGTTACACGGGTTTTTGAATGAACATTACCCATAAGAATCGCTCAATTTAGGTAATAAAAATTTAAGGAGGACATAATGATACCCGAACTAAGATATGATGAAAAAGGGCTTATCCCTGCAATAATACAAGACATAGAGGATAGCGAGGTATTAATGTTAGCTTACATGGACAAAACCGCCTTAGAAAAGACGCTTGAGACAGGCAAGACCCACTTCTGGAGCAGGTCAAGACAAAAGTACTGGATGAAGGGAGAGACATCAGGCAATGTTCAACTTGTAAGAGAGATTCTTTATGATTGTGATGAAGACGCCCTGCTTATAAGGGTTGAACAAGTTGGTGGCACTGCGTGTCACACAGGCAACAGGAGTTGTTTTTACAGAGGTATTGAGGAGGCAGAAACAGAGGAGATTGAATGAGATTAGGTAAAGAAGGGGAAGAGCTCGCAAAGAAATTTTTAAATAAAAAAGGCTATAAGATTATTGAGCAAAACTACAAGACCCCCATAGGTGAAATTGACATAATAGCAAGCGACAGAGAAACCTTAGTATTTATTGAGGTCAAGACAAGGGAAAGCCTTGAGTTCGGCATGCCATTTGAGGCAGTAAACTATACTAAAAGGAATAAGATTTCAAAGGCGGCGCTTTTGTATCTAAAGAGGTTTAAAGAAAAAATTCCTGCCTGTCGGTTTGATGTCCTGAGTATATGCTATAAGAATAATAAATCTGAGTTTGAACTAATCAGGGATGCCTTTGAATCATCATTTAAGTTTTAATCCACTGATGAATTCTTTCACTATTTCCACACCGGAACTTGTGCCGAGCCTTGTGGCGCCTGCCTCAATAAATTTAAGGACATCCTTTAGTGTCTTAATACCACCAGCAGCTTTAATGCCTATTTTCCCGTTAGTTACAGACCTTATCAATTCAATATCTCTCAGCACTGCACCAGTAGGTGCAAAACCTGTAGATGTCTTTATAAATTCTGCGCCTGCCTCCATTGCAGTCAAAGACGCCTTTATCTTTTCATCATCTGAAAGATAAGCGGTCTCTATTATTATCTTATGTACTGTGTTTGGAGTTGCTGTTATTAAATCTGAAATCTCTCTTCTTACAATATCCCACTTATTCTCTTTAACCATCCCTATGTTTATCACTATATCGAGCTCCTCAGCGCCTTCCTCCACACACCCCATTGCCTCAAATATCTTTACCTGCGGAAGAGTCATGCCGAGAGGAAAACCTATTACTGTTGCGAGCTTAACATCGCTCCCTTTAAGCATATGCTTAACCATTTTTAAAAAGCATGGATGAACACAAACAGAGAAGAACCCATATTCTTTTGCCTCATTACAGAGTTTTTCTATGTCTCTTTCTTTGGCATCAGGCTTAAGAAGGCTGTGGTCAATCAATTTTGCAAGGTTAAGTTTATCTGCGGTCATCTGTGCATTTTATCTGCGATTATCTGTGTTCTTCTATATATTCTTCAACCTTTTTCCTATAAGCTGTAAGAAGTGTTTTAGTAATCCTACCTATTTTAGTGCCTATTTTTACATTATCAACATGGCTTACAGGCATTATCTCCCTTGTGGTGCTTGATATAAAAACCTCATCGGCGCTATAGATACCTTCACGAGTAAACCTTCCATCTTTATATTTTATTCCCAGTTCTCTTGCTATATCTAAAATTACATATCGCGTTATCCCATCGAGTATTCCCACATCAATCGCAGGGGTATAGAGGATACTATTTTTAACAAAAAAAATATTTGATGTGGTTCCCTCAGCAACATAACCTTTATAATTTAGCATTACTGCCTCATAAGCACCTCTGTTTTTCCCCTCAATATTTGCAAGGATGTTATTTAAAAAATTAAGGGATTTTATCATTGGATTAAGTGCATCCCTCAGGTTTCTCCTTACATTAACTATTGCTATCTTTACTCCCATTTTATAAAACTCTCCTGGATATTCCTTAAATGTATTGGAGATTATTGCAAATGTCGGCTTAGGGCATAATTCAGTGTCAAGCCCTATTGGTCCAATCCCCCTTGAAATATTTATTCTTATAAAGGCACTTTTCTGGTTATTTGCCTTCATGGTTTTATAAACTGCCCTTTTTATTCCCTCATGGCTTTTGGAAACCTTAAGCCCTATCATCTCTGCTGAACGGAAAAGCCGCTCAATATGCTCATCTAACTTGAACGCAACACCACTATACGCCCTGAGTGTTTCATAAACACCATCACCATAAAGAAACCCATGGTCAAAGACTGATATAAAGGCTTTATTTTGAGGGACCAGTTTGTTGTTAAGATATACCATCATAGTAAATCATAATATCATGAAAGAAATAGTATTTTCCACTCCCCCAATAATTATATATTTTATGCTATAATGTTTATAAAACTTAGGGGGCGATAGGCCTCGACGGTGGTTATGAGGTCTGAGTTGCATGCCGTGTCCCTGTCATCACGTTAAAAGACAGGAAAAAACACAAACGCCAACACTGAATTGGCACTCGCTGCTTAATTAATGCAGCGCGTCTCTCTGGGATTGCCTGTGGCTCAGAAGAGGCGACCATAGCAGGCTTGCCTGAAGGTATTGCCCTTGGTCTTCAGGTAAAATTTAAAGGGATATGGGATCTTGAAGGCTTGCTTACTTTGCAGACTTGATCCTGAAACTTAAATAAGTAAGATAAGCATGTAGATGCTCAGGTGTAGTACTTCCGGACGCGGGTTCGATTCCCGCCGCCTCCACCAGAAAAGTTAAGAGTTAAAAGTTAGGAGTTATGAGTTAAGAAGTCCCAAGCCTTATAACAGAGCTCTTAATTTTTTGTTTAACTTGCAACCTGCATCTTGTATCTTATTCTATTATGGCACGACAAAGAGTTCTGGCAATGGTTTTAGCAGGCGGGAGAGGGAAAAGGCTATTCCCCCTTACCTTTGAACGTTCAAAACCTGCAGTGCCCTTCGGAGGACGTTATTGCATAATTGACTTTGTGCTAAGTAACATGATTAACTCCCAGATATTCTCCATCTATCTGCTTGTACAATACAGGTCGCAGTCATTAATAGAGTACGTAAGTGAGAACTGGAGGCTATCTCCTATTATACCTGGACATTTTGTCACAGTGGTTCCGCCTCAGATGCGTCTGGGTCCCGAGGGGTTTCAGGGAACGGCTGATGCAGTCTTCCAGAACATAAATCTAATCCGTCAGTATAAGCCTGAACTTGTGGCTGTCTTTGGTGCTGACCATATATATAAAATGGACATCCGCCGGATGATAGATTTCCACTACAATAGCAAGGCTCATATAACTGTAGCTGCAAGGCCGGTACCTATAACTGAGGGGAGCAGCTTTGGCATTATTGCTGCTGATGTAGACAGCAGAATAAAGGGTTTTAAGGAAAAACCGGCAAAACCAACCCCTATTCCTAATGACCCAGAGCATGCGTATTGCTCAATGGGCAACTACATATTCAATACAGATGTATTAATAGAGGCTCTCGTCAATGCCCAAAGAAAAAAACAACATGATTTTGGAGCGTATGTAATACCTTCTCTTATAGAAACAAATCGGGTTTTCGCCTATGATTTCTCCACAAATGAATTACCGGGCATAAAGTCCTATGAAAAAAAGGGGTATTGGAGGGATGTGGGAACAATAAAGGCTTACTGGGAAGCACATCAGGATATGCTTGGAGAAAATCCACTGTTTGAGATTAACAATGACCTCTGGCCCATACGCACCTCGTACAGCACCATGCCATCTGCAAAGATCCTTAGTGGTAAGATTATAAACAGTATAATTTCTGCAGGTACAGTGATAAACAACGCCAAAATAGTAAATTCAATTATAAGGTGCGGGGTGATAATTGAAGAAGGTGCAGAGGTGAGGGATTCAATTATTATGGACCGTGTGGTGCTTAAAAAAGGCTGCCGTCTAAATAAAGTCATTGTTGACTGCCATAATGTAATTGAGGAAGGCGCTCACATCGGCGCTGGCAGTGAAAAACCATACTGGCGGGCACATACAGACCCTTCAGGGATTACCGTAATTGCAAGTGAAATGCAGTCAGCAAAGGTGTGAGATATTTTTGAACAAATCCTGCTCCACGTCTTAACACCATAAGAGACTGGCGGTCTTACGGGGTGGCTTTCTGATGGTGTGGGGTAAATATTACAAATTACTTCTTTATCATCTTAACCTGTTTTAACTCAGAGCCTTCCCATATAAATTTCCTTCTTGCCCTTTTTTTCAACAGCTCTTTCTCTTCCATAATAGCTGCAACAAGAAGAGGGAGACCTATTGTGGCGTCTATATAAACTGTTGCTGAATTTGCAGAATAACTTATCTTCCCCCATGACTTTGCCTCTTCAAATGTACATCCAGAAAGTCCTCCCCACTTCGGGTCATCGGTTGTTATCTGTATTGCGTATCTGTGCCCCGAATGGTCAAAATATCCGCACACCTCAAGCATTGGCTCTATCTGCTGGATGTAGTTTTTTGGAACCCCGCCGCCTACATAAAAAACTGCCGTTAACTTTGCCAGCTTTGCAATCTGCATGATTTCATAATTGTCCCTCATAAGATCAATGATGAATCCGCTTTGGGGGTCGTGTTTAAAACAATGGGCAGTTAAGCCTATGCCTATGCCGCTGTCATGGATTGTTGGACAAAAAATAGGGGTTCCTTTTTTGTATGCAGTGCCTATTATTGAAATTGGGTCTTTTACTGTCTTGCCTAATTCCCACAAAAACTCTCTTGATGAATATGGTCTTTTTTCAAGCGTGCCTGCAAAGTCTGAGAAAACAACGTCCATCTTAAGAAACAATGTATCATCTGCGAAGGTATCGTATATTCTGTCAATGCGCAATTTCCTCAGTTCTTCATCATCTACATGCTCCTTTGCCACATAGTGATGATAACCCCTGCTCTCAAAGAAATCATGGTAGAGGTTAGCCCCTGTTGAGACAAGCACATCTATCATATTAAAGGCAATCAAATCCCTTATTACCTTACGCATTCCTCCGGGAACAAGTGCACCTGATAATCCAAAAAATATTATGGCCTTTTCATCTGTCAGCATGGATTTAAAGACCGAGAAGCATTTGGCTAAATTTCTGCTCTGGAAAGATGTATTACGAAAGGAGTTAAGAATCTCGTTTACTTTTCTGTTTTTTGTTACATCAATATGTTTAATCTTTTCTGACAACAAACATTTTTTCTTATCCAAGTTCCACCTTCCATCTTAAACTTTAACTAATAATAATGCATCAATGTTCTATCAGTCAATAGCTATATCGTTCTTTTGATAGTAGAAATGCGATTGGACTTGGTGAGTCAGTAAGGGAATGGAGGAATGAAGGTCAGGGTCGGTCATGGCGGTCATGGGGTCCATGGCGGTCATGGGGTCGGGTCTTTACTTTTACTACTTTTACTATTTATCATTTACAATCCTGCTTATTGTTGTGTAATACAACCCGAGATAATCTGCAATTTCTTTTTGGCTATAACTATATCTGTTAATCGCCTCTTTTATCTGTTTGTTTCTATCTTTTCTATTTAACAACTTCCCTTTGTCAAAAATTTCTTTAAGTGTATGCCTATTTATGTACCTCTGACTTTTGGGAATCTCTTTTATCTCTTCATAACCCTTTACATATCCAATTAGTTTTTCTACAAATTCATCACTCCCGAGAATGCTCTGTCCCTTCACATCTTCCCATATCCCTTTCTCATCTATCCCAGCCTCTACAAATTCCTTGTATTTCTTCTCTGCTGCCCTTTTATATTTTGCAAACTGCCCTAATATCCACTCTCTTGTTAAACAAGGATGCGATTTACCTTTTCCTGCAGTTGCACAGTAACTGCTCCATTTCCAATCCTCAATACTTTTTGCAAGCTCAATTGCACGGATAGGGTTTAATACTACATACCGGCAAACCTCAAGTAAATGGCTTTCTTTCTGTATCAATATTGCCTTGTATCTACCCTGAAATATATGACCTACTCGCTCATGTCTCTTATTGAATATCTGTGTATATACCCCGTTTAACTGCCTCATCCCTTTTGAGAGGTTGCCATCAAGGGTTTCTATAACAAGATGGTAATGATTATCCATCAGACAATAAGCGTGGCATATCCAGTTGTATCTCTTGTTTACCTTGTGAAGTGTCTCAAGAAAAATATTGCGGTCTGTGTCGTTTCTAAATATAGGCTTTCTTTCATTGCCCCGTGATGTAATGTGATACAATGCCCCATCATATTCAATCCTTAACGGTCTCGCCATGAAATATATTACACATATCTACAACAATATAGCAAGATTAAAGACCTGACCCCTTTTCTGTACCTTTGACCCCTTTTCTGTACCTTCTCTATGATTATCGCCACCATATTCTTCTAACACCATAGCATAATCAATAAATTCTTCTTTTTCCCTATTGCTTATGTAGCCAGGTAAACTGCTCCATAAATAATCTCTCAGATATTGTATTTTTTCTCTTTCTGTTTCTC
>JACQXB010000036.1 GCA_016208965.1 Nitrospirota bacterium
AAAGAGCGTATATAACTCTCCGCTTGCACCTTAGCCTCAATTAAGCAAGATTAGAGCTCTGTTGAGACTCTCAAATGCCAGGGTAAGGCAAGGTGCATATCTAAGATTATTAAGTTTCATAAATGTAATATCTATAAAAAACACTTGACTAAAATAAACCAGGGGATAGGGGAGATTTTATGAATAATTATTTGTTTTCAAAATCCCCCCTCGCCCCCCTTTTACAAAGGGGGGCGGATATTTTCATGTTCATTTGTGAGCCAAAAGTTCATGACGATTCCTGAATAACCTTATATGAATGAGTTATCCTTGCAGCCTTGCCAAGTGTTGCACCGACTGAACAGTATTTCTCAAGCGAAAGTTCAATTGCTCGTTTTACAGTCTCCTCAGATACGTTTTTACCAGTAACAACATATTCTATATGAAGTGTAGTGTAGTAGTGCGGATGTGTTTCCGCCATTTCGCCCTTTACATTGAGCTCAAATCCTCTCACATCCTGTTTTTTCTTTCTTAGTATTGAAATCACATCCATTCCAGAGCATCCGCCAAAAGCCATAAGAAGAAGTTCTGACGGTCTTGAACCTGTATTATTGCCTCCCACGATCTGGGTAGTGTCCATAACTACTGCGTGACCCGAGTCAGCAGTGGCAACAAACTGCATACCCCCCGCAAGGGTAACTCTTGCACTTGGCATTTATACCTCCTTTAAAATATTATTTTCAACTTTAAAGAAAGAGTGTATTTTTTGTCAAACAATTTTATCCTTACCTTTAACCTACATTATTTATAAATTCTTGAACTTATACAACCCCCTTTTAATAATTCTTTTATCATGGTAAAATATTCTTGGATTACCACCACACCAGAAAGCCCTGTCTGTAAACCCACACTTTTATAAGTGCAGCGGGTAAGGGCGAGGTGGTTTACTAAATGCAGATAATGCAAATTTCTAAGCAGACATTGCAAAACAGGAGGACACAGTGATTAAGAAAGAGGTGCGTAAGGCTGTACTCCCAGCAGCCGGGCTTGGCACGAGATTCCTACCAGCAACAAAGGCGTCCCCAAAGGAGATGTTGCCAATTGTTGACAAACCAATGATTCAATATGCAGTTGAAGAGGCGGAACGGTGCGGGATTAAAGAATTTATTGTAATTACAGGCAAAAATAAACGATCCATCGAAGACCATTTTGATTCAGCCATGGAACTTGAAGAGAGCCTCAAGAAAAAAGGCAAGAATTCCCTCCTTAATGAGGTCCAGCGATTAGATCATCTGCATTTTGCATATATCAGACAAAGGGCACCTCTGGGACTTGGACATGCAATACTATGTTCAAAGCCTTTTGTAAAAAAGGAACCCTTTGCCGTCTTACTCAGTGATGACATTATAGACCCTGATGATAACCTTTTTGGGGAGATGCTAAAATGCTATCGACGTTATCAGTCCTCGGTACTTGCTCTTCAAAGGGTACCAAAGGAAACCATCCATCGCTATGGGGCAATAAGCGGGGTGGAGATAAGAAAAAACATATTTAAGATAAACGACCTAATAGAAAAACCAAAACCTTCTCAGGCACCGTCAAACATTGCGATAATAGGAAGATACATTCTTACCCCGGATATATTTCATTTCCTGGAGTCAGTGATTCCGGGAAAGGATGGAGAGATACAATTAACAGATGCTCTAAAGTCACTATTAAAGAAACTGCCTATTTATGGTTATCTTTTTGAAGGAAGGCGATATGACGCAGGAGATAAGGTGGGCTTCCTTGAGGCAACTGTGGAGCTTGCACTAAAAAATCCAGAGGTTAAGAAACCATTCAGGGAATACCTATTGTCCCTAAAACAAAGGCTTAATCCCCGTTAGAATTCCCCGCAGGGCATTCTAACGGGGTAAATTACAGGTAGAAGGAGAGTCAATGGCAGAGGTAAAAGAAGAACGCGAGATAGAGATTCCCACTATGTTGCCAATTCTCCCTGTAAGGGATATGGTTATCTTCCCTTACATGATCCTTCCTTTATTTGTGGGGCGGGAAATGTCAATAAAGGCAGTTGACCATGCCGTAACAGGTAACCGTCTGGTAATGCTTGTTACGCAAAGAGATGTAGATGTAGAGGCGCCTTCTTCTGAAGACCTCTATAATATTGGGACGGTTGGAACCATCTTAAGAGTTTTAAAGCTTCCTGATGGCAGGCTTAAGCTCATTATCCAGGGACTTACAAAGGCAAGGGTTGTCAGATACACCCAGAAAGAGCCTTATTATATAGGAGAAGTAGAAAAGGTTGTTGACGAAAAGCTCTCTGAGTTGCCTGTTGAGGTTGAAGCCCTCATGCGTACAATTAAAGAGCAAATAGATAAATCCATAACCTTAGGCAAACCCCTCGTGCCTGACATAATGTTTCTTATAGAGAATATTGATGAGCCAGGAAGATTTGCGGACTTAGTAGCATCCAACCTTCCCCTTAAAGCAGAACAGGCACAGGGAATCATTGAGATAACAGACCCAGTTATACGGCTTAAAAAATTAAATGAGATACTTAACAGAGAGGTGGAACTCCTCCTTGTTCAGCAAAAGATTCAATCCGATGCAAAGGGAGAAATAGATAAGACACAGAGAGAATACTACCTCAGAGAACAATTAAAGGCAATACAAAAGGAGCTCGGCGAGATAGACGAGAGAACTGAGGAAATTCAGGAGCTAAAGAAAAAGATAGAAGGAGCAAATATGCCAGAGAAGGTGGAAAAGGAGGTAATGAAGCAGGCAAAAAGACTTGAGAAGATGCATCCTGACAGCGCTGAAGCAGGCACTATAAGAACCTATATAGATTGGCTTGTTGAGCTACCATGGGCGAAAAGCACACAGGATAATCTTGACCTTAAAATTGCAAAGAAAGTCCTTGACGAAGATCATTATGACTTAGAGCGTGTGAAAGAAAGGATACTTGAGTATCTAAGTGTAAGAAAGCTTAAAGAAAAGATGAAAGGTCCGATTATGTGCTTTGTTGGTCCGCCAGGGGTTGGTAAAACCTCCCTTGGAAAATCAATCGCACGAGCCCTGGGAAGGGAGTTTTTCAGGATGTCTCTCGGCGGTATGAGGGATGAGGCTGAAATAAGGGGGCATAGAAGAACTTATGTAGGAGCACTTCCGGGCAGAATAATTCAGGGGATTAAGACATCTGGTAAAAATAACCCCGTTTTTATGCTGGATGAGGTAGATAAAATCGGTATGGATTTCAGGGGGGACCCAGCTTCAGCCCTTCTTGAAGTGTTAGACCCTGAGCAGAATTTTGCTTTTGTAGATCACTATCTGACCGTGCCTTTTGACTTAAGTAATGCAATGTTTATAACAACCGCAAACCTTATAGACCCGATATCTTCCCCTTTAAGGGACAGGATGGAAATAATAACCCTATCGGGTTATACATCAGAGGAAAAACTGGGCATTGCAAAAAATTTCCTTATCCCCAAGCAATTAAACGAACACGGTATAACTGATAAAAATATTAAAATAAACGACAGCGCAGTACTTAATATAATTACTCATTATACAAGAGAGGCAGGTGTAAGAAATCTTGAGCGTGAAATAGCAAACCTCTGCCGGAAGATTGCAAGAAAGGTTGCAGAAGGGAAGGACAAGACCTATCATATCTCTGCAAAAAATGTCTCAAAATATCTTGGAGTGCCTAAATTTCTTCCGGAAGAAGAAATGGAAAAAGACGAGGTTGGAGTGGCTACAGGGCTTGCGTGGACAGAAGCAGGAGGAGACATAATATATATAGAGGCAACAATTATGAAAGGCAAGGGGAGTATCACCCTAACAGGGCACCTCGGCGATGTTATGAAGGAATCTGCACATGCAGCCTTAAGCTATATTCGTTCAAAGGCAAAACAGCTCAAGATAAATAGTGACATCTTTTCTAAAAATGACATTCATATACATGTTCCTGCAGGGGCTATCCCAAAAGATGGTCCCTCTGCAGGCATAACCATAGCAACTGCCATTGCCTCTGCCTTTACAGGAAGAAGTGTAAATAAAGGTATAGCAATGACAGGTGAGATTACATTGAGGGGAAGGGTGTTGCCTATTGGTGGATTAAAGGAAAAAATCCTTGCTGCAAAGAGAATGGGAATTAGAAAAGTTATCATCCCTAAATTGAATAAGAAAGACCTTGAAGATATTCCAAAGTACATTAAAAAGGATATGGAATTCATCGCTGCAGGGGCAATGGAGGAGGTGCTGAAAAGTACGTTAAAAAATAGCAGAAGAACAAAGGGATCCCGTTGTTCTTGACAAATAGAGGTATTTTAATCTATTATTGTTTTTCTTTTAAGGAAGACATGAAGACTATTTTTGCAAAAAAAACCGACATAAAAAGAGATTGGCATCTTATAGATGCAGATGGCATGGTTTTGGGAAGGCTTGCCACCAGGGTGGCATCTATCCTGCGTGGAAAACATAAACCTATATTTACTCCAAATGTAGATTGCGGAGATTTTGTAGTTGTTATCAATGCAGAGAAGGTGCGACTAACAGGTGGTAAGCTACAAAAAAAGGCATATATCCATCATTCAGGTTATCCAGGTGGGCTTAAAGAGGAGTCTGCTAAAAACATTATGAAGGTGGCACCTGAAAGGATAATGAACATGGCTGTTCAAGGCATGCTTCCTAAAAACAATCTTGGGAAACTTCAACTTAAAAAATTAAAGGTATATAAAGGGGCTACACATCCCCACGAGGCACAAAATCCTCAACCACTGACAATTAGCTGATTTAGAAGGAAGTTATTCTGCAAATGGCTCAAATACAGTATAATGCAACAGGTAAAAGAAAAACCTCCATTGCAAGGGTAACACTTACCATTGGAAACGGAGCTATTACTGTTAATGATAGCCCCGTTGAGAAATATTTCCCCTCCGAGAGTATGAGGATGCTTGTAAAACAACCTTTAGAAGTGGTTGCTGTCTTTGGTAAATATAATGTCTTTGCCAATGTTAGAGGTGGTGGCGTTACAGGGCAGGCAAATGCCATAAGACATGGTATTACCCGTGCCCTCCTTCAGGTTAATCCTGATTTTCGAGGGAAACTTAAGAAAGAAGGGCTGGTAACGAGAGACCCTCGCGTTAAAGAGAGAAAGAAATACGGCCAAAAAGGCGCCAGAAAACGCTTCCAGTTCTCAAAGAGATAATTAATTAAAATTAAAAATGCAAAATTCAAAATTAAGGATTTTTAATTAATTAATTTTTTCCACAATTTTGATTTTTTATTTTTTATTTTTGAATTCATGTTAAATGTCGCTATCTTGGGTGGCAGTGGGTACACAGGCGGTGAACTCTTAAGATTACTCCTTCATCATCCTCAAGTAAAAGTTACGGCTGTTACATCAGAACGCTCTGCAGGTAAACCTGTCTTTGAACTCTTCCCAAATCTCAAAGGCATCTATGACTCCCTGACATTTGAACCTTTAGACATAAAATATGTTATAAAAAAGGCTGACCTTTTTTGCCTATGCCTTCCACATAAGAAGTCACAAGAGGTCGTGTTTACTCTCCATAAAGCAGGTAAAAAGGTAATAGACCTCTCTGCTGATTATAGATTAAAGGATTCTATCGTCTACGAGGAATGGTATAAAACGTCTCATTTGTATCCTGACTTATTAAAGAAAGCAGTATATGGACTTTCTGAGCTATATAGAGAAAAAATAAAGAAGGCTGAGGTAATAGCCAATCCCGGCTGTTATCCTGTAAGTGCCATCTTGGGACTTGCTCCGATAATAAAAAGTCATTTAATTGACTTTAACTCTATAATTATAGATTCAAAATCCGGGGTATCAGGTGCAGGAAGAAACCCAGATCTTCTATTTATGTTCTCTGAGGCAAATGAATCTGTTAAAGCCTATGCGATTACAGCACATCGCCATACACCCGAGATAGAGCAGGAACTGTCCCGACTCCTCGGGACAAAAAAGAAGGTTAAAATAGTCTTCACACCACATCTTGTTCCTATGGACAGGGGGATACTCAGCACAATTTATGTAAACCTCAGGAGCAGTAAACAGTTAACGGTTGACAGTTCACGGTTACATAAAATATATCAGAAATTTTATGAAAAGGAGCCCTTTGTAAGGGTTCTGAAAGAAGGAGCTTATCCAAATACCAAGGCAGTAAAAGGGACAAATTTCTGTGATATATCGGTCTTCGTTGATAAAAGAAAAAATTCCCTGATAATCGTTAGCGCAATAGATAATCTCTTAAAAGGGGCATCTGGACAGGCTGTCCAGAATATGAACATTATGTATGGCTTTGATGAGACAACAGGACTAAAAAACATTTCTCACTATCCATGATATCTAAAAATCCGAAATCCGAAATCCGAAATCCGAAATTAAGAATCCCTGGATTTAAGCTTTCAGGCATTTCAGTAGGTATAAAGAAGAAAAGAAAAAAAGACCTCGCCCTTATCTTCTCTGAAACACCTGCAAATGTGGCCGGTATTTTTACCACCAATAAGATCAAGGCTGCGCCAGTAAGGCTCGACATTGAACGTCTTGCCTCAAAAAAGGGACAGGCGATTATAATTAACAGCGGAAATGCAAATGCATGCACAGGGAAACAAGGTCTAAAAGACGCGGAGGAAACGGCTGACATCACCGCAAAAGAATTGGGTATTTCATCATCCCTTGTATATGTTGCATCCACTGGTATTATAGGACGCACGCTTCCAATGCATAAAATAAAAAAAGCAATTCCCATATTAGTTAAAAAACTCTCCCTTCGTTCAATAAATGATGTTGCATCTGCAATGATGACCACGGATACCTTCCCGAAGATATTTTCAAAAAAAGTAGAGATTAACGGGGCAACGGGCATACTCACAGGCATAGCAAAAGGTGCAGGGATGATCTCACCGAATATGGCAACAATGCTGTGTTTTATACTTACCAATATATCTGTGAAGATAGAGGCGCTTGATTCAGCATTAAGAATCGCTGCAGATAAATCTTTTAACAGACTGGTTATTGACAATGATATGAGTACCAATGATACTGTTTTAATTATGGCAAACGGCATTTTGAAAAATATTCCTATAGGGGAAAACTCGCCTCTATATAATAAATTTGAAAATGCCCTTCTGGAGGTTACATATAACCTTTCAAAGATGATTGCTCGTGACGGCGAGGGTGCTACAAAATTAATAGAGGTCATTGTGAAAGGCACAAAAACTGAAACTGATGCAGAGAAAGTAGCAAGGGCAATTGCCAATTCACTTTTAGTAAAAACCGCTATATATGGGAAAAACCCAAATTGGGGTAGGATTATGGCTGCAATTGGCTACGCAGGCATTGATATCAAAGAAGATAAGATCAGCATATACCTTAATAATCTTAAACTGGTTGATACCGGTATCGGAACAAATATGAAAAATAAGGCAAGAGATGCCTTTTCAGAAAAGGAGATTACTTTAACTGTAGATTTAGGCCTTGGTAAAAAAGAGGCAAAAATACTTACATGTGATTTAACAGAAGAGTATATAAAGATTAACGCCCGTTACACATAATTAGACTTGTAAGCCCCCCCATTTTTTACTGGAATTGTAAACACAAACCTGTTTCCCTTACCCCGTTCGCTCTCTACCGTATCTTCCCTCCACGGGCCTCAAACAATCTTCCTGCTTCATTTTTGAACTTTTCATTCCCTATGTGCTTACAATAGACTTAAGCGCCTTAAGTCTGCTTGGATGTTTGAGCTTTCTTAATGCCTTCGCCTCGATCTGCCTTACCCTTTCCCTTGTGATGGAGAGGTGCCCGCCCACCTCTTCAAGGGTATGGTCTCTATCAACCCCTATACCAAACCTCATCCTTATAACCTTCTCTTCTTTAAGGGTTAAAGTGTTTAACACCTTCTGTATGTAAAAAGATATTTCTTTTCTCTCTGCATCAGAATAAGGTGAGGGGCTTGTTTTATCACCAATAAAATCTTCCAACTCTGTGTCTTCATCGCCAATAGGTGTCTGTAATGCAATTGGATCCTGGATAGCCCTGAACACCTCTTCCACTTTCTTAACTGGCACGCCGAGTTTTTTTGCAATTTCCTCATCAGTTGGTTCCCCGCCAAGCACCTGTGTTAGTTCTCTTGAAGCCTTTGTGACCCTATTATAAAACTCCATCATATGTACAGGAACCCTGATCGTCTTGGTCTGGTCTATAAGTGCCCTGGTTATAGCCTGTCTTATCCACCATGTGGCATAAGTGCTGAACTTAAACCCCTTCTCATACTTAAATTTATCTACTGCCTTCATAAGTCCTATATTACCCTCTTGAATGAGATCAAGAAGGGATAGCCCCCTACCAACATAATTTTTTGCGATATTAACAACCAATCTTAGGTTCCTTGTAATCAATTCATTCTTGGCTTCTTCTATAAAGGCTTGAACTTTATTAATCCTTTCCCATAGTTCCATTAATCTGTCAATCTTCACACCCACCTCTGCTTCAATTCTATTTAATGCCCTCTGGGTCTCCCTCGCAAGGTCACCAAGCATTATTTGATGCTTCATTCTTCCCCTTTTATTGCTCTTTTCCTTCCTTATAAGTTTTCTTATGGAATTAATGGACCCGCCATAAGGAATTAGTTTTTCATTTAAAACCTTTACTTCTCCCGCGAGCTCTTGTATCTTGCTCAACGTCCTCATTGTAATCTCCTCTTTGCGTTCTTCCTCTTCCAAAAACTCTTCTTCATTTTCAAGACTCTTTTCAATCTTTTTGGTTAAGGGAATGCCACGGAAAAGCCCTTTGAGGATGCTTTTGCCTTCTTCTAATTTCTTAGCTAATTCTACTTCCTCACTCCTTGAGAGGATGGAAATATCTCCCATGGAGTGGAAGTACGCCTGAACGAGGTCTTCTGACTTTTCATGATCTTCAATTTTCTCCTTCTCCACCTCTTCTAAAGGCAGCGCCTCTTCTATATCAACAACCTTTACTCCCATATCCTGGAGGAGGTCCATAAGGTCTTCTATTTCATCAGGTGTGAAGAACTCTGAAGGCAATGCCTCATTTATTTCATCATAAGTGAGTACTCCTCGCCTCTTGCCTATGTCTATTATTTCATCAAACACATCCTTCTCTATCATTCTTGCCTTTTAAGATCTCCTCTTTAAACTACTTTTAGAATTATAGCATAAAAAAGCCCATTGAACTGCCTTCCCTAAAAATCTAAAATAAATTGTTTAACCCAAAAAATGCATTTCAAATAGGCATACTTGTAGAGTCAAGCCAGTAAAGGCTTTTCGTGAACAGTTTTTGTCAAAGCCAATATTTACGCCGTTTTTAGCGCCCCATCTGTAATTATTTTCATCTCTTTATCCAACTGCATTGCAGTTATGAATTTCATGTGGAACATATCGTTTTATCTGATTAAACAGATACAGAAGTTTTGCTTTTACCTTCCTTGTAACTGCCGAAATTCGCAACACTTGCCCCCTGCCATCTTCTCCCAACTGCGCCGGTATTACAAAGTACTTGTACCGTAAGGTCATGAGCCTCTTAATCTTTTCTTTCTGCCCAAGTATCTCATACCTGAATAAGACAAACAGATTATATATGAATACCCGCAGAAGCATCGCTGCTTCCGTAGAGTAAAATCTCTTCATTGAAAAGCCGCCTAAGGCAAAATCCTCTTTTAACTCCTTTATCGTATTTTCATCATTAGCCCTCGGCCTGCACTGTTTCCATACTTCATGTGCTGTTTCTTTTGAATTTGTTATCCATACGCTGAACCGATATTCCCCCATATCAAAATCATCTCCAAACAGCGACAACTCTTTGCCCATTGCATGCTGCCGTCTTTTTATGTCCTGCCGTATTGCTATGTATCTCCTGTCAGTTCCCCAATCCTCATGCTGAAAGTAAAACTCCGTTATCCATATTCCCTCTGCTATCTCCTGCCAGTTGTCCTGTGCGTATATTTTCCTCTGCAACGGACGATAAAGACGGGCTGCTATAATATAGGTCAAGCCTCTGCTCTCAAGCAATTCAATAAAATTCTTCAGATAGAATCCGCTGTCTGCTATGACCCCTTTTATACTGATAAACCCCTGAAGCCTCTGCCACGTGTTTTCAAAAAATCCAACAATGTTATTCCAGGACGCAACATTGCCGGGACGGTTCCAGAGATTCACTACGTATCTGCTCCTGTTTAAAAATGCC
>JACQXB010000035.1 GCA_016208965.1 Nitrospirota bacterium
AAAGAGCTTGCTATATTACAGAGAGGGGTTAGTTTATAATTTATAGAAAAGGCTATACTCTTTCTTGGAATGAACCAATCAGCGAGTTGGTTTAAATTCAAACCAAAGAAAGGAGTCCCGAAGGGTCGGGAAAAGATGTTACCACAAAGAAGCTTAAGAGAGTCAATGGGAAAACACTTCTTGTAACAGTGGATGCGAGCAAAATGAAACATACTGGATATTGCAGATGTCCTGATGGAACCGATATAAAGCCATTTGAGTTTTTTAACACTGGCAGAGGATTTCAGGAATTCTGGGATAGAGTCTGTCAAATGAAGAAAACTCATGAGCTTGAAGAAGTAGTTGTTGGCTTTGAATCCACAGGGCCTTATGCAGAGCCACTTTTGCATTTTCTTCAGAAGCGCGACGCAAGACTTGTACAAGTGAATCCAATGCATACGAAGAAGCTGAAAGAGCTTCAAGGGAATTCTCCTGCTAAAACTGATCAGAAGGACCCTAAAGTTATCGCTGATATCATAGAACTTGGGCATGCCCTTACTGTAATTATTCCTGAAGGCGCTGCAGCAGAGCTTCGCAGACTGACTCAAGCCAGAGAACGTAGCATACAAAGGCGCAGTATTCTTTTGAATCAACTTCAGGATCTGGTATTTCTTGTGTTTCCGGAATTTTTGGAAGTAATGAAAGATATGACCATCAAGAGCGCCCAATATCTTTTGAAGAACCATCCAAGGCCGCAGGATATTGCAGAAGAAGGGATAGATGCCCTTACGCAAATTCTTAAAAAAGTCAGCAGAGGAAGACTGGGGAAAGAACGCTCTGAAGCATTGTATCATGCAGCCGGGGAGTCTATGGGTATTGAAGTGGGACAGGAGAGTATAATTTTTGAGATAAAAGAAATTATTTCTACCATAGAGGGCATTGACAGATTTACTGCTGAACTGGAGAATCACATGAGCAATCATCTCAAACAGGTTCCTTACAGCAAATCCATTCTTTCGCTGAAAGGGATCGGAGATATTACGGCAGCAGGACTTATTGGAGAGATGGGGGATTTCAGGAAATTTACAACCATATCTGAGGTAATCAAACATGCCGGACTGGATCTTTTCGAGATCAGTTCCGGTAAACATAAAGGCAAGAGGCGTATCTCCAAAAGGGGACGACCACTTTTGAGAAAACTTTTGTTCTTTGCGTCTATAAATGTAGTGAGAAAAGACGGGATATTGCATAAGCAGTATCAACTTCATCTTCAAAAAGGGATGCCAAAGATAAAGGCTTTGGTTGCTATATCCCGCAAGCTGATTAGTGTTATTTTTGCCCTTGTTCGCAATCATAGTATTTATATGGACAATTATTCAAAAATAAAGTATCAATTAAAGGAGGCTGCATAAATTAAAGTCTTAGTTGTAAGCGGAGAGATTATCACCTAACCCA
>JACQXB010000037.1 GCA_016208965.1 Nitrospirota bacterium
AGTCGCATTTGAAGGTGTTGTTTGCAGGGTGGCATTGACAATAGCAGTAACTTTTTTCTGATGAATCTTTGGGAAACGTCCAGGGCGAGGAGCATCCTTCTCCAGTCCTGATAAGCGGAGTGCCAAAAAACGTTCCCGCCACAATTGAACGGTTGGACGGGAAACATTCAAACGCTTGGCTATATCGTGATTGAAAATTCCTTGAGCTGCTAACTGTATGATTTGTGCTCGTTGTATCAATCGTAATGGGAAACTTTTCCCTTGCGACCAACGGTTGACGGTCGCTTCTTCTTGTGGGCTAAATATGATTCGTTCTGCTATATTCATTCATAAAAATTATATAAAAGAATTACTTAAATGTCAAGTTACTTAAGCGACACTACACTAGCAATTTAGCTCCTTCGCGAAGTTCAGCGAGCAGGTCAGTGACTTCAAAGCCGGAGATAGCTTCGACGTTAAGCATGCGACCGGCTACCTGTAGGGCCAGAGGTAATCCTTCCAATTCGCGGGCAAGTTCCAAGGATGGCTCTGGGTATTGCGCTACGACAGTGGGAGCCAGCGTTTGCAGCAGTTCAAGAGCTTTGTCGTCGGTTAGGACAGCCAGCTTATAAATGTCGTTGGGCGTGGGGGCCAAAGCTTGTGCGACGCTGTTGATACGGGTGGTAATGAGCATAGCACACCACCGCCCACCAACTTTGAACGGTATAGCGTCCTCAGGTTCCCAAACATCGTCCACAATGAGCAACATGCGCTTGTGGCTCAGAAATGCGGTTAACTGAGCAGAGGCTTCTTCTACTGTTTTGACTTTCAAAAGATCACTAGTACCCAAGGCATGGCCCCAGGCGACAAGCTCCGAGAGCAGATTAGGAGTTTGGCCAAGCGAAACCCAGAGAACACCATCAGGAAAATCAGCAGCGAGGTCATGATCATGAGCAAGGGCAGAAGCAATGGTGGTTTTGCCCACGCCAGGCCACCCACGCATAGCCGTAAGAACCTGCACAGAGGCTGAACCAGCCTTGAGCCTAGCTTTGAGATCGCGGAGATCATTTTCGCGGCCTACAATGAGCGGCGGAAGAGGAGGTGCGCTGCCAGGACGATGAGAGCTTGCTTCATAGATGTTGGCTATGATGTTCGTGACCTTGTCCCGTCCGACAACATCGCCGCTGATATTTTGATCCCGTCCTACAAAGTTACCTCCGATTGAAAAACTGCTCTGCACATTCAAATTATTGATGCCAGTTGAAGGAAATGAATCATTTTTCTGCCGAGCCTCAATAATTGCTATGATAATCGTAATAACCGAGGCAATAGCAAAAATAGGCCATATCATCCAGAAGAAATTGGCACCGAACAGCTTCTCAACCTTGGGCGCAATGATGTTGCCAAATACACCGACGAGAAGGGTAGCGACCGAGGTGATCGCGGGGATCAGCCATCGACGACGTGGTTTATCTTGTGGATTTGTTTCAGTGGGCATTGTTGTAATGTTTCTTAATCCGGCATGCCTAATGCGGAGTTAAGCCGTAGCCCCGTAGGGGCATATCGGTCTTGAACTCCTTGTTCTCCCGAAGCGAAGGGAGGACAAGGAGTTCTCGGCTTAACTCCGCATTCTCCCTAAGCGAAGCGAAGGGAGAACCAGTTATTATAGGAACGGTAGCATAATTTTAATCATGTAGTCAATAAAATAAATAGCTTGACGTTATCTGATGAATTTTATTACACTTTCTCAGGGATTAATATGCAAAATTGAATGTTAGTCGTTAGTTTTAGTCGCCTATGCAATTGATTCCATCTGATATTTGGGAACAATATTCTGCCGTCCTTAAGAAATGAGCAGTACCCGTGACGCGCCACGCCGATTACAGGAAGTGGCTGAGGTATTATCTGGATTTCCGGGGCAAATATTCGCTTTCTGATTCCAAATCAGAACAGGTGCGTTTGTTTGTCGAAAAATTGAAGAAAAAGAATCAGATGCCCGAACAGCAAAAGCAGGCAGCGCATGCAATCTCGCTCTTCTTTGAGTCGCAACTGCAAAAAAATTACAATGAAACCCCTCTTGTTAAAATCAATACTGACAAAAAATTAAAAGTAACATCCCCCTCCACCTTCAGGAATCATAACTCCCCCTATCCCCCTCTTATCTTAAGAGGGGGCGGCGAAGCCGGGGGCGTTACTATCAAGGGGGAATCTTCCAATGGCTTATCAAGGGCTGAGACAGCATTGCACTCATCATTACGGCCTTCAGTTGCATCTTCACCGAATAAGGCACGATTTAATGAATGGCGTTGTCTGGCTAAATCCGGTTTTTCGGCATGGGACAAGGTTATTGACACGCTGGCCGCAGAGATCAAGACGCGCCACTATTCCCGAAAAACGCTCAAGACATACGCGGACTGGAGCCGCAAGTTTCAGGGCTACCCACGCAACAAGCTCGCCTGACTCTGTGAGAGCGAGATCCCTGACATATTTACTGAGTTGATATGACTTTCCCCGTGATACGATTTTAGAGCCTGCCCACGACTCCAGTCGAACCACGTGAGATTCTGGAAATCTTTGAGTATCCGGTTGCTCATTTGGTAGATGATAACATGTTTGACTTGTTTCAACCAATACTATTGATAGTCGAGATAAGAGGAAAATGTGAAGGCGATAGTTTAATCAAAATGGTTACCCCTCCCCTCAATCGTTCGTCGTGAGCTGATTTTCTATCTCTATTTTTCGGAAAAATGCATCTCCTTGTCTTTTTATAAAGACATTGCTTATTATAAAAGCTAACAACGCATCATGGTTTTAATATCAACAGGAGTGGCAATATAACTCATGTCAGGACATTCCAAATGGGCGCAGACAAAACACAAGAAGGCTGCTGTTGACTCAAAAAGAGGAAAACTTTTCTCAAAGGTCTCAAAAGAGATAATAGTTGCGGCTAAAATGGGAGGCGGCGACCCTAATTCTAATTCAAGATTAAGGAGCGCCATTGAAAAGGCAAGGGATATAAGCATGCCTTCTGAAAATATAAAAAAGGCAATAATGAGAGGCACAGGCGAGCTTCAGGGTGCATCTTACGAAGAGATTGTTTATGAAGGCTATGGTCCGGGTGGAGTTGCCATAATGATGGAGGTATTTACTGATAATAAAAACAGGACTGTATCTGAGATACGCAATATCATGTCCAAATACGGTGGAAATATGGGAGAAACAGGCTGTGTCTCATGGATGTTTGACAAAAAAGGATATATACTCATTGGGAAAAAGCAAACCGATGAGGATACTTTAATGTCATTAACACTTGATGCAGGTGCAGAAGACATTAAAAATGACCCTGCTGAGGAAAACTACGAGGTTATCACTGCACCAGAGGACATGAAGGCAGTAAAAGAGGCTATTGAGAAGGCAGATATAAAGGTTAACCTTGCGGAAATAACCATGCTTCCTAAAAACTACATAAGGCTTGAGTCATATGATGCGGATAAGATGCTTAAACTTATGGAAGCCCTTGAAGACCATGATGACGTGCAGAATGTCTATGCAAATTTTGATATACCTGATGAGGTAATAGCTAATAGATAAACTCTAAAGCTTATAGCTTATTAGCTTATAGCTTTAGGGCTTGAGGTTATAAAAGATGCGTGTTTTGGGAATAGACCCGGGTACTATTTGTTGCGGTTATGGAATAGTGGCAATTCACAGCGAAGGTAGAAGTGGGAGCAAAGCTCCCATTCATATAGCCTCAGGCAAGATAAAGTTGAATAAAAACGATACACTCCCAGAACGGTTAAAGGCTCTCTATGATTCTCTTGAGGCTGTAATTGCTGAATATAAGCCGTCGCGTATGTGCCTTGAGAAAATTTTTTACCATAAAAGCATTCGCTCTGCCTTTACACTTGGAGCAGCACGCGGTATAGTTATGCTTTTGTCAGCAGAAAACGCTATACCAATTTTCGAGCATAATTCAACAGAACTAAAGCAGGCAATTACAGGATATGGAAGGGCAGAGAAACATCAGGTAGAAAGTATGATTAAACGAATTTTAAATATTAACTCCAAGCTATCGCCAGATGCAGCCGATGCCCTTGCACTGTGCGTTTGTCATATAAATTCATCCAGATGGATGAAAGATGCAGGATACGAGATGCACGATAAATAAATTTCAAAATTAGCATTTTAGCTTTTAGCTTTTAGCTCTTAGCTTTTAGCTCTTAGCTTATCGCTTATTAGCTTATTAGCTTATAGCTTATCGCTATTATCATCGTGTATCTGTTTATTCGGAGGTGAATTTGATAGCCTCACTTAAAGGAAAAGTATTAAGCAAAAGCATGAATGGTATAATTATTGATGTAAGCGGTGTTGGCTACCATGTAAATGTCCCTCTTGGCAGTCTCTCTAATATCCCTGACAAAGGTGCAGAGACTTTCCTTCATATTTATACTCATGTCAGAGAGGATGCAATACAGCTTTATGGATTTACCAAAGAAGAGGAAAAAAAGGTCTTTGTTACACTTCTTGGGATTAACGGCATAGGGCCTAAGCTTGGACTTGCTATTCTTTCAGGTATGCCTGTGGAAAGATTTATGGGAGCTGTCTATAACGAAGATGTTTCATCTCTTACCACAATCCCTGGTCTTGGCAAAAAGACAGCTTCAAGGCTTATACTTGAACTAAGAGAAAAACTCCCCAAGATGGTTTCTTATTCTAAGGAAGGCTCAACAGCAAATGATGCTGTCTCTGCACTTGTAAACCTCGGTTATAAAAGGTCACTATCCGAGGAGGCGGTTGAGTCTGCTGTAAAAAACGGGATGGAAACTATTGAAGATATAATAAAAGAGTCTTTAAAATATCTAACAAATTCTAACAAATAGCTGATAGCTTATAGCTCATAGCTAATATATGATATATGAAAGACACACCTGACAGAGGCATTACCCCACTTCGTAAAGATGATGATGCCGGTTTTGAACTAAGTGTACGTCCGAGGTCATTTGACGAGTTTGTTGGTCAAAGCAAGATTAAAGAAAACCTGAAGGTTTTTATACAGGCAACGAAGCAAAGAAAAGAACCTCTTGACCATGTGCTTTTTTGTGGACCTCCGGGGCTTGGTAAGACAACACTTGCCCATATAATCGCTAATGAATTAGGGGTACAGATAAAAGTAACCTCTGGGCCTGCACTTGAAAGACCGGGAGACTTAGCTGCTATCCTTACAAACCTTGGGGATATGGATATATTCTTCATTGATGAAATCCATAGACTGCCAAGGATGTCTGAGGAGATTCTTTATCCAGTAATGGAAGATTACCAGCTTGATATAGTCATTGGGCAGGGACCAAGTGCAAGAACGCTTAAATTAAACCTGCCAAGGTTTACTCTTGTAGGTGCTACAACCCGTACAGGTCTTTTGACATCTCCGCTAAGAGACCGTTTTGGCATAATTAACAGGCTTGATTACTATGCTCCAGGGGACATTGAGACGATACTGCTCAGGTCTTCAAGGATACTCAATGTAGGAATAGAAAGGGATGCTGCTAAAGAGATTGCACAACGGTCCAGAGGCACCCCGAGGATAGCAAATAGACTCTTAAGAAGGGTACGGGATTTCTCGCAGGTAAAAGGCAAAAACATTATTGACAGAGAGATAACGAACGAGGCTCTTACTGCACTGGATGTTGATGAAAAGGGCTTTGAGGAGATGGACAGAAAACTCCTTTTTACAATCATGGAAAAATTTGGTGGCGGCCCTGTAGGAATTGAGACCCTTGCCGCATCTGTAAGTGAAGAGAAAGAAACAATAGAGGATGTTTATGAGCCCTTTCTTCTTCAGGAGGGCTTTATTGAAAGGACAAACAGAGGCAGGGTTGCAACAAGGCTTGCATATGAACATTTTGGAAAAAATCTTCCAAAAGGATTATTTTAGGCATGAAACTTTTGATGCATATATGCTGTTCAAATTGTGCTACTTATCCTATTAGCAAATTGCTGGAAAGAGGGATAGCCCTTACAAGTTTGTGGTTTAACCCGAATATCCATCCATTCACAGAATATAAAAACAGGATGGATTCTCTTAAAAGGCTTGAAGGTATATGGGGTCTAAATGTGGAGTATATTGATTATTATGGCTTAAAAGAATATTTAAGAAATGTAGCTGGCAACGAGGAGCGGAGATGTGAGTATTGTTACACAACGAGGCTTGAGAAGGTAGCACAGAGAGCAAAAGAAATAAATGCAGATGTCTTTACCACATCTCTGTTGGCAAGCCCCTACCAGAAACTTGATATGATTATAGATATAGGCAAGTTGATGCAGGAGAAATATTCTGTAGAGTTTTATATAGAGGACTTCAGGAAAGGATTTAATGAAGCAAGGAGGCTCTCAAGAGAGCTTGAGCTTTATCGGCAGAAATATTGCGGATGTGTATATTCGGAGATGGAGAGGCGTTTAGCCCGTAGCTCATATGACAACGAGTATTATGCTCAGTATAATACTGAGCATAATACTCTATCTTATATTTAGAAGATGAAACGATTTCTTTGCATAACAATTTCTATAGTGGTTTGTTTTATAGCCTCTCTACTTGGTGCAGAGGAGACCATAAAGGTCCTGATTATTGAAAAGTTAAAGGAAAATATCCCTCTGGACTCTGCGCAGAAGTTTGGTGGTTTTAACGGAAAACTTTCAATTAACGGGCATGTTTATAAAGGCTCTATGGATGTGAGAAAGGATGAAAAAGGACTTTATGTTATTAATGAACTTCCGCTTGAGGAATATGTAGAAGGCGTTATTACTGGTGAAGTTGGAAAGAACTGGGATATCGAGGCACTGAAGGTTCAGGCTGTAATTTCTCGTACCTATGCGAGTTACCATAAAGAACTTAATAAAGATAAAGACTATCACCTTACATCTACTGTTCTTCATCAGGTATATCAAGGCGAAAATTCCAGTCCAAGGATTACGCTGGCAGTTAAAGAGACAGAAGGAGAGATACTTACTTATGAAGGCAAGCCCATAGAGGCATTCTATCACTCAACATGCGGTGAGAGGACAGAGCTCCCAGATGAGGTGTGGGGGAAAAATCATCCATACCTTAAGTCTGTAGAATGTATTGATGAAAGTTCACCTTATTCTAACTGGAAGAGGAAATTTACCCTTGAGGAAATAGAAAGGGCGCTTGGGATAGAGGGCATAAAAGATATAAAGATTTTATCCTTCACATCCACAGGGAGGGTCAAGACTATCAAGATAATTAAAGAGGATTCCAAAACATCAGGTGGTATCAGTACACCAGCAACATCAGAAGCGGAGGTTAAGGCAGTAGATTTAAGGAAACTCCTTGGATACAAGGAACTTCCGAGCACATTTTTTACAATTGATATTACCGGGCAAGAGATTACTTTTACCGGCAAGGGATATGGTCATGGTGTTGGGCTTAGTCAGTGGGGAGCACTTGAGATGGCAAAGAAAGGGAAAACCTATAAGGAGATACTTGAATATTATTATTATGATGTAGTGTTAGAGAAGAGGCGGTAAGAGGTGAGGCTTTCAGAGTTTGATTATCACTTACCGAGGCAGCAGATTGCGCAATATCCCCTCAGTGAAAGAGATTCATCACGACTCCTTGTTTTCCATAAAAGACAAAAAAGAATAGAGCACAGAACATTTAAGGAAATAGTTGAGTATTTACAGTCAGGCGATATACTTATTTTAAATAATACAAAGGTCCTCCCTGTTCGCCTTCATGGCAAGAAGCCAACTGGTGGGAGAGTTGAGGTATTCTTAATTAAAGAGCTCTACCCCAATACATGGAAGGCACTTGTTAGAGGAGGGCGTAATGGTATAGTGTTATTTAAACACGGTATCTCTGCATATATCAAACGCAATAATGGGACTTTCTATATTAGTTTTTGTGGAGATAATGTTAAAGAGATTCTAAATAAAATAGCCGTGATGCCACTTCCGCCCTACATAAAAAGAGAGGCAGATGAGTCTGATACACAAAGCTATCAAACCGTATATGCGGAGAAATATGGCGCTATTGCAGCGCCAACAGCAGGTTTACACTTTACAAAAGAACTCCTTGAAAAGATAAAAAGCAAAGGTGTAGAGGTTTACTCGTTAACACTCCATATCGGATATGGCACTTTCAAACCTGTTTTAGTTGATGATATAAAGACACACAGGATGGAAGAGGAATTCTATGAGATGCCCGAGGCGGTGATAAATGCAGTAAACAAAGCTAAGGCAGATGGCAGAAGAGTGATAGCAGTTGGAACCAGTGTTACAAGGGCGATTGAGGCATATGCATTAGGTGAAGATAAAAAAGCAAAGTCAGTGGTGGGGAGCGCATCAATTTTTATTTATCCTGGTTACAGGTTTAAGGTAATAGATGCACTTATAACAAATTTTCATCTACCTAAATCAACTCCCATAATGCTTGCATCCGCATTTACAGGACTTACTACACTTAAGGATTTATACAGGGAAGCCTTGAAAGAGGGATATAGATTTTTCTCCTACGGAGATGCAATGCTAATAATATAGTTTAAGCTACTTATCCGAAAAATAGACATGGAATTATAAAACCGTTGATTTATTTGTCATTGCGAGTCCCGACATTTCGGGACGTGGCAATCTCAAAAGAGATTCTTCTGCCGAAACTTCGGCATCAGAATGACACTTTGTGTCAGATTGCGGAGTTTATCCCGAGCGGCAAAGCGAGATTGCTTCTGCCGAAGTTTCGGGATAAGAAGTAATAACGGTAGAGAAGGAGAACGTAGACGGTTAAGCTTGTATTAGATTTAGAGGAAGAAAAAGACCTTGCCTCTTTCTATGGCGAAATAGATAAGAATCTTAAAGTCATAGAAGAAGCCTTTGACATCAAGGCATCTCTGAGGGGCAATAAGATACTCATAGAGGGTGAAGAGAACGGTGTAAGCAGGGCCGGGAGGTTTATTAAAAAATTAAGGGATATAATCGCAGATGGGTACGGTATAAGACCTGATGATATAAGATATGCACTCAGGGCCATAAATGAAGCCACCATCAGAGGTGATGAGGCTTCCCTCAAAGAGGTCTTCCTTAATACAATACCTATTCCTTCTAAGAAGAGATTCGTAGTTCCCCGCTCAGAAAATCAGAGAAGTTATATAGAGGCAATAAGGCAGTATGATATGGTAATAGGAATAGGTCCTGCAGGAACAGGTAAGACATATCTTGCAGTGGCAATGGCTATAAATGCATTGTTAAAAAAACAGGTAAGCAGAATTATACTTGCAAGGCCTGCTGTAGAGGCAGGCGAGAAGCTCGGCTTTCTGCCGGGGGATATGTATGAGAAGGTAAACCCATATCTAAGGCCTCTTTATGATGCGCTTTTTGATATGATGGAGTCTGAAAAGGTTTACAGGCTCATTGATAAAGGAATTATAGAGATAGCACCACTTGCGTTTATGAGGGGAAGGACACTGAATGATTCATTTATAATACTTGATGAAGCACAAAACACCACCTCGGAGCAGATGAAGATGTATTTGACAAGGCTTGGGTTTAACTCAAAGACAGTTATTACAGGAGATGTAACACAGATTGACCTTCCATCTGGAAGGGCTTCCGGACTTGTAGATGCGGAAAAAATACTAAAGGGTATCGAAGGACTATGTTTTATATACTTTAATGAAAAGGATGTTGTAAGGCATAGGCTTGTCCAGGAGGTAATAAAGGCTTACGAAAGGCATGAGAGGTCATAAGATGGATATGAAGAACAATAGCCTTAAATGCAGACCCCAAAACGGCATTAAAAGCAAGGATGTAATAAGGTTTTTACTGCTTGTTTGTTTTGTAACACTTATTGGTGTCACCATAATTAGCGAATTATCATTAGGGGTAGTTGTAGGGACATTCCTTATTGTTGCCCTCCTTTTGCTGATTCTTTACAAAGACATAACGAGATATAAGCCTGCAATCTATAAAGACTATAAGATCCTCTCCCTTATCGGGCTACTGCTTTCAGGTAATCTAATAATCAGCAGGGGTTTATATTATATCTTGGAAGGATTTTCAAAGTGGCTTGGTAACTTGGACCCACAACTGGTAACGTATGCCTTGCCGCTTGCGGTTGGGCCAATGCTAACTGTGCTATTGGTAGATATCCATACCGCAATAGTGTTTTCTGTTATAACCAGCCTTCTTGCAGGTGTGTGGCTTGGAGATTCAATCTACTCCATCTTTACCTTTGCATCCGGTCTCACGGCAGCCTTTGGAGTAGTAAGGTGCAAAAGGCGATCAGCTATATGGAGGGCAGGGCTATTTGTTGGACTTGTTTGTGTATTTACTTCTATAACGATAAACATCCTTAGTGGAAGATTGTTAACCATCAATACGCCTATATCCGCTATTTTTGCTTTCTCCAATGGAATTATAGTTGCGATACTGGTTTCTGCTCTCCTACCGCTTTTTGAATATTTTTTTAAACTTACAACAGATATAAGCCTCTTAGAGCTTCTGGACCTAAATCAACCCCTCATGCGAAATCTTTTGGTAGTTGCTCCTGGCACATATCACCATAGTATCGTAGTAGGGAATTTAGTTGAATCATCAGCAGAGGCAGTTGGTGTAAATCCCCTTTTGGCAAGGGTTGGTGCTTATTATCATGATATTGGGAAGATGAAAATGCCTGAGTATTTTATCGAAAACCAGACAGGGCTTGTAAGTAAGCATGATAAACTCGCACCACACATGAGTAGCATAATATTGCTTTCTCATGTAAAAGAGGGGGTTGAACTCGCAAAACAGCATAAGCTCCCTCAATCTATGATAGACATTATTCAACAGCACCACGGGACATCACTTATAACCTATTTTTATCAAAAGGCAAAGGAACAACTTGCTGACTCATCAAATGTGGTATCAGAAGATGACTTCAGATATCCTGGCCCAAAACCTCAAACAAGGGTAGCCGCCATTGTTCTTATGGCAGACGCCACAGAGGCAGCATCAAGGGTTCTAACAGACCCTACCCCTGCAAGGGTATCGGCCCTTGTTGATAGGGTTATTAATCATTTTTTTATAGATGGACAGTTGAACGACTGCGAGCTAACTCTTCGCGACCTGCAGGAGATAAAGAAACATTTCGTTTATATTCTTATTAGTATGTTCCACAGGCGCATTACATATCCTGGTTTTGATATAAAAGATGAAGATTCTAATAAAGAACCAACAGAAACACAGGCGACTAAATAAGACAAAGATAGAAAAAGTAGCCAATGGGATTCTTTCACTCTTAGGGCAACATACGAGTGAGCTGAGTATCCTGTTTGTAGGTGATAAAAAGATGAAAGAGTTGAATACCATCTACAGGGGTGTGCCAAAAACTACAGACGTCCTTTCATTTCCTCAAATAAGTGAGAAGTTAGAAGTGAAAAGTAACAAGTTAAAAAGAAGTAAAAAAATAGAAATGTCTTACACTTCCCACTTCTTATTTCCTACTTCTTACTTTTTGTTGGGTGATGTAGTTATAAACGTATCTAAGGCAGAAACTCAGGCAAGGGATTTGGGCAGGAATTTTTATGATGAAATTTCACGACTTATGATACACGGCATATTACATCTGCTTGGATATGAACATGAAAGGTGTAGCTATAAGGCTAACATAATGAGAAAGAAAGAAGAGGAGATTTCCAAATGCCATTAAGGAAATTAATTGAGAGCGCCAATCATGCCGTTAGCGGCATTATTCATACTGCAAAGACACAAAAGCATATGCGTTACCACCTTTATGCGGCATTGTTAATCATAATCCTCAGCCTTGTCTTTGGAGTGGGATTATTTGAGTTTATGGTTATCGTAATTCTGGTATCAATAGTGCTTTCGGCAGAGATGTTTAACACCGCGATTGAGGCTGTTATAGATGTACTTTTTAAGGAATATGATAGCAAAGCAAAGGCGATTAAAGATATTGCTGCTGGGGCAGTCTTTATAACTGCCATAGGCGCAGCAATAGTGGGCTATATGATACTCCTTAGTCCCTTTAGGAGTGGTTTTTATGAGGGTCTAACAATAGCCAAACACTCAGGAGAAGGTATAGCCTTTACTTCGCTCGTGATAGTGCTTATCCTGGTGGTTATAACAAAGGCATTTTTTGGGAGAGGGACACCTTTGAGGGGAGGGGTGCCCAGCGGTCACGCAGCAATTGCCTTTTCTATATGGACGACGGTCACATTGCTTTCCGGGAGCTTTATTCTTTCTTTCCTTGTTCTAATCATGGCAATATTAATTGCTCAGAGCAGAGTCAGTATTGGTGTACATAACCCCTGGGAGGTTATCTTGGGTGCCTTGTTTGGGAGTGTGGTAACTTTCTTTTTATTTAAGTTGTTTCTACCCTGAATTGAATGATTAAGTCAATGAGTCACTCGGTCCTTGAATTTTTAAATAACTGAGTGACTTAATTGCTTATTGACTTAATAAATGGTGGGCAGTCGCAGAATCGAACTGCGGACACGAGGCTTTTCAGGCCTCTGCTCTACCGACTGAGCTAACTGCCCTAACCCTGAATATTTTTCTGTAGTCTCTGAGGTTTTTTTAGACACTTTTTGGCTAACAAAAACTATAGCTACAACTATACCCCATAGCTTTTTTTATTGTCAACCCTGATAAGTCGTAAACCAAACCCCTGTCTTGTTTCACAAATCATAAGCTGAAAAATTGTACAGTTTTAGTATAAAATGTGATTAAATAAAATGCCTCGTAAAAAAGTACATCATAAGCTATCTAATAACTTCTGGATAACAGCGGCATCTTTTCAAACCATTATCTTTTAGAACGTCTGCCGCAAGCAGGAACAAAAATATGGCATCCAGACGAAGAAGTGTTCTCATGCTCATTGAAAAAATACAAAAACCCTGATACCTTATTACATGGTTGAAAAAACTAATCACGAATCAATCTTTCAAAGAAACATACAGAGGGCAGTAGAAAAAGGGTTTATTTCTTTTTCCCCTGATAACTCAAAGATTACATATCACTGTAGTCGAGACTATACTGCGAGTTTCAAAAAGCCAGAGGAAAAGGTAAGAGCTTCTTATTTTGCCGAACTGGTTTTGGATTATGAATATCCCGATAAGAAGATAGACTTTGAAGTCATTGTTCCGAGAAGGAAGCCTGAAGACAGGGCGGATATTGTTATCTATGAAGACGGCGAGATTAAAAAGCCTTATCTGGTTGTTGAGTGCAAAAAAGACGGCATTTCTGATGCTGAGTTCAAACAGGCGATTGAACAGGCTTTTGGAAACGCAAACAGTTTAAGGGCAAAGTTTGCCGCAGTAATTGCCGGCACTACTAAAACAGTCTTTGATATTGCTGGATTTAAGCCGAGTGAGAGAGAAAGAAATGTAGTTTCCGATGTTTCTGTAAGATACGGAAGAACTCCCAAATATCGATTCGTTAAAGGCGATCCGGCAAGAGATTTAAATATCGTTTCAAGAGAAGAACTTATCAGGGCTTTAGAGAAATCCCACGATACAGTCTGGCAGGGCGGAAGACTTGCGCCTACGACAGCTTTTGATGAAGTCTCAAAGCTTCTTTTCTGCAAACTGAGAGACGAAAAAGGCACTAAGAAAGGCGATACCTACAAATTCCAGATAGGAACTCATGAATCAGCAGAAGACGTTTACGATAGAATTGATTCTATCTATCAAAAGGCAAAAAAGGAAGACTCGGAGGTCTTTAAAGAAGATATCCGGTTAGATGCAAGGATTGTTTACAATGTGGTTGAGCATCTGCAAGAGTTAGCTATAAATAAGATTGATTTGGATACAAAAGGAATCGCCTTTGAAAGATTCATGCAGGATTTTTTTAAAGGCAAGATGGGTCAGTTCTTCACCCCGCGCCCGATTGTTGAATTTGCTGTTAAGATGCTCAATCCTGAAAGAACGGATGTAGTCTTAGACCCTGCCTGTGGAAGCGGCGGCTTTCTGCTTAATGCTATGGATTTAGTCAAAAAATTTGCAGAAGAAAACTATGATGAAAAAGAAGCATGGGAGCACTGGCATAATTTCGCTATGAATAATCTTTACGGCATTGAGATTAATGACCAGATTGCAAGGGTTTGCAAGATGAACATGATTATACATGACGATGGGCATACCAATGTGATAAGCACGGATTCATTAAGAGACGTAAAGGAAATTACTGACATACATAAAGGCTTCAAAAAGGATTATTTCGACATCATCCTTACCAATCCACCCTTTGGGGCTACCGTCAAATCAACAGAGAAAAACTATTTAGAAAAGTATGACATTGGAAAGAGCAAGAAAAATCAGAAGACAGAGATAATGTTTATTGAGAGGTGCATTGATTTTGTGAAGCCGAAGACGGGTAAGATTGGCATAATATTGCCTGATGGGATTTTAACAAACTCATCTTTGCAGTATGTGAGAAATTTTATAATGGAGAAATGCCAGATATTAGCCGTTGTTTCCCTGCCTCAATTTGCCTTCACTCATTACGGCGCAGGCGTTAAATCTTCTCTCGTATTTCTGAGAAGAAAAGGTGAAAATGAAAGATTGACCAGATATCCAATCTTCATGGCAATAGCCGAACACATCGGCTACGACGCCACAGGCAGAGAAGACCCGATAAATGATTTTGATAAGATTTATGAGGAATATAAAAAGTTTATTGAGCATCATAGTAAAAAGTTTTGAAAAGCAGTGGGCAGACAGATATTTTTTTATTTGTCATTCCGCACTTGATGCGGAATCCAGTCTCTATTTTTCTGGATTCCTGCTTCCGCAGGAATGACGACAAACTAATACTATAGGAATAAAGTATGCAATGCTTTGTTGTCTGGAGTAACGAGATTGAAGGGAGATTAGACCCTAATCTTTACGAGCCTAAATACAAAAAACTTTCAACAAATTTAAAAAAGATTAAATGTCAGGAGTTGGGCGATATAATTGCTTTTTCAAATGAGACATGGGAACAAAAAACTTTTTTTGGTGACAAGTTTCCTTATATTGAGATAAGTGAGATTGATGTTATTTCAGGCGAAATTAGAAACATTATTTACTATGATAAAAAAGAAGCTCCAAGTAGAGCCAGAATGGTAGTAAGAGAAGACGACATAATTGTTTCTACAACAAGACCACATAGAGGAGCAATTTCTTTAATAGATAAGTCAAAAGATGGTTTTATTGCTTCAACAGGCTTTGCTGTATTAAGAGAATTAAACCTGAATCCTGCGTGAAAAATCATAATTTTACCTTTCTGGATTCCCGCTTACTGATTGCGGGAATGACAACCAAATAAATGTCATGCCCGAAGTTTTTAATCGGGCATCCAGTTCTTTTTCTATCTGCTTTAATGAATTAAAAAAAATAATTATCCCCCTCTCTCCCCTTCCCATCCAAACCCAAATCGTTGACATTATGCGGTTTGCATATAATCAGAAGAAAGAGAAAGAGGCAGAAGCACAGAAGCTATTGGATTCGATTGACGGATACGTGCTTGATGAGTTGGGAATAAAACTGCCGGAGGTTGAGGACAAGATGTGCTTTGTTGTTGACTCTGAAGAAGTGCGGGACAATAGAGCGGATGCTTATTATTATCAGCCAAAATTTGAAGAACTGGCAAAGGCGATAGAGAGAGGACGATACGGAATTGAAAAATTGAAGAAGTTTATAACAAAAATCCATTATGGTGTTTCTATCAAGAATGTCTATGTTGATGAAGGAATACCCCTGCTTAGGATATTAAATTTAAAACCTAATAAAATAGACCTGACAGCTGTTGTCAACCTTGAAGAATCAAAGAGAAAAGAAATTGGCAATGGTTTTGTTTACGAAGGCGACTTGTTAATTTCCAGAAGTGGGTCTGTTGGAATTGTTGCTGTTGTTCCAAAAGAAGCAGATGGTTTTGCCTTTGGCTCGTTCATGATTAAGTTTTGTATTAATGATGAAATAAGTAAAGAATATGTCTCCTTATGGCTAAATAACTACTTTACTAAACTGCTAACAGAGAGAGAAAAAATAGGAGCAATACAAGGCAATATAACAATATCAACTATAGAAAACTTTCAAATCCCTCTTCCCTCTCTCGAAGTCCAGAACAAAATCGCTGATGAAGTTAAAAGACGAATCTCTGAAGCTGAAAGGCTTAAAGCGGAAGCAAATAAGATTATTGAAGAAGCTAAAAAAAAGGTTGAAAAGATAATATTTGGAGGTATGATTTAATGCTCACTCAGTCTGAAGCAGACGCTTTATTTGCAATGCCTAAGAAACCTAAGTCAAACGATCCTGTTACATTTCCTCATGCTGGAGGAAAACTGCTTGTAGAGTTTGTTTCTTTAGACGACAGAGAGATTTTTCTTTTCAATATTAATAGGGCGAGCATAGAGGTTTCTAAATGTACTTATCAAAAACGTGCCCGCCATGTAGAAATCTTAAGACGACTGGATATTGGTGGTTCTCCGCATCCTAACCCAGAGGTTGAGACTGTTCCTTTAGATTTCCTTTCTCCCTATAATGGAGTTGAAATGCCATGTCCTCACCTGCATATCTATGTTGAGGGTTTTGCCGATAAGTGGGCTATTCCCGCACCTGCGGAGTTGTTAAATTCAAATAACGACTTATATGCCACTATGGAAAGTTTTTTAAAATATTGTAATGTAACAGAGATGCCGAATATAGAAAGAGGGTTATTCCTATGAGTGCATTAGATTGCTATCAACTTGTTGATCTATACGCAAACTGGCTTAAAGAGAAAGTTAAGCTGAAAACAATAGGTGATATATGTGAGCTTACAACTCCTTTTGTCGATCGGCATAACGATTATTTGCAGATATATGTTAAAGCTATTCCCGCAGGGATGTTGTTAACAGATGACGGATATACGATCCGAGATTTAGAAATGAGCGGTTTTGAATTCAATACGGAACGTAGAAAAAATGAGCTAAAAATTATTCTAAATGGGTTTGGGGTAAATCTTCATGGAGACAGTCTTGAAGTAGAAGCACGTCCTGATAATTTTCCACAAAAAAAACATAACCTGCTGCAGACAATGCTTGTAATAAACGACCTTTTTGTATTAGCACCTCCAAAAGTCGCAAGCTTTTTCAGGGAAGACGTTGAGAGATTTCTATCATTACATGATATCAGGTTTACAAAGGATATTAATTTTATTGGTAAAAGCGGCTTTAATCATCACTTTGATTTTGTAATACCTCCTTCTAAGAAAGAACCCGAGAGAGTCTTACGGACAATCAATAATCCTACTAAAAATAATGTCTCGGCTATAATTTTCTCCTGGGATGATGCCAGAAAAGTAAGATCAGAAAATTCAGTTGCTATAGCTGTACTCAATGACCAGGATAAAGAAATTACTCCTGACGCCATACATGCCTTAAAGGCTTATGAAATAGAGCCAATAGCATGGAGCAAGCGAGATAAATATATTGATAAGCTTACTGCATAACAAAGTTCATAAGAGTTTGTGTGAACTTTGCGGGTCAGGAACTTTGTGGGGTCATCAGGAACTTTGTGGGGTCAGACACCAAAATTGACATTTTACAAGATGATAAAACACACCCCTTAATCCCCTCTTGATAAAGGGGAAGTAATAACAAAGGCAGGTACATTATCCGAAGGGCAGAGGAAATTGAGATTGTGGAGGGAAATAAATGAAACTCGATCAAATCGGCTTCTGGTCTGAAATCAAACTGGGGGAATAAAAGGGGAGGTATATTTTCTGAAGGGAGATTGGGTTGGAAGATTAGAAAAAGCATAGACTGTGATATTATAGAATATAGAAATAAAAGTGAGGGGGTGGTTTAAAGTGGGCACTGCTACAGCAAAAAAAATAAATCCTGAAGATTTTATCCTCTCTGCGCTTTCTCCTGAGGACAGGCTTAACGCCGCTTTCAAAGTTGCAGGCGAGGCATTTAAAAAGACCACATTGACAATGAAAGACATTGATAAAGCAGCTAAAACTGTGAGGAGAAGAATCTACGGAAAAAAGAAGTAAGATAGTTATTGATACAGGCGTGCTTGTTTCTGCCTTTGCCTTTGGCGGTGTGCCTGAGAAATCTGTCAGAAAGGCATTTAAAGAGGCAGACATATATGTATCCCCAGCCCTTCTTGAAGAGTATCGTGATACCCCGTTGGAACTTGAAACCGAGGGGAAGATAAGCCATATCCAGTTAAAGGCATTAATTTCCGGAATAGCCTCTTTTGTTGCAAACACAAGAATTGTTTATCCATCTGTAAAGTTATCACTCTGTAGAGATACCGACGATAATATGCTTCTTGAATGTTGCCATACAGCAAGAGCAAAGATTCTCATCACTGGCGATAAAGATCTTCTGGATATAAAGAATTTGCCTTTTGACCTTAAGATACTGACGCCACAAAAATATTTAGAAGAATAATACTTTCATGTGTTTTTCAAAAAAAGGAGCCTGGGATTAAACAAAGGGGACAGGCAGATTATCTGAGAGAGCGGAGAGGAGATTGAGATTGTGGAGGGGAAAAGGTAAACTTTAAGCAGGGCACTTAAGAAGGTGGAATAATGGGCAGGACGAAGATAGAAATACCAGAGGAAAAAATAGCAGAATTTTGTAAAAGGAATCATATCCTCAAGTTGTCACTTTTTGGTTCTGTTCTCCACGGCGATTTCAGGCCGGACAGCGATATTGATTTGCTTGTTGAATTTGATCCTGATCATATCCCGGGTTTCTTTAAGCTTGCTCATATGGAACGAGAACTTTCAGGGATTATGGGGAAAAAAGTAGATTTAAGAACACCTCACGAATTGAGTAAATATTTCCGTGATGATGTTCTCTCCGAAGCAGAGGTGCAGTATGCCGAAAGATGACCTTGTTCGGATGCGCCACATCCTTGATGCTGCCAGAGAAGCGTTATCATTTACGGCAGGGAAAACAAGAGTTGACCTGAATGCTAATCGTATGCTGGTGTTGTAAAAATGTAAAAATGGGGTCAGGCACCAAAATTGACATTTCACAAGATGATAAAACACACCCCTTAATCCCCTCTTGATAGAGGGGAAGTAATAACAAAGGCAGGTACATTATCTGAAGGGGCAGAGGGCAGGAGCCTGCCCGCGGTAGGCAGGAGATTGCGATTGTGGAGGGAAAGTTCATCATAAATTTCAGGATTTAGCTAAATGAAAAAGAGCAAAATCATTAAACCCATAGACTCAACGCATCAAAACATAAAACTGACCCTTGACCAAGCATATTTTTAACAGGTTTAGAAAATTGTTATGGTAAGCAAAAAAGATATAATTTTAGCTGTCCTATCAGGCGCCCTCCTTATTTTGGGGTTTCCTCCATTTGATATCTATTTAATCCCATGGATAGCTTTTGTCCCTCTTTTTATATCTCTGATTGGGAAAAGCCTTAGGTCAGCTTTTTTTTTAGGGGCATTAAGTGGTTGCATATTTTTTTTAGGGACTATTTTCTGGATATTTAATTCATTATATTTTTATGGCAATATCCCTCTGGTCTTGAGTGTGATAACTGTAGTGCTCCTATGCCTTTATTTAGGTGCATATACAGGCATATTCTCATTACTTTTTACCTATCTTGTAGGGCGGACAAGATTTCCATCACTCTTTATATGCCCTGTATTGTGGGTTACGATAGAGTTCCTCAGGACTTATGCCTTGACAGGTTTTCCATGGGCATTATTAGGGTATTCTCAGTATAAGTTCTTAGCACTCATTCAAATCGCTGATATTACGGGAGTATATGGTATCTCTTTTCTTGTTGTCGCTGTAAATTCTCTGCTCTTTGATATGTTTTTTTACTGGCCCAAAAGACAGAACGAAATGCCTCTTCTTGACCGATCGCTGCTTACTCTTGGATTAATAACGTTGGGTATTATCGTTATCACAACACTCTCTTACGGTATCTGGAGATTGAGTTCTGACGAGGGTGTTCAGAAAGTTAAAGTAAGTTTGATTCAGGGAAATTTTGAACAGGATAAAAAATGGGATGTCAAATTTCAGAAGGAAATCATTGAGACATATAAGAGCCTCTCAACAAAGGCAGGGGAAGAGGCTCCCTCTATTATCATATGGCCTGAAACCGCTGTGCCTTTTATCTTCAATCATGATAAGGAGATGACACAAGACCTCATAGAGTTTCAAAAGACCCTCGGTATATATTTGATATTTGGAAGCATTACCATAAAAGATATAAAAGATAATAAATATCAACTATCAAATAGCTCTGTGCTCCTTCCTCCCCAGGGCGAAACATTGGCTATTTATGATAAAATACACTTAGTTCCATATGGTGAATATGTCCCACTGAGGAGGTTTTTCCCTTTTATTAGTAAACTGGTAGAGGGAATCGGAGATTTTGTCCCCGGGAAGCAGTATTTGATTGTGCAGACACCTTTTGCGAAAATTGGTAATCTTATTTGTTATGAAATAATATTTCCTGGGCTGGTAAGGAAATTTGTTGATGGTGGCGCAGACCTACTTGTAACTATTACAAATGACGCATGGTTTGGTAGGTGGGGGGCACCTGAGCAGCATTTCTCTATGGCAGTCCTCAGGGCAGTAGAGAACAGGGTTCCTATAGTAAGAGCAGCAAATACTGGAGTCTCAGGTGTGATAGATGCAAGGGGGATAATAAAAAAGAAAAGTGATATCTTTGTTAGGGCTGTCTTAACAGAAGATATAGCTGTTGGGTTATTTAAGAAGAGTTTTTATTCAAGATATGGTGATCTCTTTGCCTTTTTTTGTATAATTAGCTCTGTACTATTGATAGCCAATAATATATCTTCCTCTAAGGGGAGAAGTGTTATCTAAATAATATTTCATGGTTTAAGAATTCAAGTGAAACCCTCATGCCGACAAGTCGGCACAAAGGAGCATGAAAATGTCATTATTATTTCCCGATGCCCTACTCCGTCATTCCCCAGCTTGACTGGGGAATCCAGAGAAAAGGAACTGGATTCGGAGCCTGCCCCGTACTTGATACGGGGGTCAAGCCAGAGAATGACATTTTCGGAGCAAAAATTCAATTACCCAACCCTTTATAGAAGAGGAATAAATGATAATAAAAGAAGGACTAAAAGAGGAATTTAAAGAATTAAAGTTAAGGGTTAACAGCCTCAGGGGGTACCTTTGATACCGCAGCAATTGAGAACCGCCTAAAGATAATCCAGACAGAGCTTTTATCCGAGGATATCTGGTTACAGCCTCAGAGAACACAAGAACTCCTTAAAGAAAAATCCAGTATAGAAAATACACTTAAACCGCTGCTTGATATCGAAAAAAGAATAGAAGATATTGATGTCATGTTTGAGCTTTTAGAATTAGAAGAGAAAGAGTCAGTAGAGACGTTCTTTAACGATATTCAGATAGAAATTAAGCTGCTCCGAGAAAAGATTGATGATGTGGAAATACAGAGTATACTTTCAGGTGAAAACGATAAGGACAATGCGATAATGTCGATACATCCAGGTGCGGGGGGTACAGAGAGTCAAGACTGGGCGCAGATGCTGATGAGGATGTATCTAAGGTGGGCTGAAAAAAAGGGTTTTAAGACAGAGCTCGTGGAGCTTCTCTATGGGGAAGAGGCAGGGATAAAGAGTGCTACTTTAACTATTACAGGCCCATATGCATATGGTTATCTTAAAGGAGAGGCAGGAGTTCACAGGCTTGTAAGGATCTCACCATTTGATGTAAATAAAAGAAGGCATACCTCTTTTGCCGCCATTCTGGTTTATCCTGAGATTAGTGAAGATATAGAAGTAGAACTGAGAGAAGATGATTTAAGGATAGATACATTCCGAGCATCGGGTGCTGGCGGGCAGCATGTAAATAAGACATCATCTGCTGTAAGAATCACTCATATCCCAACAGGCATTGTGGTAAGCTGCCAGAACGAGAGGTCCCAGCACAAAAATAAAGCTACTGCTTTAAAGATACTCAGGGCTCGGCTTTATGCCTTGAAGAAAAGGGAGCAGGACAAAAAGATTGATGAACTCGTGGGAGAGAAAAAAGACATTGCTTGGGGAAGCCAGATAAGATCATATATATTTCAACCATACCAGCTTGTGAAAGACCATAGGACAGGGATTGAAATGGGTGATGTATCGGGTGTATTAGGTGGTGGTATTGATAGTTTTATCAGAGGATACCTATTACTGAAGATGAGTTAAGTTTTAATACAAATTAACCCTGCAATCCATCTTGCATCCATATGCTAAGTTCTCCCTTTTTTGGCTAATTCTTCATGGAAGAACTTATGATAAAGGACATCCCACTCAGGGCTTCCCTCTATTATCTTTTTAGAATAAGAAAGTAATTTTGTCTGCACTAATTCATCTATATCTTTAGCAATCTTTAGCTCATTTACAATAACTCGCCTCATCTGGCGTCTTAATTGCCCTTCTTCTGTTAGGAGAAAAATTGCCCCCTTATCTATAAGCCCTTTTAGAACAACATGAGTCATATGGGTTATTTTTTCGTCAGAGAGTCTCACAGGATTATATTTCGTTCCTTGATGAGTTTCTGTTTTGTAAGTTCGAAGAGCTTACGGTAATCCAGTCTCCCTTTCTCTATCTCTGAGTCATATTTCTTTAATAGTTCACGCACTTCTTCGTTAAGTCTGTCTTCTGCCATAAGTTCAGAGAGCATGAGTTCGTTTAAGAGTTTTATAACCTCATCCTTTGAGGTGTTTATTTCTATTAACTTTTTTCCTATGAGGTCCTCAATTATTTTCTTAGCTATAATTGATAGCCATGCCTTGGGGATTCTCATTATTTTTCAACAAATGGAAGCAAGGCGATATTCCGTGCCCGTTTAACAGCAGTGGTTAGTTCTCTTTGATGTTTTGCACATGCCCCTGTTATTCTTCCTGCTATAATCTTCCCTCGTTCTGTAAGGTATGACCTCAGGGTCCTGATATCTTTATAGTCAATAAAAGATATCTTGTCTACACAAAACCTACAAAATCTTTTCTTTTGGAATTTTTGGAATTTTCTTTGTCGCTGCATTTATAACTATTCCTTTCTAAATAGTGTTTTCCGCACTTGACCCCTTGGTATGAACCAGTATCGGTTCATACCTTGTCGCCTTTGGTGACTCGCTGATGAGAGGATCCTTGGACTCTTTTCTAAAATGGCTCTAAATCTGTTGTCTCATCCGGGGGGATGGCATTACCCTCTGCCGAGGCATCGGCATCAGCGCTTCCTTTTTTAGAGAGAAAACGAACGGTTTGCGCCACTACCTCATATTTGCTCCGCTTCTGTCCATCTTCCGTCTCCCATCGTCTTTCCTGAAGTCTGCCATCCACAAGCACAGCGCTTCCCTTGTTTAAATACTGACCGCAGGTATCCGCCTGCTTGCCGAAGACGACTACATTAATAAACGATACATCTTCCTTGACTTCGTCTCCCTGTTTATATTTGCGGTTAACTGCAATTCTGAAGTTACATACAGATGTGCCCTGAGGCGTATATCTCACCTCCGGGTCCTTCGTGAGATTGCCGATAAGGATTATTTTATTAAACACTTCCTTTTCCCTCCTCTTCTGCAGGAGCCGTATCTTTGGCTATCTCTTCTGCCTTCCTTGTATTAGTTTGTGTAAGAGAAGCCGTTACAGCCTTTATCTCTTTTTTTCTTAATTTAACTATAAGGAATTTAAAAACAGGGTCGAATACCTTATAGAAACGTTCAAGTTCTAATATTGTTGATGATGGGGCTTTAAAGAGTACGAATACATAGAAGCCTTCCTTTTGTTTGTTTAAGGTATAAGCTAATTTTTTGCGTCCCCAGTTCTCTTCCTTGAGTATTTCTCCGCCTGATTTGTTTATTACATCTTTGACTCTTTCAGATGCCCTCTCAATTTCTTTACTGTCAAAGTTAGGGCCAATAATCATGATATTTTCGTAGTAATTCAACTTGCACCTCCTTTATGGATTATCCCGTCTCGATGCATCGGGATCGGGAAGCCCTTACCATAATTTGATAAGAGCAAAGGGTATACCCTGCACAATTGGTTTTGTGCAGGGTATATTTTTATATCATAATAAACTTCTAAAAAGCAAGAAATTATAAAATATATCTACTTAAGTCTTCATTTTTGATGATATCTCCTAATTTTCCCTTCACATATTCCGCATCTACATTTACAAGGTCTCCATTCTTTCTATCAGGCGCCTCAAACGAGATATCTTCAAGGAGTTTCTCAAGGACTGTATGGAGCCTTCTTGCGCCTATGTTTTCGGTCTTTTCATTGACTTCCGCTGCAATTGCCGCAATCTCTTCTATTGAATCTTTTGAAAATTTTATCTTTACCTCCTCTGTTTCCAGAAGGGCCACATATTGTTTTATAAGTGCATTCCGCGGCTCCTGGAGTATCCTTATGAACTCCTCCTTCCCTAAGGCATCAAGTTCAACCCTGATTGGGAATCTTCCCTGAATCTCGGGGATAAGGTCAGAAGGCTTCGCCACATTAAATGCACCTGCAGCTATAAAAAGGATATGGTCTGTTTTTACAGATCCATGCCTTGTTGTAACTGTTGACCCTTCAACAATGGGAAGAAGGTCCCTCTGGACACCTTCCCTTGATACATCAGGTCCGTATGTTTGCCCCCTGCTGGCTATTTTGTCAATCTCGTCTATAAATATTATCCCATTTTGCTCCGCACTCTCAATAGCCTCTTTTACTACCTTATCCATATCAATTAACTTGTTTGCCTCTTCATGAATAATGATACTTAATGCCTCAGATACCTTAACTTTTTTTCTTCTTGCCTTCTCCGGAAGAAAATTCCCCATCATTTCCTTTAAATTTATCTCCAACTCATCCATCCCGATATTTGAAACAATCCCGAAGGGTACGATCTTCTCGCGGACCTCAAGGTCTACATATCTCTGATCTAGTTTGCCCTCTTTAAATTGCGACCTTAGTTTTTCGCGGGTTTCGCTATAGCGAGCCTTCTCTTCCTCTGTTGTTGTATCCGCGGCTAATTTCCGGTTAACCCTTGGAGGTGGCAGAAGGACATCAAGTAGCCTTTCCTCTGCAAGCACCTGTGCCTTCTCATGAATCTTCTCCATGTGTTCAGTCTTAACCATATTCACTGCCAGTCCTGTGAGGTCCCTTACCATTGATTCAACATCTCTGCCAACATAACCTACCTCTGTAAATTTAGAAGCCTCTACCTTTATAAATGGTGCGCCTGCTAATTTTGCGAGTCTTCTCGCTATCTCTGTTTTGCCTACACCTGTAGGGCCTATCATCAGGATGTTTTTTGGAAGGACATCGTCTTTCATCTCACCTGAGAGCCTCTGTCTTCTCCAGCGATTTCTAAGGGCAATAGCAACTGCCTTTTTTGCCTTATTCTGCCCTATGATGTATTTATCAAGTTCTTCTACTATTTTTCTTGGGGTAAAATTGTCCATATGATACTTCGCCTCCGGTTAACTTAGTTCCTCTATAGAGATTTGTTCATTGGTATATATGCATATCTTTGATGTAATATTTATTGCCTCTGCAACTATTTCTTTTGGCCCTAAATTTGTGTGAAGCATAAGTGCCTTTGCCGCAGCCTGCGCATAAGGCCCTCCTGAGCCGATAGCAGCGATGCCGTCTTCGGGTTCAAGTACATCTCCATTTCCTGATATGATGAAAGTGTGTTCTCTGTCCGCAACAATTAAGAGTGCTTCAAGTCGTCTCAGTATCTTATCTGTTCTCCAATCTTTTGCAAGTTCTACCGCTGCCCTTGTTATATTCCCCCTGTAAGTTTCTACCTTTGATTCAAATTTTTCAAAGAGCGTTAAGGCATCAGCTGTTGCCCCTGAGAAACCCGCAATGATATTATCGTTATACATTCTTCTGATTTTTTTTGCATTGTGTTTGATAACAGTCTGCCCGAGAGTCACCTGACCATCTCCGACAATAGCAACCTCATTATTTTTTCTTACACAGAGTATCGTTGTACCATGAAACATTGTCTTTCTCCTTTATTTAGTGTCAAAGTATCAATGTATCAAAGTGTCATAGCTTTGACACTCTGACACTCTGAAGCTCTGTCACTTTTCTTTCGTCGCCATTGGATGCGACTTATCATAAACATCCATCATATGCGTAATGTCAACATGGGTATATCTCTGTGTTGTTGAAAGAGAAGAGTGCCCTAATAATTCCTGAATTGACCTCAGATCCGCACCCCCGTGAAGCAGATGTGTTGCAAAGGTATGCCTCAGGACATGTGGACCGACGCGGGTTTTAAGTGCGGTCATCCTGCCATGCTTTATTACTATACGTCTAATACTCCTGTCTGTCAACCCCCCTCCTCTTTTATTAAGAAATAGTGCCTGAGATTTTTTCCTAAGCAGGGCCCTTTCAGTGAGGTAATTTTTTAGTGCCTCTACAGCCTTTGTTCCTACAGGGACAATCCGCTCTTTCTTTCCTTTTCCTTTTACCCGCACAAGTGATTCTTTTATATTAAGGTCATTCATATCGAGTGTAGTTAACTCAGATACTCTTAATCCTGATGAATAAAGGAGTTCAAGGATAGCCTTGTCTCTTAATGGAATAAAAGTATCTCCCTCTGGCGCCTCCATAAGGGAAAATGTCTCATCAACAGTAAGAAACCTCGGGAGATGTTTTTCTAACTTTGGACTTAAGACGAGCTTTGCAGGGTTTTTTTTCATATAGCCTTCTCTGTGGAGATATTTAAATAATGACCTGAGAGTAGCGAGCTTTCTTGCTATGGATGATTTCTTGAGTTTCCTGCTGTAAAGTGATGCAAGAAATCCCCTTATATCAAGGTTATCAATGTCTTTTGGTTTCTTATCTATAAATGAAAAAAATTCAGTCAGATCCTTGATATATGCCCTCAGAGTATGCGGGGATACATCACACTCTGCTTTCAATGAATTAGTAAACTGTTCAATGTATTTGTTCAATTTTCAATAGAGTTAAAAGTTTAAAATTATAATTCCCTACTGTCAGTTTTGCTTTATGCAGAGTATTTACAGATGGCATATTTATCCGCCTTTCTATCTTAGAAATTATAAGATAATCAGGGGTTAATTGCAATAAAAATATCTTAGCAATTTTGCAATTAAGTGGTATTACTCATTCTATTTTTAACCCTGCCCTTTTCTCATTAGCAACAATAACGAGGATGAATTTTTCATTGTTAAGATATTTTTTCGCTACCCTCAGAACATCATCCTTTGTCACTGCATTGATATAGGCAGGATATTTGTTTATATAATCAAGCCCCAGCTCATAATATTCCATGGCGACAAGAAAGCTTGCTATCTTTTTACCTGCCTCTATCTTCATAGGAAAACTACCTGTAAGGAACGCCTTTGCATCCTGTAGTTCCGCATCTGAGACCAGCGTCTCCCTTATTCGCTTTATCTCTTTTAATATTTCATCTGTTGCCATACTGGCAGACTCATTCTTTGTCTGAATTCCTATTTGAAAGGAACCGTTCTCTTTCTTAGCCTCAAAAAAGCTATGTATATCATAGGTAAGTCCTTTTTCATCTCTCAGGTTTTGCATAAGCCTTGAGGCAAACCCTCCTCCACCTAAGATATAATTCATTACTGAGAGAGCGTAATAATCAGGGTTATCCCTGCTTATCCCCATATGTCCAAGTATAATATTTGCCTGAGTAATGTTTTTATCAATGCTTATGGTCTTTTTGTCTTTAAGGGGTTTTGGTTTCTCAACAGATGGTATTTTAAGTTCTTTTCCCTTCCATTTTGAAAAATATTTTTTAATCAGACTTGTTGCTTCTTCAGGTGTTATGTCGCCAACCACAGACATTATTGCATTGTTAGGCACATAATAGGCTGAATGAAAATCCTTAAGGTATCTCTGGTTTATATGGTCTAATGTCCCGGACGTGCCCTCAATTAGTCTCCCATATGGGTGTAAGCCAAAGAGGGCTTCTTTAAATGCCTTTTGGGCGACAAAATCAGGGTTTTCCTCGTATGACCTAAGACTGCCTTTGATGCGCTCCCTTTTCTTATCAAGTTCTTCCTGAGGGAAAGATGGACTTATAATTATGTCTGAGAGGATATCAAATCCTAAGTCCAAATCCTTTTTTAGGATAGAAAGGCTAACAGTAATATAGTCATCCCCACCTGATGTATGAAGAGATGCCCCTACAAATTCTATCTCCTCGCTTATCTCAGTGGATGTTCTTTTTTTTGTGCCCTCAGGGAGGAGTTCTGCAGTTAGATTTGCAAGCCCTGCCTTTTCTGCCGGCTCAATCAAACTGCCTCCTTTAATCCCTACTGTAACCATGACAATGGGGAGATTATGCCTTTCTACCACCATAAGGGTAAGACCATTTTCAAGGACATCTCTTTTGATTTCAATGCCCGCATAGGCAGGACTGAAATTTAAAATTAAAAATGTAAAATGTAAAATTAGGGTAAATAAAATTATTCTCCAAGATTTTGAATAACCACAGAGGCACTGAGACACAGAGTTTTTAATAAAATTAATATTCATTTCCCCCTCGGTGCCTCTGTGTCTCTGTGGTTTTATCTTGATTCTTTATCGGTATTAAAATCCCCACAGTCCTTTTATCCTCTATCAGATATTTTTTGGCTATCCTCTGGACATCATCAGACGTAACCTTCCTTATTTCCTCAAGATATTTATCCTTAAGCCGCCAGCCGCCAATTGCCTCAAACATCCCAAGCATCTGTGCCTGAAGGTAAATAGAATCCTGCCCCATAATAAACTCTGCCTCAATCTGATTCTTTGCCTTCTGGACCTCTCTTTCAGAGGGTGGTTCATTTTTTATCTTTTCAATCTCCTCGTAAAGTGCCTTTTCTACTTCATCTATTGTTTTTCCGGGCAATGCCTGGGCGTATAAGTAAAACAAAAAAGGGTACTTATAAAGACTGTCATATTCAGCACCTGCTGAAAGGGCGAGTTGTTTTTCATCAATGAGGTTTTTATAAATCCTTGCGCTCTTACCTCCGGAGAGGATTTCTGCAAGGACCTCAAGTGAGGCATTATCATCACTAAGGACATTGGGCGCCTTGTATGCGATAAGAATGTAAGGCAACTCAGCCTCTTTTTTTACAATCACCCTTTTTTCTCCGTTCTGCTCGGGCTCATCTAAATTAATCTTTTTAATCTCTGGCCCTTTGGGGATATCGTTGAACTCTTTTTTTATCTTGGTTATTAGAGAGTCTTTGTCTATATTGCCCACAGCTATTATGAATGCATTGTTTGGCACATAATATTTTTTGTAATAATTATAGAGGTCATCCCTTGTAATATTCTTAATGTCTGACATCCAGCCTATAACAGGCCTCCTGTAAGGGTGATTTTTAAATGCAGTTGCCACAACCTCTTCATAGACAAGGTTTTGAGGGTCATCTTCGTATCTAAGTCTCCTTTCTTCCATTATTACATCCCTTTCGGAAAGGGTCTCTTTTGGGTCTAAAATCAAATTTTGCATCCTGTCTGCCTCAAGCTCTATTGAAAGATGAAGATGCTCAGGGGCAAGTTTTTGATAATAAAACACATAGTCCTTGTTTGTGCCTGCATTATCAATGCCGCCTACTCTCTGAATAATCCTTGAAAAGGTCTTTGCACCATATTTAGGTGTCCCTTTAAACATCATGTGTTCAAGCAGATGGCTTAGTCCTGTCTTTCCTACTTCTTCATTAACTGAGCCTGCATGATACCATATCTGAAACATGGAAAGAGGGGCAAAAGGGTCTTGCTGAATTATAATCTTAAGCCCGTTTGCAAGGACATCTTCTTTTACCCCGTTAGAAATAATGCCCCGTTGCTCTGCAGCGGGGTTTGTCCCGCTTAGAGATAAATCTCTAACGGGATTTAATGCCCCGCTGGAATTTCTAACGGGGTTTACAGTCTGTGCACGAAGCTGAAAGGGAACAAGGTATGAACCGTTCTGGTTCATACCAAGGAGCAGTAATAACAGTACAATTATTTTTTTCATGCAATCTCTCCTCTATTGATATTCCCTGCGGCAAGACCGCAGTCCCGACTCTTCGGGATAATGTAAGGATTCTTTTATTATTATATTCGCTCGCTAACCCCGTCCCGACGCTTCGGGACGGGGAATATGCTCGCTATTCATTTAATCTCAAGCATCCTATCTAAAGCCTTTTTAGCAGGGATACGAATCTCCTCAGGGACATTAATCACATTGGTATGCACCAGACGGTGCATACCATTGGTCATTGTCTGAAGTGCCCTTAAGACACTCTGAAGTGTTGTCTTTTTCATGTTAGGGCAGATCATATCTTTTCTAAGTGGATAAAATGCCTTATCAGGATTTTCTTTCTTCAGCCTGTGTAGAAGCCCTGTCTCTGTGCCTATAATGAACTCCTTTGCAGGAGATGATTTTGCAAACCTGAGCATACCTGATGTGCTTGTTACATGGTCTGCCATCTCAAGGACATCTATCCTGCACTCAGGATGGGCAATAAGGAGTGCATGGTGATATTTCTGTTTCGCCTTGAAAACATCATCTGTGGTTACCCTATCATGGACATGGCAGAAGCCATCCCATGCTATTATCTCTTTTTTTGTATTCTTTGCAATCCATCGTGCAAGATTCCTATCAGGGATGCATATTGCCTTATCTGTATTAAGAGATTCAACAACCTTAACCCCATTTGCAGATGTACAGCATATATCACTCTCTGCCTTTACATCTGCAGTTGTGTTGACATATGCAACTACGGGGATTCCGGGGTGGAGTTTTTTTATGTCCCTCATAGTGAAATCAACAGGGTAGGTATATCCACCTGTATATTTATAACCAGGGAAAAAAGTCATCATATTTCTTGGTCCACTGACAGTTATCATATCAGCCATTGGACAGGTGGCACCTATTTCCGGCAGGAGGACAATTTTATCAGGTGAAAGTATTGATGCACTTTCTGCCATAAAATTTACCCCGCAGAAGACTATCACATCACACTTTACCTCTGAGGCTGTGCGGGAAAGCTCAAGGGAGTCCCCGATAAAATCTGCAATATCCTGCACCTCTTCCCGCTGATAATTATGGGAAAGGATTATTGCATTTCTCTCAGCTTTAAGCCTTAAGATTTTTTCCTGAAGGGCTGTTAAATCTGACATGGCAATATTAGAGAGACTTCTATCAAAACCTTGATGAGTTGGGATAGGTAAGGGGTGTATTTGTATAAAGAATGGTTCCGTCTTCGTATATCACCTTGTATACAATATCAGGCTTCTTAGTAGAAGATGGTGCTGGAGCCTTCCCATTATATAAGGAAAGAATCCGTTCTACATATTGTCTTGTTTCCTGTATCGGCGGTATACCGCCAAATTTTTCTACGGTATTAGGCCCTGCATTATAGGCTGCTATGGCGAGGGTAAGGTCACCATTAAATTTGTCTAAAAGATATTTGAGGTAACGTGTCCCTCCCTCTATATTCTCTTCAGGGTCAAAGGGGTTCAACACATTCATTTCCCTGGCAGTGTACGGCATTAATTGCATTAGCCCTATGGCGCCTTTTCTTGAAACAGCAGTTGAATCCCAGTTTGACTCTGCCTTTATTACAGCCTTAACCAGAGATGGCTCAATATTATGTTTCTGTGATTTCTCTGTTATTATTTGATGATAGCTTGAGGGACTGACTGTATTTTTAATATATCCCTTTTTACCCTCGGATATAATCTTTTTGTAGCCTTTATCAGGTGGGGTATTTGTAAAATGGATAACTCCGTTTTCATCAACATACCTATATATATCAGCATAAGATATGGCTGCTGATGCCATGATAAGAATAAAGATACCTGTTAAACAAAGGAGTACCTTTGCCATCTTAAAAGAAATATAACATGTATGCGATTCCCTGTCAATGATTTGTCTCTACCAAATCCCCATTTAGAAAATACTAAAAACACTGATAAGGGAGCCCGGATTGAGAGATTTATGAGATTTTGGGTAGTAACCATGTTAAAATTAAGAAAAAATGAAAGGAAATAGTTATGTGTGAAACCAATGTCTATTTAGAGAAAGATGACAGGGAGGAGTTGTATTTAGAAAATGTAGATATTATTAGACCAGAGACAGGGAAAATCTACATGAGAAATATCTTTGGTGAGCAAAAGTCTTTTGAAGGCTCCATAAAAGAGATTTCACTTGCACAGCATAAGATCATAATTAAAGAAGGCTAAATTTCGTATGCTCCAGTGTGTAGAGGATAATCTGTGTTCTTGATATAGAAAATAATCAGCGAGCTTGACACCACAATCACAAGATAACTCAACAAAACATAAGAGAATATTTGATAGGGTATATTTATTAATACGCCCACCAATGGGATAAGACTAAATGGGAAATTCAGTATAATCAGTATAAAATCTATAACCATATAGCCGCCAAATAATACCGCATAAAACAAGATTGACCTGGGTTTATTCTTTATAAAATTAAAACTCTTTTTAAATGCAGTTATTGCCCCTGTTTTCTCCACCGATAGGATTGTCAATGCAAAAGCAGAAAGCGTGAGGACCACAAAGGTAATCAGGAGGCTGCTTCCAATAAGCAATAATGCAAAAAAATAGGCTATAAAGAGCAAAGGGAATGCCATCTTCCCATATATGTCTATCAGTGAAAAACCAATCCCTGAAAAGATGCCAAAGATAAAGGATATAACAATAAATACAAGCAAGAGTATTAGCGCAAAGCCAACTATTTGGGGAAAAAGGCTCTTACCCTCCTTAAAAAAAGACGAAAAACTAAACTTATACTGGGGAGCAAGGAACGAATTTCTTAATACCCCTAATGTCCCCCCAAAGGCAAACATACTTAGAATAGATACAAAACATATATAAACAATTAAAATCGTAATTATAAAGATAACAAACCAGAAATATCTTGATAGATACTCCAGAGGGTTTTTAAGGATATTCAGGAAATCTTTAGCCTGGGTTAAGTCAACCCCAAAATATACAAAGGCAATAGCGAGAGGAACCCCTACAAAGAGAATAAATCCCAAAAATATAATGAACATCGTGGCTATCTGGATTGCTATTAACTGCCAATTTTTATGGGTAAGCCTGAAACCGTCTTTGATATATTCTATAATCGTCATAGTCTCCTGTAATTAGTTTAGATAGGCATATGCCAAATGTCAATTAAAGATTATTTTACTTGAAAAAGCCATTCCATTACCTATAAAATTTTGCTAAATGGATATTCTTCAAGAAATATTAAGATATAAGAAGGAAAGCCTGAACCAAACCAAAAGTGACTTGCCGCTGAGAGAATTGAAAGCAAGGATAAGCAATACCCCGCATCCCACCTCCTTTAAGATGGCTATAAAGAGGGGAAAAGATAAATCAATAAATGGCAGCACTTCTAACAGGAAGTGCTCCATAAACCTAATTGCTGAAATCAAGAGGGCATCACCTTCAAGAGGTGTTATAAAGGAGGAATTTAACTTACTAGATATTGCCAATATTTATGATAAGAAAAATGCCACTGCCATCTCGGTCCTTACAGAGGAGCATTTCTTTCAAGGCAAACTCGATTACCTCAAAGAGGTAAGAAAGGTCACAAGAAAACCCCTCCTCAGGAAGGATTTTATATTTGATGAATATCAGGTATATGAGTCAAGGGTAGGTGGCGCAGATGCGATATTACTGATAACTGCATGTCTTGATAAATATCAATTGAATGATTTTTTGGGACTTGCAAAGGAGCTTTCCCTTGATTCACTTGTAGAAGTTCATAACTTGGAAGAACTTGGCATAGCGCTCACCTCAGGGGCAGAGATAGTAGGGATAAACAACAGGAATTTAAAAACATTGAAGGTTGATTTGAATACTACCTTTGAGTTGCTCAAAGATATACCGCCTGATAGAATTATTGTAAGTGAAAGTGGTATAAAGACAAGAGAAGATGTTAAGAGACTTGAATTAGCTCGGGTAGATGCAATGCTTGTAGGGACAACAATTATGGAGGCTAAAGATATTAGCTCCAAAATAGATGATTTGTTAGGCATAGAAAGGAAGGAGTGAAGTATGAGAACCCTTATTGAAAAGGCAAATATACTGGTTGAGGCACTGCCATACATAAGAAATTTTTATGGAAAAACCTTTGTAATAAAATATGGCGGCGCAGCAATGGTAGACGAGAAGCTTAAATGTGCATTTGCGCAGGATGTGGTATTGCTAAATTTCATAGGGATAAAGTGCGTAATAGTGCATGGTGGCGGTCCAAAGATAAACAAGATTATGACAAAGATGGGGAAAAAACCTACATTTATTCAGGGGCAAAGATTTACTGATAAAGAAACTGTAGATATTGTTGAGATGGTGCTTGGTGGGCTTATTAATAAAGAGATAGTCTCTTTATTAAATAGCCACGGGGGCAAAGCGATTGGATTAACTGGAAAAGATGGAGGCATTATAAAGGCCAAAAAGAAGGCGGTAAAGAGAATCTCTCCTGAAACTGGAACGGCTGAGCTCATAGACTTAGGTCTTGTTGGAGTGGTTAAGCAGGTCAACCCTGAGGTGTTGCTTTCTATTGAAAAAGATGGTTTTATCCCTGTGATTGCGCCTATAGGGAGTGGTGATAAGAATACCACCCTTAATATAAATGCTGACTCTGTAGCAGGTGCGGTTGCCTCTGCCCTGAAGGCAGAGAAACTAATACTCCTTACAGATGTAGAAGGCATAAGAGATGAAAATGGCAACCTAATACAAACGTTAAATAAGAAAAAGATAAACTCCCTTATTTCCAGAGAGATAATCACAGGCGGAATGCTTCCAAAGGTTGCGGCATGCCTTAATGCAATTAGATGCGGGGTCAAGAAGACACATATAATAGATGGTCGCATTCCCCATGCCATTTTGCTTGAGATATTTACCAAGAAAGGTATAGGAACAGAGATAACAAAGTGATGCAGCTTACAGAGAATGCAATTAGAGTTTTAAAGACCCGTTATCTCCTTAAAGATGAACAGGGCAACATCATAGAGACTCCGGAGGAGCTTTTCAGAAGGGTTGCAAGAACTGCTTCAGAGCCCGAAGTGCTTTATGGCGGAAACCCTCGTGAATGGGAGGAGAGATTCTATGAGCTCATGAACAATCTCCTTTTCCTTCCGAACACTCCTATGCTGATAAATGCTGGCAAGGAAATCGGACAGCTTGCTGCATGCTTTGTCCTTCCTGTGGATGATTCAATGAAAAGTATTTTTGATTCACTGAAAAATGCCGCATTGATTCTCCAGAGCGGGGGAGGCACAGGCTTTTCCTTTTCAAGGTTAAGACCAAGGGCCGACCTTGTAAAATCAACAGGGGGGATAGCAAGTGGGCCTGTATCATTCATGAGGATATATAACACTGCAACAGAGGTCATTAAACAGGGAGGGGCAAGAAGGGGTGCAAATATGGGCATCCTGAGGATTGACCATCCTGACATAATTGAATTCATAAAGATCAAGAGAGATGAGAAGGAATTGACAAATTTCAATATCTCTGTTGCAGTAACAGATGCCTTTATGGAGGCACTGAAGAAGAACACTGAGTATGACCTGATAAATCCCAGAAACAACCGTGTAACAGGACAACTCAATGCCCGTGATGTATTTAAAGAAATAGTTGAAAGCGCATGGGAAACAGGCGATCCAGGGCTTATATTCATTGACAGGATTAACAGAGACAACCCAACGCCCCATATCGGAGAGATAGAAAGCACAAACCCCTGCGGAGAACAACCACTTCTTTCTTTTGAGGCATGTGTTCTTGGGTCAATTAATTTATCGAGGATGGTGAAGCCTGATACAAGATTCAAGATTCAAGATTCAAGTAAAAAAAACGAACCCTCACTCAGTGCACAGAACACAGAGCACAGAACACAGATTAATCCCCCCTCACCCCCCTTTGCTAAAGGGGGGATGGGGGGATTTTCATACGAGATTGATTGGGAGCTTTTAGCTTCTGTTGTAAAGATTTCCGTTCGGTTTCTTGATAATGTCATAGATGCAAATAACTACCCTGTGCCTGAGATAGAGAAGATGCATAAAGGGAATAGAAAAATCGGGCTTGGTGTTATGGGATGGGCTGATATACTTATAAAATTGGGCATCAGGTATAACTCAAAAAAGGCATTTAACCTTGCCCGTCAGGCAATGAAATTCATAAGGGATAACGCAAGAGAAGCTTCCTTAGGGCTTGCGAGGGAACGTGGAACATTCCCGAATTTCAAGGGTTCTATTTATGACACACCTGAGTTTAATGCAAAAGGCGGACTACGGAATGCAACCACAACAACCATTGCACCAACAGGAACACTCTCCATAATCGCAGGCTGTTCAAGTGGCATAGAGCCAATTTTTGCAATAGCTTACAAGAGACGTGTAATTGATACAACGCTTTATGAGATACATCCTTATTTCTTAGAGGTTGCAAAAAACATGGGATTCTATAGTGCTGAACTTATTGAAAAAGTCTCTAAAAAAGGCTCATTAATAGGATTCAAAGAAGTCCCTTTAGACGTAAGAAGGCTATTTATAACTGCCCATGGGGTACCATTTAAAGACCACATAGAGGTTCAGTCAGCATTTCAGGAATTTACAGATAACGCAGTCTCAAAGACTATAAACCTAAAGCAGAGGACTACGAGAGATGATGTTGCAAAGGCATTCGTACTTGCCTATGAAAAAGGATGTAAGGGGATTACTGTTTTTAGATATGGCTCCAAGAGGGGTCCGTTGATAAAGTTTGAAGAAGGAGACTAAAAAAGCACCACTTATTCTCTACTTTCTACTGAATTTCTCTCTCAGCGCCTTTTCCACCACATCAGGCACAAAACCTTTAACACTTCCACCAAAAGACGCCACCTCCTTAACCATTGTGGAACTAAGAAATGTATATTCTTCAGAGGGCATCATAAATACTGCCTCAATATTTGTATCAAGATGCCTATTCATTAAAGCCATCTGAAGTTCATATTCAAAATCCGATATAGCCCTGAGCCCCCGCACAATTGCAACGCCTTTTTCCTTCTTAACATAATCAACAAGAAGACCATCAAAGGACTCTACCTTTGCCCCTTTAAGGTTTTTAATAGATTGCTTTATTAATTGAATCCTTTCATCAAGTGTAAAGAGCGGCTGTTTCCTCGGGGTTGGTGCAACAGCAATTATTACTTCATCAAATATCTTAAGTGTTCTTTGGATTAGATCAATATGCCCGTTAGTAATAGGGTCAAAGGTGCCTGGATATATAGCTATTTTACTCATTATTTACCCCGTTAGAAATAATGCCCCGCTGGAATTTCTAATGGGGTTTCCTCCATGAATAAACTAAGCACGGTATCGCCATATTTATAATCTTTTATAAACCTAAGTCTACCAAATTCGTGTGGTAGTTGTCTTTTAGTAAAATGCTCAGCAATTACGAGACCGTCATCTTTAAGCAGGTGCAATTTACCAATCATACTTAAGGCATAATTTATCTCATCTGTATGATATGGTGGATCCAGAAATATTATATCAAACTGCCTCTCTTCTGATTCTATACTTCTAAGAAATGAAAGGACTTTTTTTGAAATAATCTTTGATTTCTTCTCAAAACCGAGGCTTTTAATTTTTTGTTTTATGTTTTCAGTATAATTCTTACTTGCCTCAACAAACACAACCGCATTAGCCCCATGCCTTAGCGCCTCAATCCCGATAGCGCCTGTGCCTGCATAAAGGTCAAAAAAAATGGCTCCTTCTATCCTATCTCGCAGGATATTAAAAAGTGCCTCTCTAACTTTTGATGTAGTTGGTCTAAGAGGCTTATATGTCTTGAATATTTTCCCCATTTCTATTTTTATCATACCACTTTACCCCGTTAGAAAGAAGGCCCCCACCTATCACCACCCCATTCAAAAGGTTTACAAAACAATCCCTAACTGGTAATATTTTAAAGGCAGTGAACAGTGAATAGTAAAAGATTATAAATAATTTTGGCTAAATACTATCTACTAATGACTATTCACTGTCTTTGTTACTATTCACTATTAACTGTTCATTGATAACTGTCGTTAATGGAGAGGTGGCCGAGCTGGTCGAAGGCAGCCGCCTGCTAAGCGGTTGTGGGGGTAAAACTTCACCCAGGGTTCGAATCCCTGCCTCTCCGCCATATACCATACGGTATATGGCTCCGCCAGTTAAAAGACAGTGAAGAGTGAAGAGTTAAAAGTTTTTATTCCTTAACTCTTAACTCATAACTTATAATTCTAAAATATAAAATTCAGGAGGAGAGAAATGAAAAGATTTTTGAAAGTATCATCGGTTGTAATAGTAATATTGTTATCAATTGCGGCTTGCAAGAAAAAGGAGGAACAACCAATTCCCAAGGCACCCATGAGGTCAGGTCCGATAATGGAAGCCCCTGCTGTAGCACCCGGGCATGAGACAACGGGTACAAAGGTCACATTTCAGATAGTTGTACCTCAGGATGTAAAAGATACATGGTCTGCTGTTAAGTTAATAGTAGAGGACAAAAAATTAAACAAAACACAGGAATTTATTGTCAATCTCGGTAGTGAGCTAAGGATTCCTGATTCAAACTTAAGGATTAAGATAGGTAATTTTCTTCCGGATTTTAGAATGGACGGGCAAATTATCACTTCAGTATCTAATATGCCGAATAATCCATCTGTTGGGGTAGTAATTTATGAAGATGGCAAACAGATATTTCCGGAGATGGGAAAAGAGTGGGGATGGTTATGGGCCCGCAAGGAACTTCAGGCTATGCACCCTTTCATGCACCCGAAATATGGAATAACACTTAAAGAAGGGGTTTCAAAGAAATAAAACCATTAATGGGTCTACGGGATAAAGGCTTTTTCAGGATGGCTAACAAACATTGTCACATTTTTTATAAAAAATGCGCCCATAGCTCAAATGGATAGAGCGCCGGACTACGAATCCGTAGGTTGGGGGTTCGACTCCCTCTGGGCGCGCCACATTAGTTCATAGTTCATAGTTTTTAGTTATGACAATGGATGAATACTTCATGCGACTTGCCCTCGGAGAGGCAGAAGCATCCTTTAAAGAAGGTGAGGTGCCTGTGGGCGCAGTCCTTGTAAAAGATAATGTTGTTATAGCCGCTGCTCATAATATGCGAGAGGCAAAGAACGACCCAGCCGCACACGCAGAGTTGATAGCACTCCAAGAAGGTGCTTCTAAAATAAAGAGTTGGCGGTTAATAGATGCGACACTTTATGTAACAAAAGAGCCTTGCCCAATGTGTGCAGGTGCAATGGTAAATGCAAGGCTCAAGAGACTTGTTTATGGCTGCAAGGATAAAAAAGGAGGAGCGGTCGATAGTCTCTACAACCTTCTGTCAGATAAGAGACTTAACCATCAGGTTGAAGTTATATCAGGAATTTTAGAGAGTGAATGTGCAGAGATATTGAAGAGGTTTTTTGAGACGCGAAGGAATAGCTTGGAGAGATGCCAGAGTGGTTGAATGGGGCGGTCTCGAAAATCGCTGTGCCGAAAGGTACCGTAGGTTCGAATCCTACTCTCTCCGTTAATGGAGAGGTGTCCGAGTGGCCGAAGGAGCACGACTGGAAATCGTGTATCCCGAGAGATCGGGATCGAGGGTTCAAATCCCTCCCTCTCCGCCATAAAAAACAGTTAAAAGTTGAAAGTTATAAGTTTAAAGTTGTAAGGTAAGAAGTGTCGTAAATGTTTTTCATTTTTCCCTTTTCACTTTTAACTTTAAACTTTTGGAATACGTCAGGCTCTTGGGCCCTGTGCGACAGGATGCTGTGAAATCCACCAGGTTCGGAAGAAAGCAACGGTAAGCAGTTCACCTGGGTGCCTCAGGAACACCTGAGGGCCTGACTTTAAAAAAATGTAAAATGCAAAAATCAAAATGCAAAATTATGGAAGAAAAAATTTTAAAAAATAAACTCATTAATTTTTCATTTTTCATTTTTCATTTTGAATTTATCATATGAGTTACCTTGTTCTTGCAAGAAAGTGGAGACCTCAATTTTTTGACGAGTTGATCGGACAGGAGGCTGTTGTTCGCATCCTCAGAAATGCCATCATAAGCGAAAAGGTTGTGCATGCATATCTGTTCTCGGGTCCAAAGGGTGTAGGGAAAACATCGGCTGCAAGGATTCTGGCAAAGGCGCTTAATTGTTCTAAGGGACCTACTTACGAGCCCTGTGGTGAGTGCCCAAATTGCAGGTCAATAACCGATGGCTCCTCAATAGATGTCCTTGAGATTGATGGTGCATCTAATAATAAAGTTGAGGATATAAGAGACCTGATAGAGGTTGTAAAATATGCACCCTCAACATGCAAATATAAGATATACATTATTGATGAAGTCCATATGTTAACTAAAGAGGCATTTAATGCACTGTTAAAAACCCTGGAGGAGCCCCCTTCGCATGTCATATTTGTCTTTGCTACAACCGAACCCAAAAAATTACCTGCTACAATCCTATCGCGCTGTCAGCATCATGCCTTCCGAAAGATTCCAAAAATCAGGTTAAAAGAGCGCCTTCTAAAGATCTCACGGACTGAAAATATAAATATAAAAGACACCGCTTTAGAGATGATAGCAAGGTCTGCTGATGGAAGCATGAGGGATGCACTAACCATACTTGATCAGGCATCTTCCTTTAGTGATAATATCAGTGAAAGTGACCTGCAGACACTTCTCGGCTTACCCGAGGCAGACATAATATTAAACTTATCAGAGGCAATCTTAGAGGGGGATATATCTAAAGACCTTTTCATAATAAAAGACATTGTTGAGAGAGGTTATGATCTTAGGCCAATGGTTAAGGAACTTGTAGAGCATTTTAGAAATCTGGCTGTTGTAAAAATTGCCAATGACCCTAAAGAGCTTCTTGAATTCACAGAATCTGAGATAAAGAATCTCCGTCAGCAGGCATCAAAGGTAAGTATAGAAGAGCTCTCTGTTCTTATAACCCAACTCCTTAAGCTTGAGACTGAAGTAAGGACAGCCTCAAATCCAAGATATGCTTTTGAACTTGGTCTTTTACGCACATCCTTTGTTAAGGGAATGACCTCTATTAGCAGCATTTTAGAGAGAATAGGAAATCTTGAGCATGGGAATTCTCCTCGGGATACCAAAAGCCCACAACCACCAGCTCAACCGACAATCAAACAATCTGAACCTCTCATGACAGAGAGCATCAAATCTCTCCCTGATGTAACGGACAAATTCCAAGTAGATGCTGCACAGGAATTATGGCAGAAGGTCATTGAAAAACTTAAACCCGAACACAATCTTCTAACATGCAAACTTGGAGAGGCACATATAGAAGGCTTTACAAAAACAGACCTTACAATAGGTTTTAACGGGGGTATGTCTGTACTTGCAGATTCTGTCAAAAAAAATTCACATGTAATTGAAGACACACTGAAAGAAATCATAGGACAGAAGATAAAACTAAAAGTTGTAACATTACCAAATAAAAATGCAGGGAAAGGACTCAATGAAGTAAAAGAGTCTATCCTTTCTGACCCTACTGTTAAAAGCGCCCTTGAACTCTTTAATGGTAAGATATTAGAAATTAAACCACTTAAAAGCACAAATGAACACGGTTAAATTCGAAATGCGAAGCACGAAATACGAAACAATTTTAAAATTCTAAATTCAAATTCTTAAAACTTGTTTATTGTTTTGAATTTTGAGTTTTGGTTATTAGGATTTGTTTAGAATTTCGAATTTCGATATTCGTATTTATTGAAGAGGAGGATATATGTCTAAAAAAATGTTTGGAGACATCATGAAGCAGGCACAAAAACTTCAGCAAGAGATGGGGCGTATTCAGGAAGAATCAAAAAAGAAGACTGTTGAGGCATCTGCTGGCGGCGGTATGGTCACTGTTACTGCAAATGGGGCAATGGAAATAGTTTCTATTAAGATAGAGCGTGAGGTGGTAATTACTGATGATATTGAGATGCTTCAGGACCTTATCGTTGCAGCAGTCAATGAGGCACTAAGAAGGGCACAGCAGATGGTATCCGAAGACATGAGCAAACTCACAGGGGGGCTTCAGCTCCCGGGTCTTGGAGGGCTTTTGGGTCAATGAACAACGGGATTGTAGAGAACCTCATAAATGAACTTTCAAAGCTTCCCGGCATCGGGAGAAGGACAGCACAACGGCTGTCTTTTTTTATAATGGGTATGTCCAAAGACGATGCACATGCCATAGCCCATGCCATCATTGAAATAAAAGAAAAAGCCCGCTTCTGCGAACAGTGCTTTAATATTACAGAAGAAGAAATCTGCTTTATATGTAGAAACCCTTTAAGGGATAAAAGCAAGATATGCGTTGTTGAAGAACCGAGCAATCTAATAGTCATAGAAAGGACAAAGGCATATAAAGGGCTCTATCATGTGCTCCTCGGGGCACTTTCACCAATAGACGGAGTCACCCCAGAAAAATTAAAAATCACTGAATTAGTAAGCAGGATAAAAAACGGGAACTTTACAGAGGTTATTATAGCCACAAATCCTAATACAAAGGGTGAAACCACTTCGCAATATCTATCACAGGTTTTAAAGCCCCAGGGTGTAAAAGTAACCCGTATTGCCTATGGTCTTCCCATAGGCGGGGACATTGAATTTGCAGATGAGGTAACCCTTTCAAAAGCCATTGAAGGAAGAAAAGAGCTGTAATTCCTTGACCCCCCTACTTCACAAAAGAAATCTGACCATACTCCATACAGAGTCCTCTGAAGGTTGGGGAGGGCAGGAAATAAGGATACTCCATGAATCCCTTGGAATGATTAAAAGAGGGCACAGGGTAATTATTTCTGCGCCTGTGCAAAGCAATATCTTCAAGAGGGCAAGGGAATCAGGTATCAACACCATTTCTGCAAACTTTCAAAGAAATAATCCGTTTTCTATAAGCAAGATGTTATCCATAATTCGCAGGGAAAAACCCGATGTTGTCAACACTCACAGCTCATCTGACAGTTGGGTTACAAGCATTGCTGCAAGGCTCTCAAGTGTAAAGCCAAAGATAGTAAGAACACGACACCTCTCAACGTCAATAAGCAGAGCTATGCTTAGCAGGTTAATATATAACATATTACCTCACGCAATAATAACAACTGGGGAGAAGATAAGACAGGGGATGATAAATGACAATGGATTTAATGCTGCTCAGATTTTCTCCATACCTACAGGAGTGGATTTGGAACGATTCAATCCATTAAATGTTAGACCTGCCTTTCAGACAGAGGGCTTTTCAATAGGGATGATTGGGGTTCTAAGGAGTTGGAAGGGACACAGATATTTCATAGAGGCAATACCTGATATATTGAAACATATCCCTGATGCCATATTTTACATTGTTGGGGATGGACCACAGCGTGAAAATATCAAAAATCTTATAAATGGATTATCTCTTGGAGAAAAAGTCTTTATGCTCGGGCATAGAGAAAATATACCAGAGGTTTTAGCCTCCCTTGATGTGGTTGTTCAGCCGTCATACGCAAATGAAGGCGTGCCTCAATCCATCCTTCAGGCACTGGCAATGGAAAAGCCCGTGGTAGCATCTGATGCAGGAGCTATAAGAGAAGTAATTATTGATAGAGAAACAGGGCTCCTCATTAAATCTAAAAACCCCTCGCAACTTGCAGAAAAGGTCATTGAACTTTATAAAAACCCGGGTTTGATGGTAAAATTAGCCATGAATGGAAAGACATTGGTTGAAAAGGAATATCCTTTACAAAAAATGTTAGACAAAGTAGAGACGCTATATTATATCATTTTGAACCGACATAACACATGACCATAGTAAAAGATATAAAAGAATCACTCACTCCAATATTTGAAAAATATAGAGGTCTTGTTGTGTTTGCCTATCTATTTGGTTCAGCAGCACTTAAGGAAACAACTCCCTTAAGTGACATAGATATAGCGGTTTATTTTGGAGATGTTAAAGAAAGGGCATTGTTTGATCTTAAGTTTTCTTTTCAGGCTGATGTTTGCAGGGCACTGAAGAGGAGTGACGTGGATGTCCTCGTATTGAATACTGCAAGGAACATTGTGGTGCTTGATGAAATAATCAGAAAAGGTATACTACTGTTTGATGAAGATAAAGGCCTAAGGGAAGATTTTGAACTAACCGTCCTTCACCGCACAATAGATTTTAAAACGCAGAGACTTGCTATTATAGGAGTTTAATGGAAAGGATTTACCAGAAAATTGGAAAGATCAAAGAATATCTTTTGGTAATAAGATCAATTAAAGATGATTGTATGTCCCGCTTTAACACAGATATTATATATCGTGGTGCGTTACTTCACTATCTTTACTTACTGTCAGACAATTGTATCTCACTTGCAGAGATTGTAATTAAACAAAAAAACCTAAGACCTCCTCAATCATATCATGATGCAATTGACATATTGGGAGAGAATAAAATACTGGAACCCCTTTTTGCTTATGAATTTGCAAAAATCGCAGGATTTAGAAACTTTCTTGCCCATGATTATGAAAAAATAGAGATAGAATTTATATGTAAAGAAATAATGTCCCGGCTGGATGACATTGATTTATTTATAAAACAAATCGCATCCTCATTCTGATAAGGAAATTTTTAAGAATCCCTATGCCAAAACCCATTGAATACGCATGAATTTAAAAACATAAAAAAAATCCTTGTCATAAAACTCCGCCATATCGGGGATGTGCTTCTTAGTGTCCCTGTATTCAGGGCATTAAGGAAAAACTTCCCTGCCGCCCATATCTCTGCACTTGTAAATTCAGGAACAGAAGAGGTATTAACAGGCAATCCACTCATTAATGAAATAATAGTCTTTGACAGAGGTATCAAAAAACTAAACTCCTTACAGAGATATTTAAAGGAGCTATCCTTCTTGAAAGTGATAAGAAAGGAAGGTTTTGATATGGCTGTTGATCTTACAAGTGGAGACAGGGCAGCAATCATATCTTTTATATCAGGGGCGAGATACAGGCTTGCATATGACCCATGTGGGGCTGGTTTTTTAGGGAAAAGATTTTTATATACACACCTTGCTCAAAAAAACGAAAGCCAGCATATGGTATTGCAAAATCTTGATGTTGTTAGACAGTTTGGTATTAGCACAGAAAATCTTATGGTGGATTTTTTTATTCCTGATGAAGCAAAGATGTTTGTAAAAAGAATTTTTGAGGAAAATAATATAAATCCCCCCTCACCCCCCTTTGACAAAGGGGGGCTGGGGGGATTTAGCGACAAAGTCGTCCATGTGCATCCAACATCACGATGGCTTTTTAAATGCTGGAAAGATGAGCATATGGCAGAGGTGATAAGTTGGCTTATTGAGCAGGGAATAAAAGTCATAGTAACCTCAGCACCTAATAAAAGAGAGGTAGAAAAAGCAAAAAAGATTTTATCTTTGGTCAGCTATCAGCTATCAGCTATCAGCTATCAGCTATCAGCTATCAGCTATCAGCTTATTGACCTGTGCGGTAAAACCACAATTAAACAGCTTGCTGCAATCTCAGAGGCATCTGACTTGTTTTTGGGGGTTGATTCAGCACCTATGCATATAGCCGCTGCAGTGGGAACTCCTGTCATTGCCCTTTTTGGCATGACAGATGAAAAGCTGTGGGGACCGTGGGGTGATAAACACCTTGTGATTAAGGAAAGGTTAAAGTGCATGCCCTGCCAGAAGGGTAATTGTGAAGGTCTCTCTCTGCGCGAATGCATGGAGGCTATAAAACCTGATACTGTTAAAAATATAATTAAAGAGAAAATAAGCAATGCATAGCATTACCAATCCAGAAGACATAAGAGAAATCTTAGTTATACGGCTAAACAAGATTGGCGATATGATATGCACAATGCCTTTGATTAAGACTTTAAAACATAATTTTAAAAATGCCCGCATCACTGTTTTAGGTGAAGAACCTTCAAGAGAAATACTTGAGAACAATAGATTTGTGGACAGCTTTATCATTTATAAAAAACCTGATACCCCTTTTAGAAACAAATATATTCAGTGCTGGCGATTGTTAATGAATTATAAGAAACAGTTTAATATCAAAAAATTCGATATGGCAATAGGTGTAAAGGGTGGCTTTTCAAGTTTTTTGGCAGTAATAACATTCCTGAGCAGGGCAGCCCTAAGAATTGGATACAGCAACCCCCAAAGGCATCCCTTAAACCTTTGCTACAATCTCCCTGGACAGCCCATTGATTGCTCCAGACTTCATCAGGTTGATGCGTGTCTGAATCTCTTAAAACCTCTTGGGATTAAAGATGTTATAAAGGATATAACAATAGATATACCGCCACCCTCAAAGGATTCTGCCTTTAAATTTTTATACTCTAATGGATTAGAAGCCAACAAAAGACTAACAGTATTTAACATAAGCAATAACAGGGAAACATCCAAATGGCAATTGGAAAATTTTATAGAATTAGGAAAAGCACTTTTCAAAAGATATAACTATAAATGCATAATAACGTGCACAGCCTCTGACAAGGCTGATGCCATGAGAGTCTGTGATGAAATGAAGGATATAGGATTCTTTTATGAAACTAAAAAGCTTATGGATTTTGCAGCAATTGCCTCAATGGCAAACTTCCTTGTTGCAGGAGATGGAGGAGCGGTGCATATAGGAGCTGCTGCAGGAACAAAGGTGGTTGCTCTCTTTGGGCAGACAAACCCTGTGATATACGGGCCATATGGCAGTCAGCATATTGTGTTAAAGGCACCTGATATTGATGTGAGGTCTATTAAGGTTGAAGATGTGCTCAGTGTAATTAAATCAAAAGGACTTCCTGCATGAATAAAATTTTTATGAAAATTATACTGCTTTATTATGTCCTCACATCGCCTCTTAGAGAAAAAAGAGAGAGTGGATATAAGAAATTTTTAATTATTGACACTCTAAGACTTGGCGATGTGGTTATGAGCACACCTGTTTTCAAGGCAATAAAAAAACAGTACCCTGATTCTTTGCTTCATGTATTGGTTAGGGCGGAGATTGCCGACCTTTTGGACAGAGAGCCGTATATTGATAAAATAATCCCGTATCACGGCAAAGAGAAAACCGGGTCGGACCTTATTAAGCTGCTCCAACATGGGGAATATGATATATCTATAAATCTATGCGAGGGCAAGCTTAACGCTTTGATCTATGCAGCAGGCATACCGGTGAGAATAGGTTATTCCCAGAGGCATAAATATCGTGACAGAATATTTTTAACTAACATAATCCAACAGCCGGAAACATTTCAAGGTATCCCATTATTATTTTTAAAACTTCTCGAACCCCTCGGCATTTCGAAGGCTAACAGCCGTCCTGAATTGTATCCTGATCCCATGGGTATAGAGCAGTTCAAAACGCTTTTACAGAACGGGCAACGACTTAAAATCGTTGTTCATCCGGGGGCCCGGAATGCCACGCATAGATGGCCTTATTATCAGGCTGTTATCAGAGAAATTATAAAGCGGTTCGATGCTATGGTTGTAGTTACCGGCGACAGGAGCGAAGCGATGCTTGCAGACAACATCTTATCAGGGCTTGATACAAGAAATATTATAAATTTAGTGGGAAAAACAACTATCAAAGAAATGGCTGCCCTTTGCTCTATTGCAGACCTCGTGCTCAGTAATGATACCGGGGTATCCCATATCGCATGTGCATTGGGCAGGCCGACCATAACCATTTTCGGACCGGAGCCCCCTATGCTCTGCGGAGAGCTTATGAAAAACGAAAAGCGCATTTTCGTAGAAGTGCCATGCAGAAATGATAATATATTTTTCGGACTCGAATTTAAAGATGCGAGGCGCTGCAAAAAGGAAAATTGCGATTCGCTTATATGCATGAAGAAGATAACGCCTGATATGGTATTAAAAAAAATCCAGGAACTATTGAAAAAATAATGAAACTGCTGATGATTTCTAATACAGACAAACCTTTTATCCTGAATGTTGGAAGGCTTACAAGGCAGAAAGGACAATGACATTTAATTCGGGCATTCAATCATGTTGCCATGTAAATTAGTTATAATAGGGCAGGGCAATTTAGAAGGATATTTAAAGAGGCGGGTAAAAAACCTGAATATAAAAGAAGATGTCTTATTTTTTGGATGGCAGAAAAATCCTTTAAAATACATGTTTCGCTGTAGATAAAATAGTTAACCAATATATAAATATATTTTATTCTCTGAAAGAAGGTAAATATTAATTGCTAAAGGAAACAATAATAAAGAAAATTAATGCCATAGAATGGTATTCTTTGCTTTTATGTATTTTTTCAATCCCGTTATTTGAATCCCCAAAAAGTATCTTTTTAGTAATAACCGCTGTTTTATTTTCTATTCGCCATTTCATGGAAAAGGATTGGGAGAAAATACTTTTCATAAAAGACCCACGGCTCGGTTTCCTCGCACTTGCAATAGCAGCAGCCCTTTCAGCAATATTTGCTAAAAACCATTGGCTTGCTTTCCAAGGAAGTCTGGATTTTCTCAAGATGTATATCCTGTTTGTAATAGTTGCCACTGATTTTTCAGACAAAAAATCAATAAAAATTATTACAGCAACGGTAATTATATCTACAGTACTTGTAACAATAGGTGCTCTATCAGAATATAAAAGAAATAATCTCAATAGTAGCTATATTGAACTAAACTCTGTAGGACATGTAAACCACACAGCTATTTACTTAGCACTTTCATTTGTTTTATCAATTACTTTCTTAAGAACGGTAAAAAACATTTTAGAGAAAATCCTTATTTCTTTAGCTGCAATTGTCATCTTATCAGCTGTTCTCTTAACCGATGCACGGGCAACTGTTTCAAGTATTGTTGCTGTTGTAACTATTATATTTATTTTTATGAAGAAGGAAAAACAGTTCACTCATATTCTTATATCTCTAATAGTTGCAACAGTAATAATTATGCTATTTGTTGCACCTTCAAAATTTTCACAACAGTATACTTCAATATTTGCCGCCTCTTTTCATTCCAGAATAGAACTCTGGGAAAAGGCATGGGAGATGTTTATTTCACACCCAGTTGTTGGAGTCGGGGCAAAACACTTCAGATTTTACAATACATTTGATTCTGGCTCACATGCCCATAGTTTATATTTCAACACATTAGCTCAACTGGGAATTGTGGGCGCTGTATCATTATCGCTACTTTTTTATCTTATTATAAAATCGCTATATAATTCTTACGAGAAATCGTCATTATGGCATTCAGCATTAGGTGCCTTTATCATAGTTATAGTAAATGGTATTTTAAACACCTCACTTCATTCTGAGCATGGTCTACTTTTTTCACTTATACTTGCTGTGGGGCTAAACAGCAAAGGGAGTGGGGCGACGGGGAAATCTCATTTATTACAGCAAGATGTATAATACTTAACATATTTTTTCAATAATTCTCTTGCTGCATTATTGCCTGATTCACTAACGATTGAAAGGGCGCTGCGAAATTCATCAAGAATACCTTCTATTTCCTCTTTAGAATATTTTTCACTGCCTTTTGCAATAAAAACCTTTTCGTGCTTACTTGCAATTACCCCCTCTTCAGCAGCGAGGGTTTCTTCAAAAAGCTTCTCTCCCTGTCTCAAACCAATAAATTCTATGTCTACATCCTTGTATGGCTGCAACCCGTGGATCCTAATCAACTCTTCTGCTAATTCAACAATCCTCACTGGCTCTCCCATATCAAGGGCAAGGACCTCTCCTCCATTACCTATAACAGATGCCTGCAATACAAGAGATACTGCCTCAGGTATAGTCATAAAATATCTTTGCACATCCTTATGTGTTACCGTAAGTGGTCCACCATGTTTTAGTTGTTCAAAAAACAACGGTAAAACACTTCCGCGACTTCCAAGAACATTCCCAAACCGAACTGATACAAATTTAGTTTTCCCATTATCTGCTTTATTTTGGCTATTGGCTGAATTACAGATATATTCAGCGATTCTCTTTGTAGCTCCCATAACACTTGTGGGTCTTACTGCCTTGTCTGTAGAAATCATGATAAATTTCCCTACTCCGTAGGAGACCGATATTTTTGTAAAAATATATGTTCCAAAAATATTTACCTTAACTGCCTCCTTTGGATTACTTTCCATCATGGGTACATGTTTGTATGCTGCGGCATGAAATACAATTTGTGGGATAAACTCTCTAAAAACTTCTTCAACTCTCTCCTCATCCCTGATATCACCTGTCATAAAATATATATCCCTTTTCAAATATGGAAATTTTCTTGCCAATCTAATATGCATATTGTGAAGGGCGGTTTCATCAATATCAAAGAGAATCACCTTTTGAGGACGAAAGGCACAAACTTGCATTACTATTTCAGAACCAATAGACCCACCAGCGCCAGTAACAAGGATAACCTTGTCTTTTAGTAAATGTTCTATCTCTTTATAATCAACTTCCACTACCTGCCGCCCTATAAGGTCTTCCATGCTTATATCTTCAAGGTCTTTTATATTTACAATGGGCTTTTGGAAATCATAGATTCTTGGCACAATTTTAATGGTACTTATTTGTGCCTCTTTAGCATCCCCATAAATCCTTCTCAGTGTCTTATAGTTTAAAGAAGGTATAGCAATAATCACTGCCTCTACTTTATATTTTCTGATAACTGCTTTGAGCTTCTCTGTTCTAGAGAACACCTTAATACCATGTATATAAGTTCCTATTTTGCTATTGTCGTCATCAAGAAAACCAATGGGATAAAAATCTGAAACCTCCGGTCTTAACATATCCCTTAATATCATCTCTCCTGTGTTGCCTGCACCCACAATAATGGTTCTCCTGCTATCTCCTGTTTTCCCGTTTTTATAAAGGACCTCAATAAATACCCTCTTGGATATGCGGAGCCCTGAAAGCAACAAAAGGGATACTGCTCCATCAATGAAGAAAATACTTCTTGGGAAGCCCTTAATGGCAATATTTACGGATACAAAATTGGCGAGTTCAGGAGATAAGAACCCGGGAAACTCACGCAACAGCACTATAATCAGAAACATTAATAAAGATTCAGACACTAATACTGCCCTTACAATATTTGAGAGGTCACGAAGTCCCACATACCTCCATGTGATTCTATACATCCTGAATACCAAAAATGTAGCTACTTTAATAATAATAAAAAAAGGTAAACTAGTTACAATCAACCGTTTGTATTCATCAGCCAATGCAAATTCAAAACGCAGGAGAAAAGAAAAATACAAAGAAAGGATAATAATTAGAATATCCAAGAGAATAAAGAAGATCGATCTCTTAAATAAGGAAGGATACAAAAGACTTGGAATATATTGTTTCAGCATTTAATGTTTTATGCCGGCACTCCCGGCAACCTTAAAAATAGTCAACCACAATATTTTAATATCAAAAAAAAATGACCTGTGCTTCATATAATATTCATCAAAATCAACTTTGACCGGAACCGGAATATCATCCCGGCCATTTATCTGCGCCCATCCGGTAAGGCCTGGAATGAGTTTGTATACTCCCTTTTTTGTCCTAAGCTCTATTAAATCATCCTGATTAAACAAGGCAGGTCTTGGCCCAACAAAACTCATATCACCTTTAAATATGCTAATAAGTTGCGGCAGTTCATCCATGCTTGATTTGCGCAAAAACTTCCCAATGGGTGTTAGATGTTGGTCTGGGTTGGATAACAAATGAGTCGCTACGGCCATGGTATCAATATTCATTGTCCGAAACTTCGGCATTTTAAAGACAATATTATTTTTTCCAATCCTATCCGACCAATACAATACCGGCCCTTTGGAGGTCAGATTCACCAGCAATGCAATAATCAGCATAGGAATGCTGGATATAATAAGTAGAAACAAAGACATTGTAAAATCGAATAATCTTTTCACCTGAAAATACCCCTCAATTCGTCATTCCATCGGGGAATGACATTTTCATTGTCTTTTGTGTCTCTTTAAGACATGAATGTTTCAGGCTAAAAGGGGACGCAACCCTTTTTACGCCTCAAGACTCTGCAGCCAGGTGCCAGCCTTTTTGACATGGATGCCGTCGAGAAACAGCTCCCTTTTCAGATTTTTTACAAGAAGAATAGGTTTTGTTTCTTTTACAAAAAAGCCGAAAAAATGTTTAAGAAAGGCTATCTCCGTATCCGCCAGTTTGGTCTCTATAAGCCATTCCGCCCTCCCATCCCGCACCGTCAGAAAATCTACCTCCCTTTTTTCCTTATCCCTCACGTAATGAAGCGCACACTTCTCCCCTGCTGTATCCTCAAGAAAATGGAGCCGCTTCAGAAGAGCGCAGGCAACAGCATTCTCAAACCTTGCCCCTTCATCTTCCTTCACAAAACCCGTATCATAAAAATAGACTTTAGGCTGCTTGATCAGACCCCTGGCGATGTTGCGGCAATAGGGCGTTACCACAAAAAGAATGTAAAGGCCTTCCAGCATGCCTATCCACTGTTTTACCGTATGAGGAGACACCTGCAAATCCCGGGCCAGGGATTCATAGGAAATCGTGCTGCCAACGGAATTGCGGAGCAATTCCACCAGGGTTTCCATGCTTCTGAGGTTCCTGACCGATGCAATATCCAGCAAATCTTCGCGCAGGATGCGGTCGACATGGGAGCGCCGCCAACGTTTGGCATCCTTCTCGCTCCCTTTAAGAAACGGCTCAGGAAATCCCCCAAACCTCATGATATGTTCAAGAGCCGCATCAGCCGTATACTTTTCTTTGACCTCAGCCACGGAAAAGGGATGTAAACGGTAGGAATAAAATCTGCCCGCCAGTGAATCCCCCCCCTTTCGGTAGACATCAAGGCGGGATGATCCTGTTACAAGAAGGCGCGGCCTCACCCCTTCAGTATCATAAATTCCTTTAATCCAGTTCTTCCATTTTCTTACCTTATGAAGTTCGTCAAATATCACCAGGTCGCAATCACGGCGCCATGCCTGTTTTTGGATAAGTAGGCGATGCTCCACACTGTCCATATTAAAATATTCAGAGCTACCAGGATAAAGCGCTTTAGCCAAAGTTGTTTTGCCCACCTGGCGGGGGCCACTCAAAAGGACCATCTTTTGATCGAGGTCTGTCTTTATCCTATCCTCAACACCGCGATTCATACAGACTATTTTGCATGAAACTACATAAAAGTCAAGACCAAAATGCAATATGCTGCATAATGGCTATAGGAGGCTGCGCCTCCTATGGAAGCCAGCCATGTCCGGAATCTCCCCATCCAGTTCCCCATGAATTTCTTATGAATCGGACTTCATCTCCATCGAATTCAACATTGCCAATATCTTCTCATATTCAGAATCAAGAGATTCAAAAACTACTTCATCAATATATTTGCAAGCCAGACAGAATTTCAACCATGTCTGAGTTTTAGAGGCTTCTTGCATAGCGTCGGTCAGCTTATTTTTAAAAACGGCGGGATATCTTCTCTTCCTCCATCCTTCCACAAACCGAACGTGATGAACGCCTGATTTGATCCATAAGTGAATATCTTTCTTCTGGTGGAAAGTTTTTCGTAATCTCAAAAATTTTCATCGCACAATCAAACGCCAGTTTATAAACCTCCAAATCCCTTACGCTCTTTATCCTATCGCCCATCTTCCCATCTTCCTAACCTCTTCTTCATGCCCCTCTGTATAATCTGAAATCAGGATAGTCAGGAAGCCATCCCAACATCAAATATTCTTTTCATTTGACATGAACCAGTCAGCTGTCATTCTAAGCCCCTGCTCCATTGTGTAAGGCGGAGTCCAGTTTAACTCTCTGCGTATTTTATCGCTGTCAATCTGTAAAGAGCCTGTTAATCGCTCAATCTCATCACTTTTGCCGGTAACTTTTCCTATCATTTTCAAGAGAGACGCCGGACAGGGGAACAATCTCGCTTTTTTTCCCATTGCCCCGGCTATCATCCTTATTAAATCAGGCGTAGAAACATCCTCACCATCACTCACTAAAAATGTCTGATTAGCGGCAGCCGGATGCTCAATACACCTTATTATTGCATCTACAAGATTGCCTATATAAATCATGCTTCTCTTATTATTTACCAAAGATAGAGGCAAAGGGATATCTTTATTTACTATATCAAGCAAACGCAGGAAATTTGCTTTAACTCCTGGACCATAAACTAATGGTAGTCTGAAGATAACTATTTCCATGCCGGTATTCTCAGCAATTTTATGCAGTACCTGCTCTGCCTCCCATTTACTAACACCGTAAGGGCCTTTCGGTGCCGGGATATCGTGTTCAGTAAAGGTTTTTTCGCAACCATCCCCGTTGACCTTGACGGAACTTATATATACAAAGCGTTTTACACCATTGGTTACTGCCATCCTTGCCAGCCGTTTAGTTCCGGCTACATTAACCTTCCTAAATTCTGCAAAAGGGTCGGAAGTGTTTTCATTCATAACATGGACAAGTGCTGCCAAGTGGACAACGGAATCCACTCCAGCCAGTGTATCTGACCAATCGGTATCAGTCACAATTGATTCTATCTTTATTATCTCAATGCCTACCGACAAACTATCTACCTGTTTTGTTGAACGAATAACACCTCGTACTTGCCACCCTTCAAGCAGTAATCTAGCACAAACTGCCCGACCAATAAACCCATTAGCTCCTGTTATTAAAATATTATTTGCCATCACATCTGTCCAAAATAAATTTTCAAAAAATAAAAAAATGATACTGTTACTAATACTTCCCCCCTTTGTAAAAGGGGGGCGAGGGGGGATTTTATGGATAAATGCTTCTGCTTAGAGTTTTTTTATTTATAAAAATCTCCCCTCGCCCTCTTTGCTAAAGAGGGGAACATAAAAAAAAAGGTGCAACCTGATTTTAAAAATATTGATTTACCCGTCTAAAACCCTTATGTTATAAGGGTAAGTTTTGTGGTTTTAAATTATCTTGGACAGCAGTGATTTGCCATGCCTTTTAAGTATTTCTCTATATGCCAAAAGGTATCTTTGGCCAATTAATTCGGAATTAAATACTTTTTCAAACCGGTTTCTTGCATTTTGTCCATATTCTTTACATATTTCATCATTATCCGATAGTAGAATTAATGCATGTCTCAATTGTTCAATATTCTTAGGAGGTATTACTATTCCTGTTTCACCATGTTTATTAATAAAAGAGGTTCCTGTACCCAATTCAGTTGAAATCATGGGTTTTGCAAATAAAGAAGCCTCCAAGAGGGACATCCCAAAAGCTTCCGACCTTTCACAAGATGGGAAAACAAAAGCCCTGCATAATTTGTAGAAAGCTGGCAAATATACATCATCTTGGTAACCAGCAAATACGACATTATTTAAATCAAGAGATTTTGCTTTAGCTCTTAGTCGTTTTTCTTCGCTGCCTTTACCAACGACAATAAGTTTCCTATTTACACTCTTCATTGCCTCTAACAAATAATCTAAGCCTTTATAATATCTGAGTTGACCAACAAAAAGAAAAAAATCTTTGCCATACTCTTTTTTTATTTCATTTAAAGCATCATCAGATTCCTCAAATCTTTGCGAATCAATAGTTAAAGGAATGATTTTGCATTTTTTCCTAAATGGTTTTAAATCTAAACTTGTATCCAAATATTGTTCGCTTGTAGCAATTATCAAATCAACTTTCCTGAGAAACATTTTCAAAAAAGGATTATAAAATTTCTTAAATATTTTTTGCTTTACAATATCTGAATGATAGGTAACCAACGACGGCTTTGAAGGATCGCAAAGCAGAAAATTTATTTCTCCAAAAGGCCAAGGAAAATGGAAATGAAGAATATCTGCATGAGCTATATTTTTTTTGAAATTATATAAAAAGCTAAGCGACATTGGAGTTGACTTTACATCAAAAGATGTCTTACATCGTATAATCTTAGCTTCTGGGAATTCAATAACAGCCGGATCGTGTGTTGATACGGTTAATAACGTATTTTCTACGCCATGATTGGTTGTATATCTTGAAATTTGCCGTATTGCTTCTTCTAGGCCACCTTGTGTGTCAGGAAAATATGTTTTATATATGTGTATAACTTTCATGGTTTAACCTTGCTGGATGGGGACTTAATTTTTTTCTTTTTGTTTCAACATTTTATCAGCAAGGTCAATAAGTTGTATCGCACTTTTCTGCCATGTAAATTGCTGTGCATGTTTTAACCCTTCATTCCTTAACCGCTCCCTCAATAAAGGATTATCTATTACCTGTTTTATTTTTTCTGCTATATCAACGGAATTATAAGGGTCACAATAAATCACTGCATTGCCGCAGACTTCAGGCAACGAGGCCACATGTGAAACAATAACAGGGCAACCACAGGCCATTGCTTCAAGAGGGGGGAGCCCAAATCCTTCATAAAACGAAGGAAACACCAAACAGAGAGCATTCTCATAAAGAGCACGCGCCTCTCCATCACTGATATGCCCGATATGTTTTACAGATGGAGAAAATGGAATGTATTTTTTTTGGAAGACACGCGAATTACTACCACCAACTATAATCGCTGCAATCTCTATACCTCTGAGATATTCCAATGCGCTAATAAAGCCTGCAAAATTTTTATTTGCATTCATGCTTCCCAGCATTAAAAGATAAGGTTTCCGTCTGTTGATGTTATATCGCTCAAATACAGTATCATCAGATTTTACATGAATAATATGTTCATGTCCTCCACTGATAATACTAAAAGCATCCGCAGGAATGTTGCAATAGTATGCCAATCTGTTTCTGGAAAAATCAGACTCGGTAATTAAATTCCTTGCTCTACGACCCCATATACGGAAAGCGTTTTGATAAAAAAAAACAAAAAACTTGGAATAGGCTGATGGCATATCAAAAACAGATGCATCATGCATTGTTACTACATGGTTTTTTTTGAACAAAGGGGCTGAAAAAAAATTAATGAGCGGTCCAGTTCCCACATAGATAGGAAGTTCAATTTGTTCCCATAGATGTCCGGATAGGTAGCCGATTTTTTTGTGCTCTATATTTTGCAATTTCAGATTATGCATTGTTTTTCTCGGAGAAAGTAGAACAAACCGATAATCGCAGATGCGTGTGCCTATGGCTTTATCCAGAGCTTTCACTAATTCCAATGCAAATCTTTGTACGCCGGAGATTTGCTGTGTCAGGAAACGACCATTGAGGAAAACCATTTTATACATAAGCTATTCTGATTATTCTTGTTTTAAGGTAACCCTATCTGTTTCCTAAGTACCTATCCAATTCCATAAGGTTTAACCTATATATTCTCAGAAATTATTATAATAAAACTTATTGCAGGATGTAACTCTTTAAGTTGTTTTGGTATCTCAACTGCATATCGCTGAACACCTGTTCTTTATAATTAAAAAACGAGCATTCACTAATATCTTTATGTCTTTTAGCTGCACAGGAGCTTTTTATAAACTTCAAAAGTGGCAGATGCCATTATCTTTTGAGTATAGTTGTTCAGAACTCTTTCTCTGCCTTTTTTCCCAAGGGATTCCCTTAAGTCTTTATCGTTTAGCAGCATCTGTAGCTTTCCGGTCAGATCAGCAGTGTCTCCTTCACGGAAGACAAGACCGGCATCTCCAATAACATTAGGTATTTCCCCAGAACTAGAACCGATTACAGGCACTTCACATGCCATTGCCTCAATCAGAACCCTTCCAAATTGCTCCTTCCAGTTACTTTTTGTTAGAGATGGTAAAACAAGGCAGTCAAAACAGTTTAAGTACTGGGGGACATCAATAGAAGGAACCTGGTCAATAATTTTAACCCTTTCCAGAAGTCCGAGTTTATGGGCTCTACTCAGAATATCTCCCCTTAATGTCCCGCTGCCAATAAACAATAGGGTAAATTCACTTTCTAATTTCGCCACAGCATCAACAAGGCATAAAACACCTTTCTCTTCAACCAGCCTTCCCATAAATCCTATAATAAAGGTATTATTTTTAATGTCTATCTGACTTTTTAGATCAGAAGATTCCATTTTCTGAAACATTTTTGGATCTACGCCAAACTGAGGGATTACCGCCACCTCTTTGACAAATCCTTTTTTTGCAAGGACTTCTTTAGCCTCAATGTTTCCTGCTATTGCAACATCTGCATTTCTAAAATTATAGCTTTCAATCCATGAAAAAGGAAACGGGTATCTTTTATAAATATTTTGCCATGTAAAAAAGAGTGTTTTTGCTCCTGCTGCCTTTGCCAGCCTCATAGCCTGAAAAGTTACTATAGTATAGTGCTCTTCATCAATATGCACTATATCAGGTTTTACAGTATTTATTATACTGAAAAGTCCTCTATAAAAATGAAAATGATTTTTACCATTAAAAAATACTTTCATTGGATAGATTTTATATTCGTTGCCTCCAGAGACCTCAAGTTTTTGTCTTCCCCATGATGTAGGAATGACAAGATGCAAATCTATACCTAATCTATCAAGTTCATCTAACTTTTTGTGATATGCTCCAACTACCAATGCCTTTGATATCATTAAGAGCTTCATATTTATCGTAGCTTTATCAGGGACTTAACCGTAATAATATCTTCATGGCTAAAGGTCTTCATCAGGACCAGAATGACAAAATAAAAGATAAAACCTGTAAGAACTATAAAAAACAGATTTGCATCCCTTATATACCCCACAAAACCTCCAAGAAATAAACTCCCAAATAATGGTTTTAACACCATCCTTTGAAGTGGTAATTTATACAGTGAAGATGAAACAAAGACAAAATTTAACACAAAAAGGATGGTTTGGCTTACCAAAAAGGCGATACCGGCACCGTTATAACCACGTGAGGGGATTAATATAAGGTTTAGGATTACATTAACCATCGCGCTGACCCCAAAGCTAATAATATTGAGTTTCTGTCTACCTGCTGAGATGATAAGATAGCTTAACAGTATATTTAAAGAGATAAATAAATATGCCCAGATAAGTATCCCTAATAGTATTGCGGAATCCATAAACTCCTTGCCAAAAATAATTACTACAAACTTATCTGCAAGGACAGTAGTTACTGCAACCACCGGGAGTATTAGGATCAGGAGCAACTTAAAGGCTACTTCATATGCCTTAAACAGGGAAACACTTGAAGATTGGTGAAATCTGGTAAGAGCAGGAAAAAGGGCAGCCAAAAAAAAGGTCGGAAAGACACTTAATGCCTCAATAAGCCTATGGGGTGCACTATACAAGCCAACTGCCAAGTCACCTTTGAGGACAGAAAGAATAATAGTGCCTGCCTTCAGGTAAATAGTGGTAAATAGCATCATCAGCCCGATAGGAATGGCTTCCTTGAATAAGTGCCTCCAGAGAGGAATATCAATCTTAAGCCGTGGGGTAGAAAACCGCCTAAAGACTAAAAAAGCTGATGGGATAGCGGTTAAGAGATTTGCTATCAGGATAGCTATAGCAAAGTCCACAAGCCCATAACCCAGATAAAGGGCAGTTATACCGGAGGTAACAATAGCCAATCGGTTAACGGACATGATAAGTGCCTCATACGCCATCCTTTCAAATGCCCTGAAGACACAATTGAACAAGTCTAAATAGGATGTGCCCATCACGAAAATACCCATTATGTAAACTAACTTCTTAGTTTCAGGGGGATAGTCCATTAAATTTATAGTTATAAAGAGGATGGAAAAGGTAGATAAGGCTAAAATGGATTTAATGATAAGGAGATTTCCAAGCAGTTTACCTGTCTTCTCTTTTTCCTTTACGGCCTCCCTTATAAAGAGTGTGTGTAGTCCTATATCGGTGAGTATCGCAAAGAATCCAGCAAAGGAGAAGGCAAAGGAGTATTTTCCGAAATCTACACTCCCCAGATGCCTTACCACATAGATAAGGAATATTGCGGAGAGGGCAAGATTTAATATCTCCGCCCCTGTTCTAACTACAGTATTTTTAGCTATCATTCTGACGGTATTCATCTTCTACTGGTAAACACAAGAATACCATCCTTATCAAAGATAACCTTAAACTCTGGATTATCTTTGAGTTCCTGTAATTTCTGCTGATACCCGACCTCATCACGGCTATCAGATAGATACTGACCCCTCGTATTATCCAGTATTATATAATCAGCCTTCTGCCACCCTTTAGGAAAGGGTCTGTAGAAATACCTGTGGGCAAGTCTCTTATGATAAATCTCACTGTGTGTTACAACCTTTATCTGAGGGTCATCAGGGATTAAATTTATCGCATCCTCAAGAATCTTTTCATGTTCACTTTTGACATACATAGAATAGTGCCATTTACCACGGGACCAATCCTTATCCCAGAAGGCAATGGCAAAGGGGGATGGAGTATGGGCTATATTGAAGGCAAGTAGGAGAACCCCTATCCATGAAAGAATGGCTACCATTAGCCTCTCTCCAAACCTATCATACAGGTATGCAATTCCAGATATTAATGCAACAAAGACAGGTGGGATTATCCCTGCTGTGTAGTGGCTTGCAACATTCTGGTGGTGGATATTAGTAGAAATGATATGGATTATAAGTAGAGGTAGTGCAGGAAGAAACACCTTAAATTTCAAAAGGGGAAGGAAAAGCAAAGGAAAGAGTAAAAAGAAGGGAAATCTCCATTTCTCAAATCGTAGCACTTCCTGAATGGAAGGGAAAAGTACTTCTGGTTCAAAGATGTAACCAAAGGAATCACTCCTTGATATAGCCTCACCGGGTGTAATAGCAAAGGTAACTATATAAAAAACCACAAGTGATATAAAGAATACCACAAAGCCAAAAACATACTTTCTCTTCACCCCCGCTATATAAAGCCCCATAAAAGCAATAGTAAGTATTAGAGGCTCCTTGAGCGTATATCCTATAACAAACAGTAGAATTGTCCCGATATATTTTTCTTTCTCTATAAGATAATAGCACCAAAAAAGAATCGGGATAATAAGATGGTCAGGGTGAAAATCCACTGCAATATTGAACTGTGTAGCTGGATAGAGGAGATATATCAGCAATACTGATAAAATAAGGAGGTGGCTTCTTATTTTATTTTTTGCTATTAGGTATAGGGGAATTATGCCTGAGAAGACAGTAACTGCCTGCAGAATGTTTAATATTACAGGCTCTATACCAAAGTCATAAAGAATGGAATAGATAACCAGAATAGGCTGAAAATGCCCCATTACTGCAGATTCAATCTTCTCATGCCACTCTATCCATGAAATATCATGTATCTGCCAGATTCTAAAATCATATATCCCGAAGTCAAAAAGACCTATATGATAGCTGGAGTATCTCAGGATAACAGTTGACAAAAAAAATAAGGAATAGATTCCGATAGCAAAAAAGAGTATCTGGTTTAAATGCCCCTTTACATAAGTTTCTAATCTCTCAAAAAAATTGCTGGAATAGTTTCTATATATCAGTAAGAAAAAAAGAGCCCCTATAAAGAACCCTGCTGCTGGGATTATTATATAGCGTATGACAGCAATATTATCACTACTCATCGTTCCCTGTATTGTGTTTACCATATTTAATCATCTGATACAATTCTATTCCTACTCCCACAACCAATGAGAAATATGCAATGTTGGCCAATTGTTCCGCTGCCTTTTCTACCTTAAAGATTAAGAGCAATGCACATATGATCAATAAAGCCATAAAAGCAATAATAAAGGGGGCAGAAGGTTTCTCTTTGACATAGGACTGTACTTTGGGAAGATTGTTCATTAAAAATCTATAAATTATTGGTGGCAGCCAGTCCTGAATCCTGGAGGTTAGAGGCTGGAGGTTAGAGGCAAGGTTTTCAAAATAGAAAAGTCTGCTTAATCCTAAAAGGATAGTCAAAAGTATTACAGAATAAAGTACCGATAGATTAAGAGGAATGAGTATATCCCTTCCTTTTGAAAAGAAAAATACATTTATCAATACCCCATAAAGGGTAAGCATAAATACATATTGACTAATATTCAGAAAGATAGGTTGAGGGTTGAAGGTCTTATTGGTTTCATTGGTTTCATTGGTTCTATTTGTTTCGAATGTTTTTCTAAGTCTGATAAAAATAAAATATAAACTTGAAAACAATAGTATAGCCCATGGGAAAATGGCTTTAATAGAATCTTTCACCTCCCTGCTAAGCGGCTCAATCTCACGCATGAACTCTTTATATGAATTATAGCCTAATGCAAGGGCAGCCCATAAAATAAGTGCATGGAGAATAACACCAAAAAATAGTTTTTTATAAATTAACTTTTTATATTCCGATTCCAATTACTTTAAATCCCTTCTTTTGAGCTGCCTTCTTTTCCTGAAATCGTATCCAATGTATCCAACACACCCAAGCAGGGTAATACCAGAAACAAGCAAACCTATTTCAAACAACCTCTGCGGCTTAAACTCAAGCACAATCTGAAAATCCTCTCCCATTTCTGACTTCTGACTTCTGACTTCTGACTTTATCTCAACCATGTCGACCTTGAATCTATCATCCTCAAAAACATTCAAAGCATGTTTACCTTCTTTTAAATAGATATTATTGAATTCTATCCAATTGTCTTCTTGGTCTTTTACCTTCGGTAATTTATATATTTCCCCATCTATTTCTAATAAATTATCGCCAACCATGAAATCAGATGGTTTATATATATACTCTCTATATCTAATAAGTTTCTTGCTCATAACTGTTTGATATACTATTTCCTTATCATCAGGATGACTCACCCCTATGGACAGGAGATTATAATTCTGCTTATCAGGAAATTTCTTTTTAACCTCCTCATATGCCCGAACAGTGAGCAGTAAATCGCCGCCGCTCATGCCAGCGGCAGGCACAAACATCTCAACCCTTTCATCCTCCTTTTCATCCCCGTCAAAATCAAAACCTAACATTACCTTCCATTCCTGTGGAAATTCTGTCCTCCATTTTCCATCCTCAAACATCCATGCTTCCCTCCTGTCTTCCATTGACGGTTTAGAAAAGTTTAATGACAATACCGGGGTCTCCTTTAAGTCAATAAATCTATTCAGGTGTAATCTGTAAACATCCTTTATATCCCACGGAATCTGCTCCGGGAAATCCACGCTTCTTAAATCACCATTTGCATCAAAGTAATAGTAGTTATCAGGCAAATAAGCAAACAATCTGTCTTTAAAATCAGCCAGTATTGGCGGTGTCTTCAAAAAAGCGATGTTTTTAAATTTAAACGGGTAAACATGTCTATCCCCTTCCCATGAGAGGTCAACTCCATCTTTCTTTTTAAATTTAAGGCTAATTTCACTAATAGATAGCTTAGGGGCAGTCTCTTTGCCAAATATATCATTAGCCTTTTGATACAGGTTAATAACATATTGTTTATTATCTGCCTTCAGTCTTATCTTTTTTGTCCAGAATAATGAAAACCACTCACTTTCATTAACTAATTCAACATCTATCTCTACCTCCTGAACCCCTAAGTCCTCCATCTCACAGGAAAATACCAGATATGGCCTTTCCTTGACGCGTATATCAGGGAATTTTTTAGTTAAAACAACACCTTCTTTCACATCTCCCTTGTTTTGAAAATATGCATTAATGTGCATACCATCTTCCGAGATATTCTGTTTGTAAGTAGTATTTAATGCCTTAACATCCCAGCCGGAAAAGGCATCTAATAAGGCTTCTATACTACTACTACTACTACTAATAAAACCCTTTTCTATAAAATCCCTCTTCGGTTTTACCAGAGCCTTGAGAGAATAATTCCCATCTTTAGGGATATAGAATCCCTGCTCACCTATCCTGAATGGATTGTCTTTCTTAAATTTAATTTCCTTCAATTTTTCATCATTTTTAAGCATCGCTTCAACTTTTTCTTTATCTATGTAAAAGAGATAGCCAATATCCTTTGATTTAAGCATGTTCTCATATTCTTTATGCCTTTCTTTTGATACAATCACAAACTCCATTTCCTGAAATAATTCTTTAAATTTTTCCCTGTTAAAACTTTTAACTTTTAACTTTTCACTTTTAACTTCTATCTTGTGCTGCCCTTGCAACCAATCAAATTCACCCACCTTTATCCATTTATCATCTTCCCTTCCTGCCCAACCTTTCAATTCCTCTCCATCAATACTTACCTCTAACCCCAAATCCTTAAACAACCTTGCAAAATTTTCAGTATTTTTAATCCAAAACTCATATACCCCGCTATCTTTAAACTTAAACTTACCTTTGCCCTTTTTATCTAATTTAACCAATATCGGCTTTTGGCTTGTCAGTCCTTTGCCTTTAGCCTCGCCCTCCGCCTTTGCTAAATCAATAACCAGATCATTAAAACTTCTATTGACAAATACAATCTCGTTGGCCTTTTGCCCTTCGCCTATTACCGTCAGCAGACTGTCTTTACTCTGTTGGTCAGTAAAGGCAAGGGCAGGACTGCCATCTGCATAATAAGGCAGCACCACAGCAATAAGTACGACAGCGAAGAAAAATAAACAAAAAAAATGATTGTAGATTTGCTTAAAAAAGTTTCTCATATATAAGTACGAAGCTGCGATGCTCATGTATACTCTCTGCTAAAGAACTCTTCTGCCAAAAGATATGATTCCGGAGTGCCAATGTCGATAAATTTCCCATGGAAACGAAACCCGTATAGGCCCTTGCCCACCAATTTCGGGAAAAGGTCATATTCAAGAGAATACTTAATACCTGTTGGTATCATGGAAAGAATTTGTTTTTCAAAAAGATATATTCCTGAATTTATAAAAGTTTTCTCATCAGAATTGCTTTTCTCTTTAAAACTAATTACTTGCTCATTTTCATCCAAAACGATTTGACCAAAATCGCTTGTTTCATTGGACTCTAAAACTGCAATTGACAAAAGCGCCTTTTTCTGTCTATGAAATTCAATATATTTTAATAAATCCACCGGGCAGAATGAATCTCCGTTCAGAACTAAAATTGTG
>JACQXB010000011.1 GCA_016208965.1 Nitrospirota bacterium
CCAACCCATGTGAGGAACTTTTAACCCCTCTTGACGGAATCGAACAACTTTTCCCTTAAAAATATCAAGCCCCCTACATCTGCCAAATTCTTCTGATTCACTAAATAAGACATGCAACCCCAGACATATCCCGAGATAGGGCTTGCCCTTTTCTATAGTGTCTAAGATAACGTTTATCAGATTGAGGTTTGTAAGCCCTTGCATGCAGTTCCTGAACGCACCAACGCCGGGAAGGACAACCCCCTTGGCATTCTTAATAATATCGGGCTTATTTGTTACCACGGCATTAACACCTACTTTTAGAAACCCCTTCTCAACACTTCTGAGGTTCCCCATCCCGTAATCAACGATAGCAATCATGCATGTATTATGGAGCCTTAAGTTAATAATTTCAATTGATTACCAGATTTGGGTTTATGTCCGAACAATTCATAATCCATACCTGTCCTAACTTCCGATGCTTCAAAAGAATGCTATCTCGGTTCTTTTGAACTTTCCTTTTTGGAAGGATTTATTTTAGCCTTTTCATTCCTGATATAAAGCAAAATACTATCAAAATCTGCAATCAAAGTTTGAGCCTGTTCATATTCCTGAACAGGCTCAAAAAATACTTCTATCAGGTCGCTGTTGTAAAACTATAAATATCGCTTTCAGTTACGCCCCCATTACCATCATCTGCAGTTACCTTCCAGTAATAAATTGTCCCTGTTTGAAGATTTTCAACTGTGTAAGAAACTTCGGCACCTACCGGAGATTGATTATCACTGCCTCCACCACTGCCGCTGCCGCCGCATGAACCAAGAAGTAGTCCCCCAGCAACTATAAGTGTTACGATAAGAAATTCTATCTTCCTTCTCTTTTTTGATAGCCCGCCAATAAAAATAAACCCAACAAGTGCAATAGCACCTACCTGGTACCATGAAGCAATAGCATAACTGCTATTATTTGGGATAGAGGCGAGTATTATAGGGTCTACACCTGTGAAGCTTGGGGCTGTTCCGATATAAAGTTTGTAAGTAATCGTGTCTTCATTTTGGTCTGTGCTTTTATCCCACTTTAATGTAAGAGTAGTAGGCATACCTGTAGAACCATTTTGTGGATAGATAAGTGTAGGTTTTGTTGGCGGAGGATTGTCGCTTAATAACTTCAAGACCACTATGTCAACGGTTCTGTATCCGCCCCAGCTCCATGCGTTTAAAGGCGCTGTTGCTCCGGGCCCGTTCCATGTGGCACCGCTAACTCCTGACACATAGATATTTCCGCTGGTGTCCACTGTGATGCCAGAGCCACTATCAGAGCCGTAGAAGGTATGCCACTGGTAGGCGCCTGCAGTGTTCAGCTTCAAGACCACTATGTCATAGTATCCGCTGTGTGCGTTTAAAGGCGCTGTTGCTCCGGGCCCGTTCCATGTGACAGTGCTATATCCTGTCACATAGACATTTCCGTTGGTGTCCACTGCGATGCCAGAGCCTCTATCAGTACTAGCAGCAGAGCCGTAGAAGGTATGCCACTGGTAGGCGCCTGCAGTGTTCAGCTTCAAGACCACTATGTCATAGTATCCGCTGTGTGCATTCAAAGGCGCTTGCGCTGCAGGCCCGTTCCATGTGTCCCTGCTATATCCTATCACATGGACATTTCCGTTGGTGTCCACTGTGATGCCAGAGCCACTAGCAGAGCCGTAGAAGGTATGCCACTGGTAGGCGCCTGCAGTGTTCAGTTTCAAGACCACTATGTCACCGTTTCCGCTGTGTGCATTCAAAGGCGCTTGCGCTGCAGGCCCATTCCATGTGTCCCTGCTATATCCTATCACATGGACATTTCCGTTGGTGTCCACTGCAATGCCTTCGCTAAAATCTGAAGCAGTAGAGCCGTAGAAGGTGTGCCACTGGTAGGTTGGGTCTATAACCACAGGGTATTGTCTGTTGTATTCTCCAAGCCTGAACCCGATTGTGCTGTTCCCATAATCAGCAAACGCAGCCTCAACCGGTATCCTCTTTCCATCCACATCCTGCCATGCCTTTGGCGCGGATTGGATGAAATACCCCTTGTCTGATGAATGCCTGAATCTTAAAGTGCCGCCTTTTTCTATGCCAACCGGCACATTATATTTTAGTTTTATGTCCTTAACCTCAGCCTCAGGCTCAAGCAGATAGGTGCTCTCTGCTATCCCGCCATCCTTTGCCTCATATTTCAGGGTGATGCCTTGCCATAGGTTCTTATAGATGACCTTTCCGAGAGGAGGCGCGCCCTTCTTGCCCTCTGTTTTTACATTCCCTGACTCTCCAACAGGCATTACCCCTTTTGTTACCAAAAATTCCTCAATGATCGCATGGTCAAGGGATGCAAAATAGACCCTGTCATGCTTGAACCCTAATATGTGCCCCCCTGCTGTGAACTGGAGCAGGGTGTTTTCAGGCAAGGTATTTTGGGATACAGGCGCTGAATAAGATGCCTTCCGGGCCGCAGATGCATTAAACGTTGCTCCAACTCCCCCTCCGCCTCCGCATGCCGTAAAAACGAGTGGCACAGCAATACATAAAAATAGCATCTTCCATTTCTTTATGTTCAGAATTAGCATACTCATATCTCCTTTGTCATCTTTTTTTACTTAATTTTAAGTTAAAGTAGTTTTCCTTTACATAACTTTAAGCATGAACCGTGCCAGAATTATAAAATTATTTTTTATCCTTTAAAAACAACTGGATAGACAATATAGTGATGTTGTTTGGAATTGTAGAGGGATGAGACAGATTTTGAGGAAAAAATTTACTTCAAAGAGTACGCCTTGTTAAAGATAAGATTTTTTGTAATGCAATAGTTGTCATAAGTGCAAAAAATGTCGCAGCCTTTATTTAGGCTTTTTTCTTGTTAACCGCTTATTCAGCGCCTGACGGGTGATGCCCAGAAGGGACGCGGCAATTCCCTGATTGTTATTAGACCGCTTCAGCGCTTCGGATATCAAATAATCTTCGACTTCTTTTAAAGTGGGGAAATGTGCTGAAATGTCAAACATTGAATTTACATCTTGAACTTTAGGCAAGAGTTCAGGCGGGCTTTTTTGTTTAATAAATTTTTTAAAACTATCAAGAGAAAGAACGCCTGATTTGTGCTGTGTAACCGCATCAAAAATTACAGCCTGAAGCTCACGAATATTTCCCGGATAGGGATAGTTTAAGAGCAGCGTTATAAGATCAGGGGGTGTTGAAGGTATCCTCTTTTTCAGAGACCTTGCTGCATCCTCAAGAAAATAATTAATTAATAAAGGAACATCTTCAAGCCGTTCACGAAGCGGAGGAATATGAATATGATGGCTGCAAAGGCGATAATATAAATCTTTACGGAATTTTCCATCAGATATTTGTTTTTGAATGTCATGATTAGAATTAGCAATGATGCGCGCATTACTTTTTTCAGATATATCAGAACCAAGCGGATAATACGTTTTCTCCTCTAACAAACGCAGAAGTTTAATTTGTGACGATTCATTCAAATCGCCAATTTCATCAAGGAGCAGGGTGCCTTCAGATGCCTGAACAATTAACCCGTCTCTTTCTTTGTCCGCTCCGGTAAAAGCGCCTTTTTTATGGCCAAATAAGGTGTCAGAAAACATGGTGTCATCTAAGCCTGCTACATTTACCGCAATGAATGAGCCTTTAAGCCCGCTTAACTGATGGATTGATTTTGCAATTAGTTCCTTGCCTGTGCCGGTCTCTCCTGTAATAAAAACAGGTTTCGGAGATTTTGCAATTGCTTCTAAATAATGGAAAACAGCACGCATCTTTTTACTTTTTGTGATAATTGATGAAAAAACTTCCTCGTGTTCCAGCTGGTCAGTGAGAAGATGCTGTCTCAGGGAGGATACTTCATTGCGCAGATTCCTTAATTCTAATGCCCTTTGAATGCTGGAGATGAAACGGCTTTTCTCCACAGGCTTTACAAGATAATCTGATGCCCCTGCTTTCATGCACTCTACAGCCCTCTCCAGTTCATTTACAGCAGTCATGATAATGACCGGGATATGCGGGAAATCGCGATTGATTTTAGTGAGCAGTTCGGTTCCTGACAGATACGGCATAATCAGGTCTAATACAACCACAGCAACATCCTGTTCTTTAAGAAGAGGCAATGCCTGCCGGCTGTCCTGGACAGTCAAGATATGTTCAATCCCGGCGCTTTTAAGCGTCACACTGTAACTGAATAAAATCTCTTGCTCATCATCTATTAGAACTATTGGAAGCGCAGAGTTACTCATTTTTTTTATTATGCACCGGCAGTTTCACAACAGCGGTTGTCCCTTTGCCAGGGGCAGATTCAAACTCAAGAGAACCCTTGTGTTCCTTGATAATTGCATAGGAGATTGAAAGTCCGAGTCCTGTGCCTCCGCTATCAATCTTGGTGGTAAAAAAAGGCTCTGTTATTTTTTCAAGAACGTCTTTGGACATTCCAGCTCCCTCATCTCTTACCTTTATTTCCACACAGTCTGATTTCTTGTTAAAGGAAGCAGATATTCGGACCCTGCAATTTTTATCCGGCAATGCCTGCAGGGAATTCATGATGAGATTAATAAACACCTGCTCTATTTGCTGGATGTTCCCTTTTACGATTGGGATATCTTTCTTGCAATCTATATTAAAATTATCAGTATATTTTTTAATCTGGTTGCTGATGATTGCCGTGGCTGCTGTAATGGCTTTCTTGATATCAACCTTTCCGTCAATGCCTGCCTTATCCTGACGGGCGAAATCTCTCAGATTGTCAATTATATTCTTAATCCTCACCGTGCCGTCGTTTATGCCGCTAAGGAGTTTTGGCATAATTCCACTGAGTTCAGAAAAAGAAAGTCCGCCAAGCGAAAAATCTCCGCTCTTATGATAATGTTCCCCGAGAATTTTAACGGCGTCCTTCCATATTTCAGAAAGCAACTGCACATTAGACATAATGAAACTATTGGGGTTATTAATCTCATGTGCAATCCCCGAGATAAGGGTTCCAAGAGCGCTCATTTTATTTGCCTGAATCAGTTTTACCTGCATAAGTTTTGCCTCTTTCTCCATTCTGACTTTGGCAGTAATGTCCCTTGCCAGATCTATTACGTTTTTTACCTTTCCGGATTCATCCTTTATCGGAAACGCCCTTACATCCCATATTCTTCCGTCTTGAGTTGATATCTCGGCTGTCTCCTCTTTACCAGTACGAAAACTTTTAATTGAAGGGTAATTATTATCCGGAGGAGATCCGCATACACTAAGACAATACTTCCCGGCAAGTTCAGAGGCGGCTTTACCAAATGCATCTGCCGCTGCCTTGTTGGCCCACATTATCTTTAAGTCAGGAGATAGGAGCGCCAAGTTGTCGGGAATGAAGTCCATCATGGTATGGAATTCCTGTTTGCGTTCGGTGATGTCCCGTCCGACAGAGTATATCAGTCCGGCGTCGGTATCTGAATAAGCGGTCCATGCCAGCCACTTATAAGAACCATCTTTACAGAGGTAGCGGTGCTCGCAGTAAACCAGGGGCATGTTATCCCGTATACTTTGTAATTCAGCGCGGTTTTCCTGGCGGTCATCCTGATGGACCAGTTCATAGAATGGTTTTGCAAGAAGTTCTTCTTTAGAGTATCCGAGCGTTTTCTCCAATGCAGGATTTATGAGCTTGAAATACCCGTCTAAACCTGCGACACAAAGCATATCATTAGAAAGATTAAAGAAGTGCTCATATATTTTTTCTGTCAGGCTGGCTCTCTTTTCTGAAGCTACTGGCTTAGCAGTTTGCCCACATGTTTTTGCCAACTCATTTACCCCTTTAATCTGTAGAGCAAAGATATAACAAAGTATATCAAATGTATACTAAATAAGGAAGTGATGTAATGCCAAAATAGAAATGTCCTAAATTGGAAGTGTTAAACTGCCTCTTTTGGAAAGGGGGAAAGATGGCAGGAAAGGACATTTCTAAATTGCTTTGACATCGCTGTGTGATAACTTGACTACTGCAAGTCCTTAGTTTTATTCTTAACAATTATGAAAAAACCATGGGCAGGGAGATTTAAAGAGAAAACAGAAAAGATTGTTGAGACATTTACATCTTCTATTTCTTTTGATAGACGACTATGGAAGTATGATATTGAGGGAAGCATCGCTCATGCGAAGATGCTCGGAAAGCAGAAGATTATTTCCAAAAAAGATATGGAATTGATCCTGAAAGGGCTTAATGAGATAAGGGAAGAGTTAGAGAGCGGCAAGTTTAAACTTAGCAATGAACTTGAAGATATTCATATGAATATTGAGCATGCGCTTATAAAAAAGATAGGACATTCAGGTGGTAAGCTGCATACTGCAAGGAGTCGTAATGATCAGGTTGCACTTGACATAAGGCTTTTCCTTAGAGACGAAATAGAGGAAATCCTAAGGTTGATAAGGGATTTCCAGAGAATCTTAGTTGCCCTTGCGGAGAAACACATTGATACTATCATGCCGGGCTATACACACCTTCAAAGGGCACAGCCTGTGATTCTAAGCCACCACATGCTTGCATATTTTGAGATGTTAGAGCGTGATAAGAGAAGGTTCAGGGAATGTTTAAAGGGCGTGAATATTTTACCCCTCGGCTCTGCTGCCTTGTCAGGAACCACACTGCCGATTGACAGAAGATATACTGCTCGGCTTTTAGGGTTTCCAGAGATATCCCGAAACAGCATGGATGCAGTCTCTGATAGAGATTTTGTGATTGAATTTCTATCTGCATCGGGTATGATTATGGTTCATCTATCAAGACTTGCTGAAGAACTGATACTTTGGAGCAGCGCAGAGTTTGGATTTATTGACCTTCCAGATGCCTATTCAACAGGCTCAAGCATTATGCCGCAGAAGAAAAACCCCGATGTCTTAGAACTAATTAGAGGGAAGACAGGCAGGGTGTTCGGACATCTAATTGCCATGCTGACCATCTTAAAGGGACTTCCCCTTACCTATAACAGGGATATGCAGGAAGATAAGACGCCAGTTTTTGATACAGTCGATACCATGAAATCCTGTCTCTCTATGTTGATTAAGATGATGCCAAAGATTAAATTCAACAAGGAGGCAATGGAGAGGGCGGTAGAAAAAGGATTTTTAACTGCTACTGATTTAGCAGAATATCTTGTCCGTAAAGGTATTCCTTTTAGGAAGGCACATGAGGTTACAGGAAAAATCGTCAGGTATTGTATTGAAAATGATAAGACACTGACAGATTTAAACATTAATGAACTCAAACGGTTTTCAGGATTGATTAAGAAAGATGTTTTCAGTTGCCTTTCAGTAAAAGAATCCGTTAATAGAAAAAATTCATTTGGCGGGACAGCAAGAGAACAGGTCATTAAGGCTATCAAACAAATTAAAATGACGGAAATAGTAAATGAGAAATAGTTCCATATTTATCGTTCATTGTTCGCTGTTCATCGTTCACCATTTACTGTCTTATATTTTCCTAAATTGAGCGATTCTTATGAGGCATAGTCATTTAAAAACCCGTGTAACGCAACAGTATTCATTGAGAGGCAATTATTTTTTGGATTCACCGTATAAGTTAATCAAAAACTCTTTAATAAAAATAATTGCCTGTTTAAAGGTGTTGCAACACGGCTTTTTTCATGACTATGCCTCATATCATGACAAGAAAAGCGCTCAACTTAGGATTTTATTACTTGTATCTTGCATCTTGTATCTTGCATCTTTTCTCACCGCTTGTGGAAGAAGGGGCGACCCTGTTCTGGTTGAACCTTATATAGAAGTAGGGGCGGTAAAGAATCTAAAGGTGTCAATAAAGGACGAAGGTGTGAACCTTATGTGGGGGTTGCCTAAGGATAAGAATTTCCCGAGGAAAGCTATAAAAAGTTTTTTGATTTTTAGGGCTGAGGTTCCACATGGGATAAAGTTTGAGAAATGTGAATGTGAGTATAAACTTGTTGATTCTCTGGCGCCTGGGAAAGAGAAAAAGTTTGAATACATAGATAAAGGCATAATAAAAAATCAGGCTTATGCATATAAGATAGTTGTTATGGATAAGAATAAAAAGCTTAGCAAGGATTCAAATATTGTCTTAGTAGGTTATGAATGGATAGAGCCAAAGAAGTTTGAGGTATATCAACCGCATGCACCTCACAACATTAATGCCATTTATACTAAAAAAAGTGTAATTCTCACATGGGATGAAGTGTTAGATGTAGAAATATACAGGATTTATAGGGCTATGGATACAGGCGGTAAGGGAGCTGACATTTTTATATTAATTGGAGAGACTGTTACGCCTGTATTCACTGATAAGGATATAGAGTCTTTAAAGAAATATTATTACAGGATTACCGCCATGGGGGATTCAGAGAGCATCCCATCAGGTATAATAGAGGTGATAACAGAGAGCAAGTAAACCCCGTTAGAAATCTTATTTCTAACGGGGCAAGGAGCAATGGGGTATTATTTCTAACGGGGTTTGAATCATGTATAATGTCCATTATACATGAGAGGTTATAATGAAAGAGAGAATTCTATCAGCTTTTCAAGAGAGCATCTCCGTTAAGGAGCAGTTTATTAAGGAAAATCTTGAAACAGTTATTGAGGTATCAAAACTCTTAGCTGATGTGTTTGACAGGGGCAATAAACTTCTATTATTTGGCAATGGTGGAAGTGCTACAGATGCATCTCATATTACTGGTGAATTTGTAAATAGACTTAAAAGGGAGCGACCAGGCCTCCCTGCTATTGCCCTTAATACTGATATGGCTGTATTAACAGCCATTGCAAATGATTATGATTTCTCTGATGTCTTTGCGCGGCAGCTCAAAGCCCTTTCACAGGAAGGGGATGTAGTTATTGCTATAAGCACAAGCGGAAACTCTCCAAATGTCCTTAAGGCAGTTGATGCAGCAAAAAAGAAAAAATTAAAAGTAATAGCCTTTACAGGTGCAAAAGGGGAAAAGCTTGCATCAAAGTCTGACCACGTCTTCATGGTCCCATCTACAAATACTCCAAGGATTCAGGAAGTTCATATCACCCTCGGGCATGTCATCTGCCAGATGGTAGAAGAAATACTGTTTGAATCCCATAGGAAAAAATAGCATATCAGGGCGTCTGAAAAATAGACATAGAATCGTAAAACCGTTGATTTATTTGTCATTGCGAGAACCCGAAGGGTTCGTGGCAATCTCGCTATATAAAGACGAGATTGCGGAGTTTATCCCGAGCGACAAACGAGATTGCTTCTGCCGAAGTTTCGGCATCGCAATGACAAGCGAGGGACCTGCTCGCAATGACAGGATTGTTAAGGACTTAGCTTTTCTATCTCTATTTTTCGGGGATACATTGAAAATAGTGGTCTGAAAGTATTATCATAAACTATGGCGGGGTTTGTAAGGATTACCTTTAGACAAAAATTTATCGCAGGTTTTTTTGTATTAATCCCTCTGGCTGTGACCTTATCAATACTCATCTGGTTTTTCAAAATTATTGATGGATTATTAGGACAATTTTACGATTACATCCTTGGAAGGCATATATCTGGGCTGGGCTTCTTTACTGCAATAGCGTTAGTTTTTCTTGCAGGGACAATATCTACAAATGTATTTGGCAAAAAAATACTGTCCTTAATAGAGAAAGGGCTCCTCCATATCCCTATTTTTAAAGGTATTTATAATCCTATTAAGCAGACAGTTGACGCCTTCTCACCTGATAAAAGTTTTTTCAAAAAATTTGTGGTTGTTGAATACCCGCGCCCCGGGGTTTATTCATTTGGCTTTCTAACAAAGGAGTGTTGTCTAAAACCAACTGCTGATTCCGAGATTTGTTTAAAGGCAGTATATATTCCAACTAACCACCTATATCTTGGCGAGATAGTCTTGTTCAAAGAAGATGAGGTATTCTACACAAAACTCTCTATAGAGGAAGGAATAAAAATAATTCTATCTGGCGGAATTGCAACCCCTGATTATTTACCCAAAGGGACCGCTTTAGATAAGATGGAGGCTTATAAATGAATGTATGTGTTGTTATCCTTGCAGCAGGCCGCGGAAAACGTATGATGTCTTCTAAACCAAAGGTCCTTCATCTTATTTTAGGAAAACCAATGATCCAATATACAATAGATGCTGTAAAGGAACTAAGACCCAGGAAGATAATTATAGTGGTTAATTCAGGAGCAGAGGAAGTAAAAAAACAGATAAGTAACAGTCATGTATCTTTTGTTTTCCAAAAGGAGCTTCTCGGTACAGGGAATGCTCTATTAGGGGCAAAAAAGGAATTAACAGACATTAATGATAACACAATTATTGTGCTTAACGGTGATTCACCGCTTATAACATCCAAGACCTTAAAAGAACTTTTAAAGAATCACAGGCACAGTAAGAATGACCTGTCATTCCTTTCTTTTATTGATGAATCCTTATCAGGTTATGGCAGGATATTGCGTGATGAAAGGGGCAGGGTGAGCAGTATTGTAGAAGACAAACACGCAACACTTAGTGAAAAGAGAAAAGCCAAGGAGTTAAACGCAGGTGTTTATGCAATGCAGCCTGAGCTCTTAAATTACATTGGTAGTCTTAGAGTTCACAGGTCATCAGGAGAATACTATCTTACTGACCTCATTGAAATGCTCTCAAAAAATGGCAAAAAGATAGAGGCGTACAGATGTCCCACAGAGGATGTTCGCGGGGTAAACACGAGGGAAGATGTTTCTCAGGTAACAGAAATCTTAAATATGAGAAATATATCAAGACTGATGAAGAACGGTGTTACATTTATTGACCCCAAGAGGGCAATTGTGCATTCTTCTGTTTCTATAGGGAGAGACACTGTTGTTTATCCAGATACATTTATTGAGGGCAGGACATCAATAGGGAAAGAATGTATTATTTATCCGGGTGTTAGGATATATGAGAGCAAGCTTGGTAACAGGGTTACTATCAAAGATAATACATTAATAGAACTAAGCAATATCAAAGAGGGCTCCACCATAGGTCCGTTTGCTCATCTGAGACCCCATAATAATATTGGTCGTAATGTGAAGATTGGAAATTTTGTTGAGTTAAAAAAATCTATTGTAGGCGATGGGACAAAGGCGCAGCATTTAAGTTATTTGGGAGATGCCATTATAGGAGAAGATGTGAATATAGGGGCAGGTACTATTACATGTAACTATGATGGAATAAAGAAACATACTACTGTAATTGGCTCTGGGGTATTTTTAGGGAGTGATTCCCAGCTTATTGCACCTGTAGAAATAGGGAAGGGGGCTTATGTAGCAGCAGGTACAACGGTTACGAAGAATGTGCCTTCTCATGCTCTGGCGATAGGCAGGGTTAAGCAGGAGAATATAAAAGACTGGGCAATAAAAAAACAGTTGAAAGTTCAAAGTTAAAAGTTGAAAAAGATGAGGCTCTTGCAAAAGTCGTCATTCCCGTGCAAACGGGAATCCAGAAATTTTTGCAACATATTAAAAAGACTGGATTCCCACTCCCCGCTTACTACATGCGGGGACAAGCTTCGTGGGAATGACAAACTCTTCTCTTTTTATGACTTTTGCAAGAGCCTCAGATGATAACTAAATATGTTTTTAAAAACTTATCACTAATCACTGTTCACTGTTCACTGGTGTAATATGTGCGGCATCATAGGTTATATAGGAAAACAAAATGCGATCCCAATACTTATTAATGGACTGAAGAGTCTGGAATACAGGGGATATGATTCTGCCGGGATAGCGTTCTTCAGAGACAGCAGGATTGAAGTAAGACGCTGCACGGGCAAGGTAAGAGAGTTAGAGTCTTCTATGGGAGGAGAGAACCTACAGAGTATACTTGGAATAGGGCATACACGATGGGCTACGCACGGAAGACCTTCAGAGGAAAATGCCCATCCACACAGGGCAGGCGGGGTTGTTGTTGTCCATAATGGGATTATTGAAAATTACATGGAACTTAAGAAAGGACTAAAAAAAGAAGGACATGTCTTTACATCTGATACTGATACAGAGGTATTGTGTCATTTAATAGATAAATATTCTCAAAAAGGGCTTGAGCTTGAAAATGCTACAAGGGAAGCACTAAAGCATGTGAAAGGTGCTTATGCCCTTGGGATTATAAGAGAAGACGAGCCTGATAAGATTGTAGCTGTAAGGAAAGACAGCCCGCTCATTGTAGGATTAGGAGATGGCGAATTTTTTATTGCCTCAGATATTCCGGCGTTTCTCAGTTATACGAGGGATGTGATGATCCTTGATAACATAGAGATGGCAGTAATTACTCACAACGGGGTTTCTATATACGACCTCAATGGAAATCCTTTAGATAAAAAGATTGCAAATATAACATGGTCTCCTGCAATGGCTGAAAAAGGTGGTTACAGGCACTTTATGTTAAAAGAGATATACGAACAACCGAGGGCAATTATGGATACAATCCGGGGGAGGTTTTCACTGGAAGATGGAGAGGTAAATATAGAAGAATTCTCAATGACAATGGATGAGCTAAGAGAGATAGATAAAATATTTTTAGTTGCCTGTGGCACATCTTGGCATGCAGCCCTTGTAGGTAAATATATGCTTGAGGATATTGCGAGGGTTTCTTCTGAGGTTGACATCGCATCTGAGTTCAGGTACAGAAATCCCATTATCCCAAAAAGAAGCCTTGTTGTTGTTATAACTCAGTCAGGAGAAACAGCAGACACCATTGCTGTGCAGAGGGAGGTAAAGCGATGTGGTGCAAAGGTTTTAAGTATATGTAATGTGGTTGGCAGTACCTCTGCAAGAGATGCTGATAGTGTTTTTTATACACATTCAGGCCCTGAAATAGGAGTTGCATCAACAAAGGCATTTACCACCCAGCTTGTTGCCATTTATTTGTTTTCCATTGCTATGGCATATGCAAAGGGAACAATTGACAAAGATAAGACAAGGGCAATGCTTCAGGAACTCATGTTATTACCAGAGAAGGTGGAAAGAGTGCTTCAGCTTGACAGTTCTGTGTTAAAGATAGCCAGAGAGTTTTTTCAGGTAAAAGACTTTCTTTATTTAGGAAGGGGTATAAATTATCCGATAGCCCTTGAAGGTGCACTAAAGCTTAAGGAAATATCATATATTCACGCAGAGGGTTATCCATCTGGTGAGATGAAACACGGGCCGATAGCACTGATAGACGATGACATGCCTGTGGTTGTCCTTGCACCTAAAGACAAGGTGTATGAAAAAGTGCTTTCTAATATAGAAGAGGTAAAGAGCCGTGGCGGAAAGGTTATTGCGCTCACAACAGAAGGCGACGGCACCATTTCATCACTTACTGGAAATGTTATATTTATACCTGAGACAAATCAACACCTTACTCCTATCTTGTTTACTGTTCCGCTTCACCTTCTTGCATACCATATAGCGTTTTTAAGGGGATGTGATGTAGACCAGCCGAGGAACCTCGCAAAGAGCGTGACCGTGGAGTAGTAAGATGATAACAATTTTAGCTGAGAATCTGTTATTATAATATTTTGAATTAAGGTATAATTATGACCAGGCACACCTTATTAGATGATCTTAACCTCCAGCAGAGAGAGGCAGTAATTCATACCAAAGGTCCCCTACTTATCCTTGCTGGTGCTGGAAGCGGTAAAACCAGGGTAATCACATACAAGTTTGCATATCTTATGGATGTTGTTAATGTCCCACCTACCTCAATAATAGCCATGACTTTTACTAATAAAGCTGCTAATGAAATGAGAGAGAGGGTTGAAAAACTTGTGGGTAAGAGCCATAAAGGATTATGGCTCGGCACCTTCCATGCCATCTCAAATCGCATATTGAGAAGGGAGGTAGAGAGATTAGGTTTCAAAAGGGATTTTGTGATTTATGATGAAGATGATTCATGTAGTCTTATTCGTTCTATTTTAAAAGAATTTGGGGTGCATGAAGCCCTTTATAAAGGTATCGCATCAAAGATAGCATCTCTTAAGGCGTCATTGATTGGTCCTCAGGAGTTTCTGGAAAGTGGAAGCGGTTTTGATTTTGATGAAAAGTTTACAAAGGTATATGTAAGATATCAAGATGAACTAAAGAGAAATAATGCCCTTGATTTTGATGACTTAATAATACACACTGTAAGAATTTTTGAAAAATACCCCGATGTTCTTAAGAGATACCATAAAGAATTTTCCCATATAATGGTTGATGAATTTCAGGATACCAATATAGCTCAGTATAGGTTATCTAAGCTCCTTACAGGGGAACAAAAAAATGTCTGTGTTGTTGGAGATGATGACCAGAGTATTTATAGATTCAGGGGCGCTGATGTAAGAAATATAATTGCATTTGAAAAGGATTTTCCAGAACTTAAGCTCATAAAACTTGAACAGAATTACAGGTCAACGCAGACTATCCTTGATGCGGCAAGTGGTGTTATTGCGCAGAATCCATGGAGGAAACCTAAGAAGCTATGGACAGAAAGAAATGGAGGAGAAAAAGTATACCACTGTTTTACTGATGATGAGAATGAAGAGGCAAGACATATTGCAAAGTCTATAAGAGAACTTTACCTTAAAGGACAATATTCGTATGGAGATTTTGCAATTCTTTATAGAACAAATTTTCAGTCAAGGGTTTTAGAGGAAGCCATGCGGTTGCATGGTATACCTTATCGCGTAATCGGTGGAGTTAGTTTTTATCAGAGGAAGGAGATAAAGGATATAATATCTTATCTTAAGGTTATTAATAATCCCCATGATTCTGTAAGCCTTAAAAGGATTGTCAATTGTCCCCCGAGAGGGATCGGAGATGCCACTATAGCTAAGTTGGAAAATGAAGCTAAAAAGGGAAGCAGGGGCATTTTTGAAACAATGAGGCGAATAGCAGGCGGCAGCGCATCTTCAACATTAAAAAATAAAATTGCTGATTTTGTTAAGACCATAGAAGAGTTAATGTTAATGGCTCGTCGTGAAATAACAATGCCGCAGCTTATACAGTTAGTTCTTGAGAAGACAGGATATATAAAAGGTGTTGAAGAGGAACGGCTTGAAAACCTGATGGAGCTTATTAATTCTTCCGAAGGCAAGGACTTGCAGGGCTTAATAGATACTGCTTCTCTTTTCAGTAACCTTGATGAACTGCATGCAGGCAATTTTGTTTCCCTTATGACCCTTCATACTGTGAAGGGTCTTGAGTTCCCTGTGGTATTTATTTCAGGAGTAGAAGATGGGCTTTTACCGCATTTCCATGCTATAAAGAATGAGGACGAACTTCACGAGGAGCGCAGATTATTTTATGTCGGCATGACAAGGGCTAAGGATATTCTCATCCTTTCATGGGCAAAAAAGAGAAGGCTTTATAATTCCTTACAGGAAAGAGAACCGTCAAGGTTTCTTAATGAGATACCATCTGAGTGTTATCATCATATCAAGAGACAACCTGGAGCTACTGCTATTACCTCCCGTGTATTAGCACCTGCAGCAGACTTTTTGGATTCTTCACCGTTTGCAGTAGGTGTGAGGGTAAGACATCCTAAATGGGGGACTGGCGTTGTAAGGGAGAGTTATGGCGAGTCTAATGACATAAAGGTTATGGTGAATTTCCCATCTGTTGGCATAAAGAGACTTTCACTGAGATTTGCTAATCTGGAGAAACTGTAATAAAATGTTAACTCAACCTGCATTGCCCGAAAAATAGAGATAGAAAAGCTAAGTCCTTAACAATCCTGTCATTGCGAGCCCCGACATTTCGGGACGTGGCAATCTCAAAAGAGATTCTTCTGCCGAAACTTCGGCATCAGAATGACACTTTGTGTCAGATTGCTTCGCTTTGCTCGCAAAGACAGCAAAAGGACTTTTTCAACAGCCTGACAGGTTCAGCATGACAAATGGTGGTATTTTTGCATGAAAATTGAGCATATTGCAATGCTTGCAAGACTTGAACTTACAGAGGAGGAAAACAGGCTATTTTCAAAGCAGATAGACAATATCTTAAAGTATATAGAGAAACTAAATGAGATTGATACTATGGATATAGAACCAACTTCGCATGTTCTTTCAATGAAGAATGTATTCCGTGAGGATAATGTGGTTCAGTCCTTACCAAAAGACATGGCGCTGCAGAATGCCCCGGATAAGACCGATAATTTTTATAGGGTACCGAAGATAATAGAATGAGAATAAACCAGAAGTCAGGAGTCAGAAGTCAGAAGCTAAGAAGATGGGGAGACGAGAAAGTCTCAGCCTCTCAACTTCTCAAGTTCTCAACCTCTTACCATAAAGACTTGTTACTTGTTACTTGTCACTGGGGACTGCCATGTTAAGATGCATGCTCAGGTCAAAAATACACATGGCAGTAGTTACAGACTCTAATATCAATTATGAGGGGAGTCTAACCGTGGATGAAACAATATTGAATTCTGCAGGCATCAGAGCATACGAGCAAATCATGGTTAGCAATCTTAACAATGGCGAACGATTTGAAACATATGTAATCCCCGGTAAGAAGAACTCAGGCATTGTGTGTCTAAATGGGCCTACAGCGAGGAAAGGCACAATAGGAGATAAGATTATAATTTTCTGTTATGAGTATTATACAGAGGAGGAGCTTAAAAAATTTAGGCCAAAAATTATAAGATTAGATTCAAACAATAAAATAAAAAGGTAATTAACAATGTCTCTATTTTCAAAAGAAAAAAAAATATTATCAGATATAGCAGAGGCTTTATCACATGAGCCATCAATTCTAAAGCTCATTGCCTACGGCTCGCGGGTAAGGGGAGATTTCCACGGAGATAGCGACCTTGATGTCTTTGTCTTAGTTGATAAAAAGACTCGTTATATTAAAGAGAAGATAATTGATATTTTCTACAAATATGAAATGAGCTATGATATATCGTTCTCTATCTCTATTTTTTCTAAAGATGAATTTGATTTTAATAATGCCATCGGTAGTCCCTTTATTAAAGCCATAAAAGCGGAAGGAGTCATAATATATGACGCTCAACTTAGAAGAGAAAAAGTCCCTCTCAAAGTATAGGCTTGAAAAGGCTAAAAGGTTACTGGAGGACGCAAGACTCCTTTTAGAAAAAGAAAGATTTGAATCTTCTATTAACAGGAGTTATTATGCGGCATTAACAGCAGCAAAAGGGCTCTTGATACTTTTTGGTATAGACCCTAAAACCCATGAAGGGGTAAAGACCATGGTAGGAAAAAAATTGATAATGGATGGCTATATGTCTAATGAATATGGGAAGTGGTTTAGAGGTCTGTTTTTTGAGAGGGAAGATGCTGATTACGCAGATTTTATAGTAGTGGATAAAAGTGATACGGAAGAAGCATATAAAAATGCTTTAGCATTTGTGGAAAAATCAATAGAAGTGGCAGATAGATTAGTAAAAGAACTTGAATAGACTATTCTTCCAACCCATATTTTCAACTTTTAACTTTTAAGTGGTAGTCATTCCAGTGAACACTCATGAAACAAACATTTATGTCCCCTCTCATAATCTTTACGTATTGAGCCTCTTGCAAAAGTCTTTATTCGTCATTCCCGAAGTCTTTATCCCCGATAAAGACATTCGGGGACGAATCCAGTATTTTTTAAAATCAAAGGCTTCTGGATACCCGCCTTCGCGGGTATGACGGCAAAAGCGGTTTCTTCGATACTTTTGCAAGAGCCTCTATTGTCAAAACTTAACCACAGAACACAGCTTAAAGCTTATTAGCTTATTAGCTTATCCGCCGTTTCACTCTGTGTCCCTGTGGTAAATCGTTTATCTTAGGTTTATGATATAATATGACATAAGAGCAGATATGGTAACAAGCAGTCCTTTAAAGAGAAATCTCTTCTGGGATGTAGATTTAGAATTCCTCTCGCCGGAGAGAGATTGGTTTTTTATTATCGAACGGGTTCTTGAATTTGGAGATATTCAGGACTTTGAGTGGTTACTTTCAACCTTTTCTAAGGAGCAGCTTAAATTAGTTATAAAACTCAGCAGAATCCTTTCACCCCGAACACTATCATTCTGTAAAACCATTGGTTATGTATCTTAAGACAATTGATGAGAGTGTCCTTGAACTCAGTAAGAGGCTTGCTTTCATAAAAGATTTCTCTTTCTATCTTTCAGGTGGAACAGGTCTTGCTCTACAGGTAGGGCATAGAAAGTCTTTTGATATGGATTTTTTTACCCGGAAAGAGTTTCTACCGAATGAGCTGATAACCGGCATTACCACACATAGCCTCTGCATTGAGGGTAGCATAATAAGACATGTAACCCTTTACTGTATACTTGAGGGGGTGAAGACATCATTCATTTTTTACCCAGAACCTTTATTATTCCCTCTTAAAACCTTTAACTCCATAGATGTTGCTGACTGGAGAGATATAATTGTGGAAAAGCTCAGAACGATTGCAGATAGGGGACAAAAAAAAGATTTCTACGACTTCTATTTTGCCGTTCAAGCATTGGGGGTTGACGCTGTAACAGAACTTGCTTTTAAAAAATTTGGTAAAAGGGTTAATTATTTTCATCTGCTGAAAGGACTTACTTATTTTGAAGACGCAGACAGAAACCCAGAGCCTTTTCTCACGGAGAAACACATTCTTTGGGAAGAAATTAAAGAATTCTTCTCAGGCAAAATCAAAGATTTTGAAACCGCTTTCAGTAAGGTTTGTAGATAGCATCCATAAGGAAATGAAAATTTCTAACCCATGAAAATGGGAATCCAGTATTTTCAATATGTTCTGGATTCCCCGATTGAATCGGGGAATGACATCTTCTTTCCTGTCATTCTCTGGTTTAACCAGAGAATCCAGAATCTATGTAATCCATTACATAACATTATGTAATGGATTACATAATTTCAAATAGAAGCTCATTCTAAGCCTTTGTAAAATAAGTTTTTTGTAATTGGCATGAGCTTTGCATATCTTATAAGGTAGATAGATGATTAAATGTTAGGAAGGGCATAACAATGAATAGAGAAAAGTCCGTCATTCCCCGCTTTAAGCGGGGAATCCAGAACAGAGAAAAGGAACTGGATTCTCTGGTCAAGCCAGAGAATGACAAAAAAAGAATCGCTCAATTTAGCTTATAGTAATATGAGCTATGAGCTAAATAGGAGGCATGAAATGAAGGGATACAAAATTATCAGCTCATTCGTAAAAAAGTTGAAATCTCATTTAATAAAAGAAAGTATCTGGATTCCCGCTCAAAGGACTGCGGGAATGACGGACTTTTTTACTTATTTTGTCATTCCCGTGAAAACGGGAATCCAGAAAGATTGTTATTCCTGGTTTGAAGAGTTTCCTTCAACTAAAATACGAAAGAGGGAAATTATCAGGAATGACGATTTTTGTGCGAAGCATCTTGAAGACAAGAGTCTCAGGTTTTTACCCCGCAAAAGTGGGGTGCGGGGTTTACCGTTTTTAGCAGTTTTACTGTTTGTCTCGTTTGTCCTGTCTCCATCAAGAGCTTATTCAGCAGTGCTCGGAGATTACTGTTCTACTCCGCCATATGTAGCAGGTATAAAGTCAGTGCCAAATATTATGATTGTTTATGATGATGAAGACCCTCTGATATTTAACAGGGCGTATTCTACCACATACATGGGGATGGGGATGGGGACTACTTACTATGGGTTTTTTAATTCAACTAATAACTATAAGTTTATGAATGGCACAGGCACTCGGGATAATGCAGGGTGGTTTGAAAAAAGTACCTGTACGACAGGTATGATGAGTGATCGCAACTGTTTTTCAGGAAACCTACTTAACTGGGCATTAATGAGCAATATTGACATTACAAGAAAGGCCCTTGTAGGGTTTGGTCGTGCAGGTCGTGGATATGACGAAGATGATTGGAATGGAGGTCATTGGTGGGGTGCTGGGGATGCCGCCGGACTGGCATTTACATATACAGGCGACCTAATGAGTCACGGTAACTCAAATTCCTGGACTGTTAGCGGAGAATTTTATACCTTTTGCCTTGAGGTAGATAATAGTGGAGATCACTATGTTGATTCAACAAAACTTAAAGTAAGATATAATTCAGGCGGTAGCTGTAGCGGCGGCTCCAGCGTTATAACCAGCGGCTCGCCAAACTATGGCAGGGTACGCCTGAAGCAGAAAGCAGGTGAGCCTATTTCAGAGAGGCTCGGGCTCGTTCAGCAATATACAGACAAGGATAGAGACTACAAGTATGACCTTGATGCCCCAAGACTTGGAATCAGGACATGGAGGCAGGGTCGTAATGAGAGTGAGTGTGGTGGGGGGAGAAATCTTTTCGGCTCAGATTATCAGGTAGATATAATGAATGATACCCCTGCTCTTACCACTGCACAACGTGAAGAGTACTTCAGGGCTATTATTACTGCCATTAATACGGGAACCAGATACGGGGAGAGGGAACACTATAAGCAACAAAAGTCATACCTTGGGAGTATGATGAAGGAGATAATCAGATATTTTCAGGGGTTAGGTCAGGCAGGAGGCTGGGACGAATACTGGGAAGGTGGTGGTGGTGGAGGAGGAGAAGATAGAAGGGACACCATCGGTTACGAGGATGACTTTGACTTTACACAAACGCCATATTCATGGGCAAATGACCCTCAAAAGGCATGTAGAAAGACTTATACACTGTTTGTGAGCTCAGGAGAGTTTCCAAATGATCCTTATGCTCCCCTTACTACAACTTGTTCATCAGGCATGAACAGCACAGACTTTTCACAGAACACCTGCTATGGTTATACCTATGACCTTTATACAACTGATGCCGCAAAACAGAATATCTCTACCTATTTTGTTCATACCACTTCCTACAATGCTACAGGAGCGGCAAATAGCACCAAACTCAATTATGCCACAGATGTTAGCAGTGGTAGGTATTATAATGTGAGTGACATGGCAAACCTCTATACGAACCTAAATAGTGCTATGTCTAATATACTGTCAGTTGCTAATATTTCATCATCAGTGCTTTTATCTGGCAGTTCACCCTCTATGATTGCGTCTACACAGGGAAGCGGGGCAAGTCTCATTCAGGCATACTCTTATCCGCTTAGCCCTA
>JACQXB010000012.1 GCA_016208965.1 Nitrospirota bacterium
ATGTCGACATAAGCGATTATAAGGCATTTTGCGAAGCCGATTTTTTAAAAAATGTCAGTTATGAAGGCAGATCAGGTAAAATACAAAAAGCGGACATTTCTAAATCAGTAAGAATAGGACATTTCTAAATCGGTAGAACATAACACCGTAATTAACTTGATTTGTTAATTAACTGACTGATACAATGTGATAAATTATTAATTCGGAGTTTTCGGTCAGCATCCATATAAATAATAGGAGGTTTTATGGACATAAATTATATCTTAAAAGTTAAAGATGCCAGGGCAGTAGATATTCAGAAAACACTCCAGTCAGCAGGTATAAAAGTCACAAGCATTACTGAAGTTTACAAAGAGAAAATGGAAGAAGCAGGGGAAAACAAAAGTGTATAAAACCAACGACTTTCCTATATGTTTTCAATAAACCCCGTTAGAAGACTTAGACTTATCTCTAACGGGGTAAACAAATAAGATAAAAATGGAGGGAGAACATGGAAATCCTAATTGGTAAAGTAACCCATTATTACAAAAATATTGGAATAGCCGCTATAGAATTAAGCGACACATTAGAGGTAGGAAATTTAATCCATATCAAAGGGCATACAACAGATTTTGAACAAAATGTTAACTCTATGGAAATCGACAATAAAAAGATAACTCATGCTGCAAGGGGACAGGTCATAGGGCTTAAAGTCAACGACTATGTTAGAGAACATGATATGGTTTATAGGATAGAGAATTAATCAGGGGAGTAATGGCACAAGCTGTCACTTTAGAGCATAAATGGTATGCGGCCTATGTGAGGTCAAGGCATGAGTTTCAAGTATTTGGCAGGCTTAATAAAAAAGGCGTTGAGGCATTTCTTCCCACGGTAGAAAGACTGAGGAAATGGAAAGACCGAAAGAAATTAGTTACATTTACGCTCTTTCCAGGCTATCTATTTATCCGCATCACAGAAAAACCACAGGACATATTAAATGTTTTAAAAGTTAAAGGTGTTGTAAGGATTCTTGGCTCGGCATCTGGCGGCTATGACCCTATCCCCGATGAACAGATAATATCACTAAAGAAGCTTGTTGAGAGTAAAGAGAGCATTAACCCCTATCCATATCTCAGCAAAGGACAATTGGTAAGGATAAGGCATGGTCCTCTAAGTGGAGTTGAAGGTATGCTTATTGAAAAATTAGGACAGCATATGCTTGTACTTTCAGTAGATATCCTGAGGCAGGGAGTGGCTTTAAAAATAGACGCCTCAGAGGTAGAAAAAATTTGAACAAAAAGATATTTCAGGTATTTAGTCCCTATTTGCTATAGTAAAACCTTTCCTTCCCTTAGAACCTTTATTGGAGTAGCTGTGACATCTACAATTGTTGAAGGCTTCTCACCTGGTGTTTTTCCTCCGTCAACAACCAAATCAATTGCCTCTCCAAAATAATTTATTACCTCTACGAACTCCCGCGCAGGGGGCATTCCTGAAAGATTAGCGCTGGTGGCAGTAATGGGAAAATCCGCTGCTATAGCCAATCTAAGTGCAAAACTACTCCCGGGAATTCTAACCGCTACTTTCCCTGTACCGGCAGTTAGTATCTCGGGTAAACCGTCTATGGCTTCAAAGACCATGGTCAATGCCCCGGGCCAGAATCTCTCCATCAAATCTTCTGCTTCTATAGGGATAGACTTTACAATTGACTTAAGGATTTCTCTACTACCAACAATAATAGGTACAGGCTTATCAGGTGGTCTTTTCTTAATGTCAAATAACTTTTTAATAGCATTTTCATTAAATGCATCTACCCCAAGCCCGTAAAAACTTTCTGTGGGATAAGCCACAATACCACCGTCTTTGAGTACATTTAATGTTTCAGTAATAACTTCCTCACAGGCATCCTCAGTGAGATATAATATCTGCATTTTCAATTTTAACATACATAACTTTGTTATAGCCTCACAATTTTTATCTTGTAATTTATTAAATTTTCTGGTATTTTTTGATATGATTCCACAGATTTAGCAACTTGATTACACAGATAAAAAAATCTGTGTAATCATCTTTTCCCGACACTTCGGGATTCGCTGAGGTGAAAAAATTGGTATAAATCAACTATAATGAAATTATAGGAGGAGATAAGGATGAGAATTATTAGATTAATGGCATTGTTTTTGTCACTAACTTTCTTATGGGGCTGTGAATTAGCGCTGATAGGGGCTGGCGCTGGCATAGGGGCTGGCGCTTATAAGATTATTGAAGGAAATATATCAAAAGATTATCCTATAGCGTATAAGAAGGCATGGGAGGCAACAAATTCCGCGTTTGAGAAACTTACTATAAGTATAACTAACAGTATTGACGAAGGTGTTAAGGGTCAGATAGAGGCAGTAAGAAAAGATGGCACTCAAGTATTCGTAAACCTGAAGGATAGAGGCCAAGGTGTTACCTCAATTAGCGTCCGAGTTGGGGGGTTCGGTAATCGTAGCGACGCAGAAAGAATACATGAAGAGATAGCCAATGTGGCAGGAATAAAATAAATCCAAAATTCAATCCCGATGCTTCGGGACAAAATTCTGGGTTATTTCTCGTGAAACAAATTTAAAGCCTCTACTTCTAAGTAGGTTAAATATATCCTCTGAGGCAAGTTTTTTAAGAAATTTTTCTCTCTTTTTATTATCCTTTATCTCTCTTAGTGCCTTCTCGCGGATTACTCCAAGAAATTTAAGGTATTTAGCAAATTCAGTATTATAAAGCTTTTCAATCTCTTTTCTTATCGCCTTTGACATCGCAGGGCTGCAACCCTCTGTGGAGATAGCAATGGTTAAAGGACCCCGTTTTATAATAGATGGCGCAATAAAGTTACCCTCAGATGGTGTATCAATTACATTCATAAGATGCCTTGCTTCCTGAGTAATCTTTGAATTGGTCTGAACAGACGATGTCCCAGCAATGACAATAAATGCATCCTTAACATCACTCTTTCTATAATGCCTTCTTATGTGAGCTAACAACCCTCTTGCCTTTAATAATTTAAGTCTCTTTGTTATATCAGGACTAATTACCGTAACAGAGGCGCCTGCCTTTATTAAGGTGAGAATCTTCCTCTCTGCCACATTGCCGCCGCCAACAACTATAGCTTTTTTACCTTTCAGATTTAAAAATACAGGATAATATTTCACTTGCCTTTATTGTTATTGAAAGATGCAATAAGCTTTTTGGCTTCGCTGGATTGTCGGGTGGTGGGATAGTTTTCAATAAGTATGTTTAATGTGTCTATTGCCTTATCTTTGTTGCCTGCATTTTTATAGGAAAGCCCGAGATAGAAAAGGGTATCTGTCTCTTTTTTTGATTCAGGATAATTTTGAAGGAGCATGTTAAGACGTTGGATAGCGGAATTATAAGAACCCTTCTTAAAATAAAACTGCCCGACATAAAACTCATGCTCAGCAAGAATGTTTCTACACATCTTTATTCTGTTTTCAGTCACATCTATATAAGGGTTTCTTGGAGAAAGCGTTTGAAGTTTTTCGAATTCTTTCAAAGCCCTCTGCGCAACCCCATAACTTACATCTGGAGTTTTTATTCTTCTAAAATAACTCATAGCAAGTTGATACTGAGCATAGTATGTATATTTATGGTACTGATGCAGATCCATGAATCGCTCATACTCTATAGCAGCCTCTTCGTATAAGCCTTCCTCAAAGTATGTATCACCTGTGCGTATTTGGGCTAAGGCTGCGAATTTACCTGATATATCCTGAATTTTAATATCTTCAAGTATCTTCCTTGCATCTTCATAATATCCCTTTTCTATTTTTTCATTCGCCTGCTTCAGATATGCCTCAGCATCAAAAATATTGGTATTTTTTACTGTAGCTTTATTGGAAGAACAGGCAGAAATAATGAACAAAGCCATAATTAATGGAAATATCTTTCTATACACCTTACCATACCTCCATATATTGCTCCCTCGGCACTAACCTTTCCCTTTTGCTACTATTTAGTATACAAGGATAACAGATTAAAATCCAACACATTTGATATCTAATGAGTACTTAATCCAGATAATGCATTTAGTATAAGGCAATAAGGCATGGATGACTGAAAAAGCTCTATATGCAACACCTTAGCATGTCATTATATAATCAGTAAGTGCATAAATTTATGCAAGAACTTTTATAAAGATTATAAATGACACACAACAAATCTTGTTGCTTTATAGAGGTTTTGAAGGCATCCATGCCATTCTAATTGCTTCCTTAACTGCATTTTCTGGGTTAATATTTACCCCGTTAGAAATAAAATTTCTAAGGAGGTGAACGGAGTTAGATTTTACAATAATTCCGGCGGGGTTTGATGCCCCCCTGGAATTTCTGACGGGATTGAATATAACCTTCCTTTGGGGAATAAATATCAATACTTAAGCAGGAGTAAGGAAGAAGTGTTTTCTTCTCTGCTATCTCAGGGTTTCCGCTCTGTAACTCAACCATCTCCTTAAACTTTCCGAGTAGTGAATTCCCTATTGCCATACCGAGAGGCTCGTTCATATCCGTGATTTATTATTAGGCAAGAAATATTTATGCGTATATCAGTTTGTTGCCTTTTGGTTCGGGGATTGTATCTCTGACCACATGCAAGATGCAAGATACAGGATACATGATAAGAAAAAATTTTTAGAATAACATTTCTTACCTGTTTCACTTGATATGGTTTTGCCTTATCCTTGTCCCGTTGCAAATTAATCTTTTCAACATTAAACCTTCACCAGTTTCCCCTTCGCCTCAGCAATCATAACATTATCATCTGTCTTAGCCTTTGCATATGCCTCTAACATCTTCTTTGTATTTGTTAATATCTCTGCTTCAACAATTATTTTTTGTCCTACATTGAGAGGTTTTCTTAGGCGAATCTCCATCTGGGCTGTAACAACAGGCATGCCCATGACTATAGCAAGCTTTACCATTGCCTCATCAAGCAGGGTTGATATAATCCCGCCGTGAACTATATTTAAATATCCCTGATGCTCTTTCTTTGGAATAAACTCTGTCTTTATGGTTTTACCATCAAAGGAAAAATCAAGTTTCAAACCAATCGGGTTTTTGTGTCCGCAGACAAAACAGTATTCGTCATCAATAAGTTCCATCTTATTTAATAATTCCCTCTACCCCAAGACGAATCATCATCACAGCAATAGAGGCAAGGAGAATTGCCATAACCTTTGAGATAGCAATAATACCGTTTTTACCAATTAGCTTAACTATCCTTTGTGCTCCTACAAGAGAAACCCATACTATAACTAAATTTAGTACAAGTGATATAACAGTAGGTATAATCCCATAATGGTCTATAAGGACTATTAAAGTGGTTAAGACCGCAGGGCCGACTATAAGAGGAACCCCCATAGGAACTATACCAACTGATGCTGTATCCTCAATCCTCTTACGCTCACCGCTGTATCTTATTAGTTCAAGCACAGCTATAATAAGAAGGACGCTCCCCCCTGCTATTTTAAAGTCATTAACAGTAATCCCGAGAATCCTAAAGACCACTTCACCAACTGCAACAAAGGCGAGGCTTACTACAAGGGCAGTGATTACAGAGTGTCTGATAATTACCTTTTTCTCGAGTTCTTCTGTTTCGCTGGTAACTGATATGAATATCGGAAGCACAGCAAATATATCTACGGCAACAAAAAGAGGGATAAAGGTCACGGGCAGGGCTTTTAGCATATCCAGCATGGTTAGATTATATATGGTATTTCTGAATCAGTCAAAGTTGTATTTTATATTTCCCTTAGGCTATATTATTCCATGCTTAAGTTAATGCGTAGTCATAAGTTCTTCACTGTGTTTCTGCTTTCCGCAGTAACCATTATGATTATAATCACTTTTGTCTTCTGGGGGATAGGGCCCAAGGAAAATCCATCAGCAATAGTTGTTGCGCAGGTGAAAAACAAAAAAATAGCACAACAGGAATACTGGAGGGTCCATGATAATGCGGAACGCTACTACAGGGAAATCTTCAAGAACGAGGAAGACATAAAGAGGCTTAATCTTAAAGAGAAAGTAATTAATGACCTTATTGATAGAGAGGTTCTCATGATTGCCGCTGAGGACATAGGGATAAGGGTAACCGATAAAGAGCTGCAAGAGGCAATAGTTAGCAATCCATTATTCCATAGAAACGGGGTATTTAGTAGAGATGTATATTTGAGGGCTCTTAAGCTAAACCGTGTGATTCCCAAGGAATACGAAAGCGCACTGAAGAACGAGATGGTTCTTAATAAAATGCACCGATTAATAGGGGAGAGTGGATTAGATATAAAGGCATACATTGAAGGGCTTAAACAGCAAATGAAAATAACTGTGAATAGTGAATTACTTTAATAAGTGAAGCGTCTTTTAAAGATTTATCAAAAATCATCCTGCCTTATTCTCAGTCTTATGTCTGGCACCTCCCATGACGGCATAGATGCAGTTATTGTAAACATAAAGGATAAAGATAAAAGACAGAAGATTAAACTTTTAGAGCACTATCACCATCCATTTAATAACATCCTGAGAGCAAAGATATCAGGAGCCTTTTCAGGGGATACAGAAGATGTCTGCAGGCTCAACTTTGAGCTTGGAGAGGTATTTGCAAAGGTAGTAAATACATGCATTAAAAAAGCAGGATTAACACCTGAGAACATTGATGCCATTGCCTCCCATGGGCAAACAATCTATCACATACCCCCCAAAGGGAGGGCGACAGGGTCAACCCTTCAAATAGGTGAGGCATCTGTAATTGCTGAGCGCACAGGGATACCTGTTGTATCTGACTTTAGGACAAGGGACATGGCAGCAGGAGGGCAGGGCGCGCCACTTGTTGCATTGGCTGATTATATCCTGTTTCATGAGAAAGGCAAGACGAAGGCTATACAGAATATAGGAGGGATAGCCAATTTAACAATAGTCCAAGAGAATATTCAGGATGTTATGGCTTTTGATACAGGACCAGGGATGAGCCTTATTGATGAGGCAGTAAGGTTATTAACAAAGGGTAAGGCACATTATGATATCAATGGCAGGATAGCAGAGGGTGGGGAGATTATAACTTCTCTGCTTGAGGAATTGCTTTCACACCCGTTTATTAAGAAGCTCCCTCCAAAATCAACAGGCAGGGAAACATTTGGGAGGGGTATGGTACAGGGCATAATCTGTAAGAATATGGATAGAAAAGGGAAGTTAAAAGTGGCTCCTCAAGATATCCTCAGAACCCTTACAGAATTTACAGCCTTATCAATAAAGATGGCATATCAAGAAATTGTATTGCCGAGGGTTAATATTTCTGAGGTTATTCTCTGCGGAGGGGGATGTAAAAACAGCTATCTCACAGGACTTCTAAAGAGAGAGCTCTCACCTATTAAACTAATCCCGATTGGAGAATACGGGATTCCATATCAGGCAAAAGAGGCACTGAGTTTTGCAATCCTCGCAAATGAGACATTATCAGGCAGGGAAGGGAACATACCAAATGCTACGGGTGCAAGGCATTCTGTAATCTTGGGGAAGCTCACCCTGTAATAATATAACATTTTGATTTATAAGGAAAATATTTTGCTTTGGAATTTTTTAGTTGACAAAAAGGCAATATTTGTGTAAAAGATTAGTATGAGCCGATATATGAAAGTTCTTGGTGTTATACTTTTTTTACTTATCCTTGCAGGGGTATCTTATTCTAAGGATAAAGAGATTCCAAATATCCACTTACAAGAGAGCCTCTCAATTATTCATCCCCTTACCGCTTATGAATCTATGGTTGAATCCTCCCATGAGTATTCATACGAATCATACGAATGGTGTATTCCTCAGGAGGGGTTCTTTACCCCTGGATTAGGGGATGCGGCTGATAATATTAACATAGAATCCCAAGGTGAAAGCTACACAGAATCCCAAGGTGAGAGCAACACAGTAGTGGAAGCTCTTTATAAAACTCATGGATTTAATAAGGCCGTTGAAAATAGCATTTACTTTTTCTCTAACAAGATAAAGGAGAGATTTGGCAGGTCGCTCAGCCGTTCTGGAAAGTATCTTTCAATGATGACAGAGATTTTCAGTGAAAAGGGGCTCCCTAAGGAACTTGTTTTTCTTCCGTTAATAGAAAGCGGTTTTAACATGTATGCCTATTCCCCTAAAAGGGCTGCTGGGTTATGGCAGTTTATAGCATCAACTGGTAAAAAATATGGGTTGAAAATAGACTGGTGGGTAGATGAAAGACGTGACCCGATAAAGGCAACAGTGGCAGCAGCTGAATACCTTAGTGATCTTTATGATATGTTTGGCTCATGGAATCTTGCACTGGCTGCCTATAACGGAGGAGAGGGAAGGATTCTAAGGGCACTTAATAAAACAAAAACCAATGATTTCTGGACGTTACGGGGTACAAAACATATAAGAAAAGAGACAAAGGATTATGTCCCATTTTACATAGCTGCTACTGCAATTGCGGTAGACCCTGAAGGCTTTGGCTTCCAAGATGTTAGTTATCATGAACCCCTTACATACGATGAGGTTGTGATTGACTCACCCATGGATATAAAAGCCATAGCCGGTTACGCAGAGGTTGATGTAAAACAGATACAGGAGCTAAACCCCGAGCTAAAACGGTGGTCTACCCCACCAAATGTTTTGAGTTATACCTTGAGACTCCCTTTTGGGACAAAGGAGAGATTTTTGGCTAATATCTCAAATGATACGGATGAGAGGAAATTTTCTATAGATTACTATACAGTTAAAAAAGGTGATACAGTAAAGAAAATAGCAAAGCGATTTGCTATCTCCTCAGAAGCAATCTTTGAACTAAATTCTTTTAGTAAAAATTCACAGCTTAAGGCAGGCTCAACTATATTAATACCACCAAAAGAATTTGCTCATCTAACAAAAGACATAAAAAATAAAAAGACCATTACTAAACATAAGAAGCTTAAAAGGGCATCCAAGAAAAGTAAGAAACCTTATCTTGTAACCTCAAATGAGAAGAAAAGAGAAACCCCGCATATGCTTATAGATTAAGGGGTTTGTTTTTTCATTTGTTCTTTATTCCTCATTTTTAGCCGGGCTTCAGCGCTTAGCGGCGAGTTTGGGAATTCCTTAATAAGCTCTTCGTATCTTTTCTGTGAATCTTCAGGTTTTCCCATGGCTTCATAGAGTTGTGCCTCTTTAAACAGTGCAGAGCCTTTAAACGTCCCTTTTTTAAATTCCTTGAGCCTCTGCAATGTCTTTAACGCATCATCATTCTTGCCTGCCCCTATATATGAAGATGCAAGCTTCCAATAAACAAGAGGAAACAGGGCATTAGCATCATCTTCAGAATATTTACTAATAAATCCTATATAGGTATTTATTGCATTGGAATAATCTCTAAGTTTGTAGTAACAGTTACCAATGTAAAACTGTACCACAGGGGTTGGTTTTAGTTTAAGAGATTGCTGGTAAAGTTCAAGCGACTTTTCCCATCGTTGAGCCTCTGTAAGGGGACTTTTTAAATTTATGCCATAATAGTAATTAGCTGCTTCTATTTCAAGGGAATATGCCTTTTTGGCTAATGACACAGTATAAATTTTAAAGGCTGCAAATATAACTATGACAGCGACTGCAACAGAAGAAAGCAAGATAAGAGTTTTCTTTCTTCCACGGATAAAATCCATTATATGGCTGATGATATCCTTTACTCCCTCCTCCTTGACAGTTATTTTCTTAATGTCCCTTTTTTTAATCGCCTTTGGCATTTACTTCCTCCCTAAGATTTTATTAACAAGATTTTGAGAATCTAAAAAAACCTTCTCGGCAGCAACCCTTGGAATACCAGAGGCAAGCAGTATCTTCTTTGCCTCTTTTTTTGTAATAAGGTCTTGTGGCTCATGGGCGTCTGTGTTAACAACAAGCTTAGCTCCAACTTCCATGGCAATCTTAGCCACATGGCCATTTGAAAGGCAATGTCCTTTTCTTGATGTGATTTCAAGAGAGATACCCTTTTCTCTTGCACTTATTGTATCCTCTTTGCTTATAAGTCCTGGGTGAGCAAGTATATCTGCCTTAGCCTCAATAGCTGACCTGTTTGTTCCTGGAGCGACAGGTTCAACGAGGCTTTCTCCATGCACTACAACGATTTTAGCTCCGAGTAACCTCGCCTTTGATACAAGTTTTCCTATAAGCTCTGGCGGCACATGGGTTATCTCTGCGCCGGGGATAATCCTTATACCAGAATATTTGGCAAGAGCTTTGACTGCCCGCGCAATCCTCGGAACCACAAAATCAATATTTGACGAGTCTACATGGTCAGTGATGGCTAATACCTTATAACCCTTAGAGTATGCCCTCCTTACTAACTCTGATGGCAATAGCACCCCATCACTAAAAAGGCTGTGGGTGTGAAGATCAATCATACTCTTGGATACCCCTTACCTAAATTGAGCGATTCTGGTATTTTTATGCACATTATAGCAGGCATAAATGCCATCAAAGGCTTTGAACTGCAACATAATATTATCTTATGCCATACTGCAAATCCTTGCAGCCCTAAAACACATTTGATAGGTGAAATCAGAGCTTGCAGTATGGCATGTCTAAAGGTGTTGCAACAAAGTCTTTTCTGTCATCTATGCCTGCTATGTATAAATGTAAATCGCTCAACATAGGTCTTATAAAGATTTAAGCTTGATATGTCTTGTATTATACAAAATGATAAAAAATAATGCCTCTGATAAAATATTGTTTGTGAAAAAAGTCACATATCATGTAACGCCCGAGGATAAATCAAAAAGGCTTGATACATATATTCCCTTAGAGAGCGGACTATCCCGTTCATATGTCCAGAAACTTTTTAAAAAAGGGCTGATACTTGTCAATTCTATTCCTCAAAAAGCAAGTTACAGGTTAAGACGTGGTGATATAATAGAGGTCTCTATCCCTAATGAGCCTCCCTTAACACTTGCCCCCGAGGATATACCATTAGATGTTATCTATGAGGATGAGCACATAATTGTTGTTAACAAACCTTCCGGCATGGTTGTATACCCTTCTGCAGGGCACAAGAGTGCAACGCTCCTTAACGCAATAATATCAAGATGCAAAAAACTCGCATCACAGGGAGGTCCTTTAAGACCGGGCATTGTTCATCGCCTTGACAAGGACACCACAGGGGTAATGATTATTGCTAAAGACGATAAGGCGTACGTAAATCTTACCAAACAATTCAGGGAGAGAATGGTGGAAAAGCACTACAGGGCGATTAGTTATGGAAATATCAAAAAAGAATATGGTGAGATAAGGAGCCATATCGGCAGGTCAATTTCAGATAGAAAAAAAATGTCAATAAGGACAAGAAAGGGGAAAGAGGCAATTACAGAGTTTAAGGTAATTAAGAGGCTCAAATTGGCAGACATTATAGATGTAAAGATTATCACAGGGAGGACACATCAGATAAGGGTTCACTTTGCATCAATTGGACATCCAGTATTGGGAGATAGGGTTTATGGCAAAAAAACCTTTATCAAAATCCGACAGAAATCCATAATCTTTTCTCGCCAGATGCTTCATGCATATAGCCTTAAGTTAAATCATCCCTTAGATGGAAGACCTTTGGAGTTCATCGCTCCAATGCCAGAGGATATGGAAAGGGCAATTAAAGAAATTGCTTGACATACCATAGGGGGGTATGGTATATATTTAGAACAAAGACTTAATTAATCCACAGATTACGCAGATGATACATATGTTAAAAAGTATTTTGTATTTAAAGATTAAATCTGTGAAATCTGCGGATATAAATTCCTATATATGAACAAAAAGCATATTACCACCCATGAAAGCCAGTTAGTTTTTCTAAGAAAGATTGAAGGACAGATACGCGGGGTGCAGAGGATGATTGAAGATGAGAGGTATTGTATAGATATCCTGACACAACTGCACTCTGTTGCAGGTGCTATATTGAAAGTAGAGGCAGAAATCCTTAAAAAACACCTTGAGGGATGTGTTGCCCATGCAATAAAAAGCAGTTCAGAAGCTGAAAAGCAAAGAAAGATAGATGAAATAATAGATTTATTTGCAAAGTTCAGAAAAATATCTTAAAAATAAGGCGCAATAATGAGAAAGTTAACTGCTGTTGTTTTACTACTGCTTTTAGTGGCAGGCTTTGCATATGCAAAGGACTATGAGGTAAAGAAAAAAGCCGGCGAATATAATGTTGAAGTAAAGATTGACAAAAATCCGCCTGTGCTTGGCGAAAACAATATGGAGATAGGGATAAAAGACGCTAAGGGTAAGCACGTAACTGATGCAAAAGTAGTTGTTGAATACTCCATGCCGGGAATGCCGGGAATGCCGCCTATGAATTACAAGACTAATGCGACACTAAGCGAAAATGAATATCAGGCAAAATTAGATTTCTCCATGCGAGGCTCGTGGAATATAGCAATTAAAATAGCCCGAGACAGTAAGACCTCAACAGTGAAGTTTACAGTTGATGTTAAGTAGAAGAATAAGGAGCAAGAAGAGATGCAGGATTCAAGATACATGATTCATGATAAGAAAAAACTTGCATCTTGCATCTTGTATCTTGCGTCTTTTCTGTTCACCGTTCACTATTCACTATTCACTGCCCCTGCTTTTGCTGAGAACTTAACGCTTTTAGACTTAATTAACGAGGCGCTAAAGAATAACCATGAAATCCTCATGGCTAAATCAAGATGGAAAGGCTCATCCTACAAAATTCCTCAGGTAAAAACCCTTCCTGATCCAATGTTTATGGTTCAGTACCAGAACGAGGGATGGGAGAGGTATACATTTGGAGAAATGGAAGGAGCGCAGTGGATGTTTTCAGCAACACAGATGCTCCCATTTCCCGGGAAACTCGGCCTAAAGGCAGAAGAGGCAAATTGGGATTCTAAGAGCTTTGAGGCAGGTTACAATGCTGCAAGGCTTCAGATAATATCCAAAGTCAAAACAATTTATTATAACCTCTGCCTTGCTTACAAGTCCTTAGACATCTTAAACGAAAAACGTTCAGTATTAGACACAATTGAATCTTCTGCGCTTTCAAGATATTCAACAGGCATGGCATCCCAGCAGGATGTCTTGATGGTGCAGACAGAAAAATCAATGCTTATTGAAAAAGAGGAAATGCTTAAACAGAGGTTAAAAAGCTTTGAGGCGGCATTGAATATGATTTTAGGAAGGCAGATAGAAAGCCCTGTTAGTAAACCTCCTGATGATATAGCCCCCTCTACGTTTTCATATTCCTTTGAAGAGCTTGAGGGAAAAGCCGTAAGTCTTTCTCCTGAATTGCTTATCAGAGAGAAGATGATAAAAGCAAGTGAGACAAAGGTAGAGATGGCAAAAAAGGAATACTATCCTGATTTCACTTTAACAGCAAGTGTTTCCAAACGTAGGGACCCATTTGAGGATATGTGGAGCCTTGGAATAGGAATAAACATACCATTATTTTACAAGACAAAGCAGCGCATGGCAGTGCTTGAGTCAGACTCAGCGCTTTCGCAGGCAATACATGATTATAAAGAAATGAAGCAGAGGGTTTCATTTGAGATAAAAGACAGCCTTCTTATGATAAAGACTTCTGAGAGGTTGTCAGAACTATACAAAAATAGTCTCATTCCGCAGGCTGATCTGTTTGTTAAATCATCAATTGCCAGTTATAGCACAGGCAAAATTGAAATGGCGTCTGTGCTTAAAAATTTGCAGTCTTTCCTTGAAAATAAACTTCAGTACTACACACAGGTAATTGAAAGAGAAAAAGCCATTGCAAGGCTTGAGGCAATAACAGGGCTTGATGCGTATATGCAGGGCAAAGGGGGTAAGAGAGATGAATAAAAAGCTTTTAATAATCATTGCAAGCATACTCTTAATATCAGGTTTTTCGTTTTACTTCTTAAAGAAAGAAACTCCCAAGAACGTCGCCTCAGAGACTGTTCAGACACAGCCTACTTCAAATCATAAAGGACATGCCGCAGAAAACAGCCAACTGCATTCACAAACAGAGGCAATGGAAGAGCCGCCTACAATTGAAATATCAACTGAAAAACAGCAGCTTATCGGCGTAAAGACAACAACTGTTGATTTTAAAGATCTTCAAAAAGTTATACGTACTGTTGGCAGGGTTGAGTACGATGAAAGAAAAATCGCAACTGTAAATACGCATATTGAAGGATGGATTGAAAGGCTGTTTGTAAATTACACTGGCAAGTATGTTAAAAGAGGCGAACCTCTTTTAAGCATCTATAGCCATGAGCTCATTTCCTCGCAGGAAGAATATCTCATTGCATATAAGTGGATGAAAGAGCAGTTATCTACTCCGCTTAAAGATAGCGCTGTTTCACTCTTAGATGCGGCAAGGCAAAGGCTTAAGCTGTGGAATATAAGCGACGGGGAAATAGAGGAGATTGAGAGGCTTGGAAAACCAATAAAGAGCCTTACAATTTATAGCCATGCAGAAGGGTATGTAAGCGAGAAAATGGCTTTTGAAGGAATGATGGTAAAGGCAGGCGAGCCTCTATTTAAAATAGCTGACCTCTCAACCGTATGGATAATGGCAGATGTCTATGAATATGAAATGCCGTTTATAAAGACAGGAAGCCCGGCAAAGATTTCTTTAAGCTATTTTCCGGGTAAAGAGTTTTCATCAAGGATTGAATATGTTTATCCTTCGCTGTCAGGAGAAACAAGAACAGCAAAGGTAAGGTTTTTAATGCCAAATCCTGATCTTCAGCTTAAACCTCAGATGTTTACAAATGTGGAGATAAAAGTCAGTCTGGGCAGAAGGCTTGCAATTCCTCAGGAGGCTGTAATTGATACGGGCATAAGACAGGTGGTCTATGTGGATAAAGGCGATGGATATTTTGAGCCGCGTGAAGTCGTTCTTGGCATTAGTACGGATAATATGAGAGAAGTACTTAAAGGTTTAGGCAAAGGCGATAAGGTTGTCACATCAGCCAATTTTCTGATTGATTCAGAGGCACAGTTAAAAGGAGTGAAGCCGCTGGGACATAAACATTAGATAAGCTGACAGCTCATAGCTGATAGCTTTCAGGCTAACTTATGATTGCTAAAATAATAGAACTAAGCGCAAGAAACAAATTTATAATCTTTCTGCTGGTATTCTTCCTCTTAGCATGGGGGTATTGGGCAATTGAAAAGATTCCTCTAGATGCAATACCTGACCTTAGCGACACGCAGGTAATTATTTACACTGAGTGGCAGGGCAGAAGCCCTGATCTCATAGAAGACCAGATAACATATCCTATAACCTCAACGCTCCTTGCCGCTCCAAAGGTGCAGGCTGTCCGTGGATTTTCTTTTCTTGGAAGTTCGTTTATTTATGTAATCTTTGAAGAAGGCACTAATATCTACTGGGCGCGAAGCCGTGTGCTTGAATATCTCCAGTCTGTCAAAGGGAAGCTTCCCTCTGATGTAACTCCTGTGCTCGGTCCTGATGCAACAAGCGTGGGATGGGGTTTTTCATATGCAATAGTGAATGAAACAGGCACACAGAATTTATCAGAACTGCGCTCAATTCAGGACTGGAACATAAAGCTCGCCCTTGAAAGCGTCCCCGGAGTATCACAGGTAGCGAGCATCGGCGGATTTGTTAAGCAGTATCAGATAACAATTAATCCAACCCGTCTGCTTGCCTATAACATCTCTCTTGCAAAAGTTATGGCCGCTGTAAAAAAGAGCAATCAGGATGTTGAAGGCAGGGTGCTGGAACTCTCTGGCATTGAATACATGATTCGCGGCAGGGGCTATATAAAAACGCTTGCTGACATTGAGAAGATTGTTGTAAGCACAGATAATCTTGGCACGCCTGTGCTTTTAAAGGATGTGGCAAATGTTCAGCTTGGTCCTGAAATTCGCAGGGGCATTGCAGACCTTGATGGAAAAGGCGAGATCGCCGGCGGAATCGTTGTAGTAAGATTTGGCGAAAATGTCCTTAATGTAATAGAGAGGGTTAAAGAGAAAATAAAAAACAGCATTGAGCCCTCTTTGCCAAAAGGTGTGAAGATTGTCACTACATATGACCGTTCTGACTTAATACACCGCTCAATTGATACGTTGAAAGACGAAATCATAAAGCTTTCTGTGGCTGTAAGCGTCGTATGCCTTGTGTTTTTATTTCACCTTCCAAGCGCGCTCGTAGTAATACTCACACTGCCAATAGCAATTGTCATTTCATTTATCTGCATGTATTACCTGAATGTAACTTCAAACATAATGAGTCTTGGAGGCATTGCGATTGCGATCGGTGCAATGGTGGATGCCTCTATCATTATGGTTGAGAATGCGCATAAGAAACTTGAAGAGGCAGAGAAAAATCCCCCCTCGCCCCCCTTTGACAAAGGGGGGGATAATGAAAGTCCCCCTTTGAAAAAGGGGGATGTAGGGGGATTCCCTAATCGAACAGATGTAATCATTGATGCTGCAAAAGAGGTAGGACCATCGCTATTTTTCTCACTCCTTGTAATCACCGTCGGATTTCTTCCGATATTTGTGCTTCAGGGGCAGGCAGGACGTTTGTTTAAACCCCTTGCCTACACAAAGACATTTGCCATGCTCTTTGCGTCATTTCTTGCAGTAACGTTTACGCCTGTATTGATGACGCTTTTCATCAGAGGAAAGATAAGACCTGAGGATAAAAACCCTCTTAGTATATTCTTGCGTAAAATTTATGAGCCCTTTGCAATGCTTTCATTAAGATTCAGTAAGGTTGTAATAGTATTAGCAATTATACTTGTGGCTTTAACGGCTTTTCCTTTTATAAAGTTAGGCTCCGAATTCATGCCTCCCCTTAATGAAGGCTCTATTTTTTATATGCCTGTTACTGCGCCGGGGGCTTCAATCTCTGAGGTATCAAAGCTCCTTCAGTTGCAGGATAAACTTCTCATGAAGATACCAGAGGTATCACAGGTCTTTGGCAAGGCAGGACGTGCTGAGACAGCAACTGATCCTGCTCCGCTTGAGATGTTTGAGACAATCATAAACTTAAAGCCTGAATCAGAATGGCGTGAAGGGGTAGATATTGAATCCCTTAAAAACGAAATGAATGATCTGTTAAGCATCCCCGGTGTTACAAACTCCTTTACCATGCCTATAAAGGCTCGTATTGATATGCTTGCTACTGGAATAAGAACACCGGTAGGAGTAAAAGTAATGGGGCATGACATTAAAGGGGTTGAAAAGCTTGCCCTTGAGATAGAGAATGCGATTAAGGATGTTAAAGGCACAAGAAGCGTCTATGCGGAGAGGGTCAACACAGGATATTTCCTTGATTTCGTAATAAATCGCGATGAGATAGCACGTTACGGACTTGCAGTTGAAGATGTTCAGGAGATAATAACAAGCGCTGTTGGAGGCATGAATCTCACAACAACGATAGAAGGGCGTGAAAGGTATCCTGTAAATATCAGATACCCAAGGGAATTACGAAATGATGTAGAAAAATTAAAAAGGGTACTTGTGCCGGTCATGAGTTCAGAGTCAGGAGTTATGAGTCAGGGGTCAAGCGGAATGGGTTCTTCTTCAACTCTTAACTCTCAACTCTCAACTCCTAACTCTCTACAGGTTCCCCTTGGTCAGCTTGCTGACATAAAGATACTAAAAGGACCTACCCAGATTAAAAGCGAAGAAGGACTTCTTACAGCTTATGTTTATGTGGATTTCTCAGGCAGAGATATCGGCGGCTATGTTAAAGAGGTAAAAGAAAAGGTTTCATCCAAAGTAAAAATCCCTGAAGGCTACAGGATTCAGTGGAGCGGAGAGTATGAATATTTTGAAAAGACCCGTGAAAGGCTAAAGCTTGTAATACCTCTCACACTGTTAATCATCCTCGTGCTTATATATCTGAATACAAAGTCCACAGTTAAGACAATGATAGTGCTTCTATCTGTACCTTTTTCCCTCATAGGCTCTTTCTGGCTACTGTATTTTCTTAATTACAATTTATCCATTGCCGTTGTTGTTGGCATTATTGCCCTTGCAGGACTTGACGCTGAAACAGGCGTTATCATGCTCCTTTATCTTGACCTTGCTTATGAGAGGTGGAAGAAGGAGGGGAGAATGAGAGACCGTTCTGACCTTAAGGATGCAATAATGCATGGAGCAGTAAAAAGGATAAGGCCAAAGATAATGACTGTAAGTATTATACTTGCAGGGTTAATGCCTATAATGTTTTCTCATGGCACAGGCGCTGATGTGATGAAACGTATTGCCGCGCCAATGGTCGGAGGCGTAGTTACTTCAGCAATACTTGAACTGTTAATTTATCCGGCAATATATATGCTGTGGAAAGGACGGGAATTTAAGAGGCAGAAATAAGATTGCTCTCTTAGGACATTTCTTCAACGCATAACGTTTAAGGCTTTGCGCTGTGCCGTCCGCCCCTTCCATTTTAATCTCGATAATAAAGCGGGCGGCATGGAACGACCTCAAATCTTAATCTAAATAATTGGAGCGTCGCAAAGCCTGTTGTTATGCGGAGTGGGGTGCGTGGATTTTTTCTTTAAGCAAATTCAACAACAGGAACTGAACGCTTAACAGCAAAATTCTTCTTGTGCAACTTAATGCGCTCAAGTTCATGCAGTGTTTCTGCCTCAAGATAACTTTCTCCACAGCGTGGACAGGTAACAACAGGGACATTTTCTATGACCAAGATGTCCTTGCCTTTACCATAGGTCCTTGCAATCCTGCGGGTACGCGCACCTTGTTTTCCACAATTGTCACAAATCATTTCATTTCCTTTTCCCATAAAGCTATTATGGCACATAAACAGTAATAATAACCAACTTGCCTGTCGGACTTAGTTTAGCGACAACTTCAACTTCACCACCAGAAAGGGATTTTCCATTTATTCGGTATTTCCACTCGGCAGTGTCTTTATCTTTCTGTCGTTCCAGAATCTTTCCAGTAAGAATACATCGTTCAACATCAAAGATGGTTAAACAATCATTATCCATTTCTTCCTCAGCGTGAATCGACATGATATATTCCCGCTTGCGAATCTTATCTCGCATCTCTTTCAAAATACGGTCAAACAATTACACCTCTCATTATTGTCTTTTTTCACGCACCCCATTATCACATAACGGGCGGCGGATGAGCGAAGTGCCCCGCAGGGGCAATTTGGGCTTCAGTCGTTCATCCGCATGATAGCCGAAGTGGCGCTGAGCGGTGAATGACATTGACATGGAGTAATGCATTAATTATTTGGCTGAAGCCTTGCTCATCCGCCACCCGATACACAAAATGGAGCGAAGCGACATTTTGTGTATCGTTCAAGGCTAAAAGAAGTGCGAAGCATTTGCTGATTATTTTTCCCTTTTAGCCTGTTGTTAGCAGACGTATGACCAATTTTAAGCAGCAACTAATTTTTCTTCGTTCTGAACTATAACTTTAGGATTTGGATTTTTAGGGGGAATAGGTAATCCCATTTCCTTTAACATATTGACATGCTCTATCATCCCCCATTTTGCTTTGTAGATACAATCCTCAACAGAATGTCCTATCCCTGTAAATCCTTCTAAATCTGGAGAATAAAATCCAAAATAGTCTGGTTCTTCCGTGGCTTCAATTATTAAAGAGTATGGTAATTCAATCATTTTATCCCTCCTTTCTTTATACCTGCAGCCTTTAATATTGCGTGACAAGTGCCTGTAGGAATCTCTTTTGCCCCATGGTAATCAACTCTGATTAATTTATCCCAACCCGACTTCCCATAGTATCTTATAGAACCCTTTTCTTTCACAAGCCTGAATCCATTTTCCTCTAATAATCTAATCAGTTCGCTGAATTTCATATAATCTGCTGCCTATAAGCATTATATCAAATTGGTCATATGTCTGCTAACGGTTCCGTTGCAAAAGAAGCCTGAAAGGTTTGGACATTAGTCTTTTGCAACGTGTTAGCGGAAGTTGTGGGCAATGTTTTCAAGCTACTTTCTGCTTTTTTTCTTTTAAAGAGATTGTCTTTAATTCAATCTGACCCTTTCTAAGAATTTTTGTTGCATCGTCCTTGATTCTCTCAATGTACTCTTTGGCTGATAGATCTTTCATATCATGATAGACCTTCTCTTTCCACTCCCATACATCAATTAAGGATTTGTCATACTTCTTCATCAGACACCTCCATTGGAGTTATCAACTCCAGTCTTTTAAAATATCCGGCTTTCATATTTATTGCGTTGACCAATTCCATTTTCTTTAAATTCGCCAAGTGCTTTAAATTCCAACTGATTAGAGCATCTACTTCGAAAACTGTTGCAACCGCAGCGTGCATAGCATCCTCAATTTTGGACGCAGGAAATACTCCTTCTGAAATATACTTTTGTGCAAGCTCTGCAGCCTCTTCATTGATTACCAGCCTTGTAGGACCATATTCAGCAATTATGTTCAAGATCGACCGTTTTTTATTATCATCAGCTCTGCCTATCTCCTCTATGACAACATCAGATATAAATATCTCATATTCATCCTGTTTAACTTTGTCAAAAAATCTCAGGGTTATTTCTCTCTTTTCAGGAGCATCATCAGCAAAATAAAAATTCCAAACAGATGTTTCCAAATAAAGCTGAGGTCTTTTCATATGGTTATATTATATCTCTTTCCCTTTTTATTGCCCACAATTTACGCTAACTTATTTGTATCAGCATGAAGTGCTGATATACTTCCCATTTGGTGGTGTATCAGCACCTGTTGCGGATATATTACCTCTGGCCGAAGGCCAGTTAAACTCCTAACCTGACAAATAATGTCATCTATCACCCCCTTTATTCAGATTTAAAGTATCAATCGGGCTTACAATTTTTCCGAGACTCTTAGTACTCACATGCGTATAAATCTCAGTCGTCTTACTGTGCGTATGCCCTAAAAGCTCTTGTATATATCTAAGGTCTTTGCCTCCTTCAAGTAGATGAGTTGCAAAACTGTGCCTGAGAGTATGAAACGAAACTTCTTTTTTGATTCCGGCTTTTTCACAGGCATTTACAAAAATCTTGTCTGCTGTTCTTGTCGATAAATATCTTCCTTCTCTCGCTCCTTCAAACAGCCATTTCTGAGGTCTGTATTTTCTCCAGTATGCCCGTAAGGTTTCCAGAACTGTTTCAGATAGCAAAGTGTACCTATCTTTTCTGCCTTTTGCACCTTTTACATGAATCAACATCCTTTTGCTGTCTATGTCCTCAGCCTTAAGTTTTACAACCTCGCTGACTCTTAACCCTGAAGAATAGGCAATCATTAAAATGGCTTTGTGTTTGATATTATCCACTGCATTGAGGATTTTTGCAACCTCTTCCTTGCTTAAAACTACAGGTAGTTTTTTGTCTTTCCTTGGACGTTTAATCTCATACAAGAACCTCTTTTTAAGCATTGTCCCATAATAGAATTTCAAGGCATTGACCCTGTCAGAAATTAACATAGAATTTCTCTTATGCCTTCTAAATTTGGTATGTGTAACGGTATGAAGACTTCTAACGGGGTTTATAGTCTGATTCAGTGTTGAGGTTGCTGATTGTTTATCCTCTGCAAGGTAAAGCAGGTAATCTTTTATGTCTGAAATGACAACTAAGCCGCCTCTAAGTTATAATTTATATTCTGGGGGACATTAAGATTGAAACGCGATATTTATCTTGAAAACACACCTCTTAATGAGGCGAGCGAGAGGTGGGATAAAAAACTCCTTGAAAGTGGCATAGCCAAACCACTTGAAGGAGAGGGCATTAAGGTTATAGATTCTCTCAGCAGGATTACCGCTGAGGTGGTATTTGCAAGGCTTTCGTCTCCTTTTTATCACTCTTCTGCAATGGATGGATACGTAGTAAGATTTGCTGATACATTTGGTGCTTCTGATAGAAACCCAAAACAGCTTAATGTCCCGGAACAGGCTGTTTATATTAATACCGGAGACCCAATGCCTGATGGATTTAATGCAGTGATAATGATTGAAGATGTGAACCTCGTTAGAAAACAAGACTCTTTTTCTAACGGAGTGAACACTATTAAAGCAGATAAAACAAATCCCCCCTTACCCCCCTTTGACAAAGGGGGGATGGGGGGATTTTCAGAATATATTGAAATAATCACACCTGCTACTCCATGGCAGAATGTAAGGATAATCGGAGAGGATATTGTCGCAACAGAACTTATCCTTCCTGAGAATCATAAAATAAGACCTGTTGACATAGGTGCGATGCTTGCCGGAGGGCTTACAACTGTAAATGTAAGGAGAAAACCGTGTGTTGCTATTATCCCAACAGGAAGTGAGATTGTAGAGCCGGGGGAAAAATTAAAAAAAGGGGATATTATTGAGTATAACTCAAGAATTCTTTCGGGGCTTGTCACAGAATGGGGCGGTGAGCCTGTAAGATTTAATTCTGTTAGTGATAATATTGAAGAACTTAAAAAGGCATTACTTGATGCACTTGAGGCTGCTGACATGGTAGCAATAATTGCAGGTTCTTCAGCCGGCACAAAGGACTTTACCCCTCATGTAATAAAAGAACTCGGTGAGATGATACTGCATGGAATAAATATAAGGCCCGGGAAACCGCTAATTCTCGGCTGGGTCAATAATAAGCCTGTGCTTGGCATACCTGGTTATCCTGTCTCTGCATATATAACTTTTGAGTTATTTGCAAAACCCCTTATCCATATATGGCAGGGGATTGAACTTAAAGAAAAGGAAAAGGCAAAGGCAAAGGCAAAGGCAAAGGCAAGGTTAAGTAGGCAGATTGCATCTTCTTTGGGGATGGAGGAGTTTGTGAGGGTAAAAGTAGGAAAGGTAGGAGAAAACTTTATAGCAAGCCCGGTAAGCAGAGGCGCGGGAATTCTTATGAGCCTTGTAAGAGCAGATGGAATCCTAAGGATCCCTGCAATGAGTGAGGGATTTGGTGCAGGCACAGAGGTAGAGGTAGAGCTAATCAGACATAGCAATGAGATTAAGAATACAATAATCTGCATTGGTAGCCACGACATTACGCTTGATATACTTGCAAATTTCTTAAAGAAAAAATATCCAAAGTACTCTTTATCATCAGCCCATGTTGGTTCAATGGGTGGGTTGTTCGCATTAAAACGAGGTGAGGCGCACATTGCAGGCATGCATTTGCTTGATGAAGAAACAGGGGAATATAATGTGCCATTTATTAACCGTCTATTTAATAAAAATAATCCTCCTGCTCCAACATTCGATAAAAATCCCCCCATCCCCCCTTTGTCAAAGGAGGGCAAGGGGGGATTGATTAACCCCTCTGTATCCCCCCTTAGTAAGGGGGGAATTAAAGAAAAAATTATCCTCGTAAATCTTGTTTACAGACAGCAGGGACTGTATATTTTAAAAGGTAATCCCAAAAATATAAAAGGCTTCGAGGATTTAACAAGGCATGAAGTGACTTTTATAAACAGACAGACTGGCTCAGGGACAAGGCTTCTTACGGATAAGCACTTAAGGGAATTCGGCATTGACTCCCAAAAAATAAAGGGATATGAAAGAGAGGAATATACGCATATGACTGTTGCTTCTGCAGTGCTGACAGGTATTGCAGATACAGGGCTTGGGATACTTGCTGCCTCCAAGGCATTAGGGCTTGATTTTATCCCTGTGGCTAAAGAGCGATATGACTTGGCTATCCCTCAAAAATTCTATGAATCTGAGATGATTGAAGGGCTTCTTAAAATAATCACAGAAGATAAGGAGTTCAGGGATATAGTGGTTAGCCTTGGTGGTTATGATATAAGTGATATGGGCAAGATAGTTTATGATGGAACTAATAGAAGGATTTAATATTCTCCTATCCCATTCGTAGACTCAAGAAGTCTCTTAGCCCCAATAAATCTTTTGACATAATAAGGTTCATGGATATTACTGATTATAACCTTGTTTTCTTTTTGAGATGCGTGGATAAACATATTGTCCCCTATATAAATACCTACATGAGAAGGGAAAGACGCATGAGTGGTGAAAAACACAAGGTCTCCGATTGAGAGGTCTTCTCTCTGAGCATCATTTCCCATACTAAACTGCTCTCTTGCAGTTCTTGGAAGCGGGATGCTTAAGAAGGCAAATATCTTTTGGACAAATGCTGAGCAGTCAATACCAAGGATAGATGAACCGCCAAATTTATAGGGGATATTTAAGAATTTTTTTGCAAAGATTATAAGCCTCTCCTTTTCATCAAGGCCTTCCAACCCTTCATCGCTTGGATTACTATTAATCAAGGTCTCTGCTTCTTCATGCTCTGTAAAAAGTTTTTCTTCTTTTATGGAGATAATCAATCTTTGCCCGGGCTTGATAATCCCTCTCTTAATATTATTCAAATTTTTTAATTCCTTAACCGTGGTGTTGTTATCCTGCGCAATCTTATAGAGGGTATCACCTTTTTTTATTATATATGTCTTAACATCCTTTTCAACTTTATAACCTTCAGCAAAGCCATTATTTACAAAAAATAGCAAGACGATTAAAACAATAAAACTAAACCTCCACACCTTCCACCTCCTGAATTTCCTTAAGGGTTGGTAGTTCCGCGAGGTCTTTAAGTCCAAAGTATTGAAGAAATTCTTTTGTAGTCCCATACATGAGCGGTCTGCCCGGGGTCTCTTTTCTACCAAGAATCTTTATAAGCCTCCTTTCAAGAAGGGTTCTCAATGGTCCGTCCGAGTTAACACCCCTTATTGCTTCAACCTCAGCCCTGATAATAGGTTGTTTATAAGCGACAATTGATAGAGTCTCAAGTGCCTGTTGTGATAGCCTTGTAGGGAGCGCGGTGCTTAGAAGTTTTTTTACCCATGCCCCGCAGCCCGGGTTCGTAACCATCTGATACCCTCCTGCTATCTCAGCTATAAAGACCCCGCCATTTTTTAACTGATACTCTTTGATAAGTTCCCCGATCAACCTCCATATCTCCCTTTTATCAATTTCCAATATGTTCTTTAAAGTCTCTACTGTGAGGGGTTCACCTGAAATAAAAAAGAGTGCCTCAAGTATAGATTTTACTTCTTTGTCTTCCATGGCAGCTCCGATGTCTTCCTAATGGATGCTCTTTCAGGACTTTTGAATCTTTGCCATTTCTCAATAATTCAAATATCCTGTTAAGGGATTCCTGTTGGAACTTATAAATATCTACAACAGGTATTTCATAAGGAAATCTCTGATAAATAAAATTAGATACAGGGCTATAGTTATGCAGTCTTGATAAAAGAAGAAGCCCTTTAAATATCCTCTTATTGGTTTTAAAAGAGAAAAATACGCTTTCAAGTATGTTTCCCATGAATATATCGTTTTTCTTCTGTGTGGTCTTATCAATAGCTCCGAGCATATTGCCATATTCTTTATTGACTACACTGTCTGCCTTAACCTCAAGGAGGGAGTGTTTGAAAGGAAGTTTGGCTCTATTAATGTTATGCACCACTGTATCGGCTGATAGATGTGTAAGGTACCCATAGGCAAATGCCTTCTGCGGGTTTGTCTTTGCGATTTCCAGTAATCTCCATGCAATATCCCAGTTGTGAGAGTTTTTCTCATGAACCTGAAATTTCCTGCCAAGAATTATATCAGCACTTAAATTTCCGTATAGGAAGTCTCTCTTGAATTTCCTTAAAAGTGCGTATATGCCAGCAGGGACAATAGTAGAGCCAAGCTCCAGCACCTGATTGCCAAGGTAGACATGAGTAATTGGTCCCCAGGCATCTGCAATAGAAGGAATAAATAATATCGATAAAAAAAGGCTTAGGATAAGCATAGTGATTACATTATAGGATAATCTCTATAAAAATTCTATCTAAATTATTAAAGCTCCCATTAAAGTTTTCTATGAAACTTGTTCTGAGCATAAGGGGTTCCTTTATCAATGATTACCGCTACTGCATCACCTGCATTTTCTATGCAGTTCTTAATCAATGGCTCTTCTGCCTTGCTAAAGTTTTTTAACACATATTCTTCTGCTGGTAGAGACTTGGAGCGGCCTATCCCGAGTTTAAGCCTTATAAAGTCTCCTGAACCTATAATTTCTATAACGGAATCTACCCCCTTATGTCCACCCGAGGAGCCACCTTTTTTGATCCTGAGAACACCTATATCCAGATCAAGGTCATCATGTATAACCATCACATTATCTATATCTGAGTATTTTCGGATAGCATCCTTGACTGCAAGCCCACTTCTGTTCATGAATGTAATCGGTTTTGCAAGGATTACATCTTTCCCCTCTATAGAGCCCTTTCCATAGATATAGTTTTTTGCCTTTTTATCTATAGGGATGGAGAATCTAAAGGAGATGGCATCGAGAACCATAAAGCCAAGGTTGTGCCTTGCTTTTGAATAAGACATCCCCGGATTTCCAAGACCGATTATAAGCCACATAACGACAGTGAATAGTGAATAGTAAAAACTAAACACTGAAAGCTAACCTTTCTCTTTCTGTGTTTTTTGCTCCTTCTGCTCTTTCTTGGGCTTTTCTTTCTCTGTTGCTATCTCTTCTTCCTTTTCCTTAGCCTTTGTTTTCTTTACAAGCTCGGGTTCTGCTACTACTGCCTCAGCAGGTGCAACCTCTTCTGCCAGAGGGGCAGTAACAGTCAGGACAACAGCTTGAGGGTCAGTTAATATTTTTAACCCTTCTTTTAGGATAAAATCGCTTACATGTAGGGAGTGGCCTATCTCTAATGCTTCAGCATTAACCTCTATCCTTTCAGGTATCTCTGTAGGAAGGCATTCTACCTGAACCTCTCTCATTAGTTGTTGCATTATTCCACCCTTTTTCACACCTGCAGGCTCTTTTGTTATCGCTATAGGCACTGTTACCTTAATTTTTTTCTCCAGTGATATCTCTATGAAGTCAATATGCAAAGGATCATCATTTATAGGGTCTACCTGATAATCCTTAACAAGTACCCAGTGATTGGTCTTTTTAGCATTCTCATCTATTAGTTCCATTGAAATTAATGCATGCTCTGTGGCTTGTGAAGACATTAGTTTATCAATGTCTTTCAGATGGACTCTTATTGGTATTGAACTTCCACCACCATAAAGGACCGCGGGAAGCATTTCCTGTCTTCTGAGTGTCCTCGCAACTCCTTTCCCTGCTTCCATTCTTTTCTCTGCTTTAAGTGTAACCTGTTCCATATGTTAAACCTCCTACATAAAAGTATATAGTAGCAAGTAGAAAGCAGAGAGGTTTTTCTCGCTACTCGCTACTCTTTACTTGCTACTTACACAAATAATGAACTTACTGAAGATTCCTCGTGAATCCGCTTTATTGCCTCACCTAAAAGTGGTGAGACCGAAAGGACAGTAAGTTTTTTACACTTCTTTTGTTTATCCTCTACCGGAATGGTATTAGTTACAATTACATCTTCAATATCTGACTTGTTAATCCTCTCAATCGCAGGACCAGAAAGCACTGCATGGGTGCATGCTGCAATTATGCGTCTTGCGCCTTTTTCTTTAATTGCGGATACCGCCTGAGTAATAGTGCCTGCGGTGTCTATCATGTCATCAAGGAGTATTGCGTTTTTTCCTTTTACATCACCTATGACATTCATCACCTGTGATACAGCTGCTCCTTCCCTCCGTTTATCTATAATAGCCAGCGAAGCATTAAGTCTTTTGGCAAATGCCCTTGCCCTTTCAACACCACCTGCATCAGGTGAAACAATAACCGCCTTATCAGAGTATTTTTCTCTCATATACTCAATGAATACAGGGGTTGCATAAAGATGATCCACAGGGATATCGAAGAATCCCTGGATCTGTCCTACATGTAAGTCTATAGTAAGCACCCTATTTGCTCCTGCTACTGTTATTAAATCAGCTACTAACTTTGCCGAGATAGGAACCCTCGGCAGAACCTTCCTATCCTGTCGGGCATAACCATAATAAGGGATAACCGCTGTAATTCTCCTTGCTGAAGCCCTCTTAAGTGCATCTAACAATAGAAATAATTCCATTATATTATGGTTTACAGGGTTACATGTTGGCTGCACAAGGAAAACATCTGTCCCTCTCACATTCTCATTCACCTGTACCATTATCTCGCCATCGGCAAAGGTAGACACTGTAGCATCACCGAGAGGGATGCCCATGTAATCAGCTATCTCTTTAGCTAATGCCTTATTTGCATTTCCTGAAAATAATTTAATACCCTCTGGCATGTTATCTCCTTCATTTAGTATAGAAGATGGGAAGTTGAGAAATTCTTATCTTCTTACCTTCACAACCTCGCATCTTCTCTCTTTTTTACTGTTCACTCTGAATTTTGCAGTGCAAAATTCAGCTGGGGCGGGAGGATTCGAACCTCCAGATGGGAGATCCAAAGTCTCCTGACTTGCCGTTTGTCGACGCCCCATCGTAAAAATGTAAAGTTTAAAAATTATCCCGAACAGTCGGGACAAAATTATGGAAGAAAATTTAATTTAAATAATTTCCTTAATTTTGATTTTTGCATTTTGATTTTTAATCTTCTTTTGTTATCGTCTGCACAACCGCTGTCCAGAGACCATTAAAGGCAAGGGATGCCTTAGATGCCTCTATCTCAGAGTTAAATACCCCAAATACAGTAGGCCCGCTGCCACTCATCATAGAGAATATAGCACCTTCCTCAACAAGTCTATTTTTTATATCAGCAATCACCGGGAACCTTTTTATAGCAACAGCCTCAAGGTCATTTGAAAGATTGCTGGCTGTTAAGAAATCGATAGAGAGTTTAATATTATCAACCTCTTGATTGCTTTTTGTCAACCTTGTGCTATGAAAGTGAACAGGCAGATTTTTATACGCCCAGGCTGTTGATATTTCTGCCATAGGTTTTACAAGAAGGATATTAAAAGATGTAAGTGTTTTAAGTTTGGTTATCTTCTCACCCCTGCCTTCCACAAATGCAAAAGAACCATTAAGAAAGAACGGGACATCAGAGCCTAATTTTTGGGCAATGGCATGGGTATTTGCCCTTGATAGATTAAGCCCCCATAACTTATTAAGTCCAATAATAGTTGCTGCTGCATCACTACTGCCTCCACCAAGCCCTGCACACATGGGGATATGTTTCTCCATATTTATATGCGCTCCTCGTTTTACCCCGCATTCTTTCTTTAAAAGCATGGCGGCCTTATAGACAAGGTTTTGCTCTGTTGGAATAGCCCCGATGCCTCGGGATGTTGTCAGTGATAAATCCCCGGCACTTTTAAATGTTAAAGTGTCATAAAGGGTAATCTTCTGGATAAGGCTCTGAATCTCATGAAAGCCGTCGTCTCGCAGACCGAGGACACATAAGAACCAATTTATTTTTGCAGGAGCCTTTAAAGACAGTGATGAGTGACCCTTCGTCAGGCTCAGGGCAGGCTTAGTGACGAGTGACGAGGTTTTCATTGTTGCTCTTGATTCTGTAACTTTAAATCTTGAATTTTCTTTTCAATCCTCTCCTTAAGTCCCTTTTCTCTTTCGTGGAATTTGAGGGATTTCTCCCAAGCGTCCAGCGCCTCTTTTTTGTTACTCATTTTCATATAGATATCGCCTAAGTGCTCAAATATAACAGGGTCGTCTCCTGTGAATTCTATCGCCTTTTTGATCTCCCGTAAGGCATCCTCATAAAGGCCTTTTTTGAAATATACCCATCCAAGACTGTCCCGTATATAACCACTGTCAGGTTGTAATTCTATTGCCTTTTTTATAAGCTCCATTGCCTCATCCATGTTTATTCCTTTATCAGCATATGTGTACCCAAGGTAATTAAGGGCATCAACATGCTCTGGGTTAATCAGGAGAGTCTTTTTAAGTTGGGAGAACATTTCATCAATTTTATTTATCTTTTCGTATACCACTGCAAGCTGAAAATTTATTTCATCATCCTCGGGTGCTATTGTAATGCCCTTTTTGAGTATCTCTTCTGCCTTTGTGTACTCTTCAAGTTGAATATAAGAGACCCCAAGATATAGATATACTTCAGGCTTCTGGGTTTCAAAGGTTAGGATCTTCTCATATAACTTTTTTGCCTCTTCGGTTTTTTTTGTCTTACCGTATAAATAGGCTAAATGAAAGAGAACCATGATATCATTAGGGTTAACATCTACAATTACCTTGAACTGTTCTATAGCCTCTTCATATTTTCTTAATTCACTGAGCACACTTCCCAGAAGATACCGTGCGGTGATATTTTGGGGGTCTGCAGTGATAAGAAGGTTTAGTTCTTCTATTACCTTTTCGTATTGCTTGCTATCTATGTAAAGCCGTGCCATAATCAAATGAATCTGCATATTGTCAGGTTGTTTTTTAATTATCCCTTCTAACTGCTCCAATGCCTTGTCTAAGGATTTTTGTTTGATGTATATCTTAGCAAGTCTTTCTTTAATCTCTAAGTTATGAGGGTTCAGCTCTACTGCCTTTTCATAATTCTGTACCGCCTTGTCTAAATCTCCTGTGGTTTCATAAGTAAAACCCAATAAAATATAAACAGCATCATAACTCACTCCTAATCCTATAGTCTCTTCAAGTATCCTGACAGCCTCATCGTATTTCTTTGCCTCTACGTAAATATTGCCGAGATAATATCGTGCCATTACATTAGCAGGGTCTATAGTTAATACATCTCTAAATGTTTTAATTGTTTCATCGTATTTTTTATCAATTGCATAAAGGGTGCCAAGATATATGTATGCCATCGTGTTTTTAGGATTTATTTTTATTATTTTTTCATACATATCTCTTGCTTTCTCAAATTTTTTTTGACTGTTATAAAGCTCCCCGAGTAGAAACAAGGCAGGGACATAATCAGGCGCGCTCTTGTTTGCTGATTCTGCCATCTGAATTGAGTCTGCCACCTTCCCAGTTCTTAAAAATAGACGGCCTATATGTGTCTTAAGGTAGGGAGATTCGGGGTCCTCTTTTAGGGCATCCATATAGCGGGTTAAAGCCTTTTCCCAATCATGGGCGATCTCCTCCTCAACCCCGAGAATATAATGATAATAAGCCTCTTTTGAAGGCTGGAATTCCTCAATTTTCTCTGTCCTGCCTACAGTAGAGCATGAGTAAAAAAGAAAGATTGAAAAAATTGAAATGGATATTTTAATTATCTTCTTCATAATCTTATTATGACATAAAGAGGAAATGATTGACAAACAGAGGATAAGAGGATATCTATGCCGATTTCTTTCTCCCTAATTAAATCTTCAATACCCTCTCCCTTCAAAAATTTCTTTTTCCTTACATTTTTCTTTCATAACACTTTCTTACTTGATTGCACTCATAACATCGTTAACTGATTTTTAGAAAAAAATTAAGAAAAGGTAGGGAACGCAGTAGTATGGAGCCTTTTGTTAAGCAGATGTTCTAAGTGTCTCTCAAGTATAAGGGAAAGTCCAGCGATTGTCTCCTGAGAAGGCTTGAGGCGAGTTACAATATAGATAGGCCATTTAATGCAATGTGAGTAAAAATTTACAATCCTGTGTGTTAGTTTTATTGGTTGTTCCCTTCTTGTAACTGGGGTTATCGCACATCTCGGGCATAAAGGTGTTCCTGAACCCTGATAGAAATCAAGGCTCCTCTTTCCACACTTACCGCATCCCTCAAGACGTGGGGCATAACCCAGGAGAACAAGCAAACGAATCTGTAAGATTAAATATAAGGTATCCTTTTGTTTTTGTTCTAAGGAGCCAATAATGTTCAGGGTATTAAATAGAAACGAAAAAAGCCTATTATTAGGTATGCCCTCAGGGGTAAGGGAGAGCAATATTTCTATGAGTTTTGATGTATTGGTAAAAACATGGAGATTTTCTCTTAAACAGTGGAATGAATTAATGATATCAGATTGGGTAATCTTAGGCATTGACTGTTCTTTTCCAATGAGGGAAATCCGTGCATGAGTAAGAGGTTCAAGGCTGCTTCCAAATCTGCTTTTTGTCTTTCGGGGGCTTTTTACAAATGCCTTGATTATTCCTTTGTTAAGCGTAAAATAGGTTACTATTAAATCAGCCTCTCCATATCTTTGTGTCTTGAGGACAATCCCCTCTGTCCTTGTTAACATTGCTACATGACGTTCCCAAAATCCTCGGGTTTTAGGTTTTTCAACCACTCCTCAAGTTCATCGCTATTTCTTCGCTCTATAACCTTCTCTTCTACAAAGATCGGCGCATTCGTCCTTACAGCCACAGCAATTGCATCAGAGGGCCTTGAGTCAATGGAAATCTCTGTTCCCCCTTTATCGACATAGATCGTAGCATAATATGTATTATCAACAAGCTCCGTGACCACAATCTTTGCTACCTTCATCTTTAGCCCGCTAAGTACATTTTTAATCAGGTCATGTGTGAGTGGCCTTGGGGTAGCAATATTGCCGAGGGCGAGGGCTATTGAATCTGCCTCTGGTTTGCCTATCCATATAGGGAGGGTATCTGTACCGTTGACCTCCTTTAAGAGGAGTATATACATACTGCTCCTCGGATCAAACAGTAACCCTTCTATTCTCATCTGCTTAAGCACTTTATTACCTTTAATTATTATAATCTTTTAGTCTTTTTATCTCAATAATCATCTGAGATTTGATAGGGCATTCTCAATCCTGTCAAGCCCGGTTTTAATATTTTCCATAGATGTTGCATAGGAAAGCCTTATATATCTATCATCTCCAAATGCTCCACCTGAAACTAAAGCCACCTTTGCCTCTTCAAGAAGATAAGAAGCTAAATCAAAGGATGAGTTTATTGGCTTATCGTTAAAAGTCTTATCATAGTAAGACGATACATTAGGGAAGGCATAAAATGCCCCTACGGGTTTCAGGCAGGTTATCCCTTTTATCTTGTTAAGACGCTCAATCATATATACCCTTCGCTTATCAAATTCCGAGACCATCCATGGGACAAAATCCTGCTTACCTGTAAGCGCCTCCACCGCAGCCTTTTGTGCAATAGATGTTGGGTTTGATGTGGATTGGCTCTGGATGTTGGTCATGGCACTTATAATATCTTTTGGTCCTGCAGCAAAGCCAATCCTCCAGCCCGTCATAGCATGGGATTTTGAAAGCCCGTTTACCACTATTGTCCTCTGTTTTATTTCATTGCTTAGAGAGGCTATACTCACATGCCTGAATCTGTCGTAGAGGAGTTTTTCATAAATCTCATCAGAGATAACATAAAAATCATGCGCTATTGCAATCTCTGCTATTTCCTCAAGGGTTCTTCTATCATAGGCACATCCTGTGGGGTTTGAGGGGCTATTTAAAATTAGTGCCTTTGTATTTTTTGATGTGTTAGCTTTGAGTAGGGCAGGGGTTATCTTAAATGAGTCCTTCTCATCTGTCTTCACTATAACAGGCGTAGCATCATTCAGTAACACCTGATCAGGATAGGAGACCCAGTACGGCGCAGGTATTATAACCTCATCGCCTAAATCAAATAGCGCCTCAGCGATATTGTAAAGACTGTGTTTTGCACCACAGGAGATAATGATTTCATTTTTTTCATATGTAAGGTTATTGTCTTTTTTGAATTTCTCAACAACAGCTTCCTTTAGCTCATCAATGCCTCCAACAGGTGTGTACTTCGTAAAACCGTCTTTAATAGCCCTTATCGCTGCCTCTTTGATGTTATCCGGTGTATCAAAGTCAGGTTCCCCTACGCCAAAATTAATAACATCTACACCCTTAGCCCTGAGGGCTTTTGCCTTTGCATCAATTGCAAGTGTTGGGGAAGGTTTGATTGAGGTTGCTCTTTTTGATAGTCTCATTTCTTTTGTTTCAGACTCGTATGATTCGCCGAGGCGAAAGAGTTAATACTCCGTATAATATCCTTTGCCGTTACTACAGCTGTGCCAAGCTCTCCTACAACTATACCTGCTGCATGGTTGGCAAATATTGCAGACTCTTTCATATTTGCACCTGCTGAATAACACAGTGTGAATGTTGCAATGACAGTGTCTCCTGCACCGGTTACATCGTATACCTTCCTTGCAAAGGTTGGTATATGAGTTACTTTTCCGCTTCCTTCAAAAAGACTCATTCCACCTTCACCACGGGTTATCAATACAGCCTCACATTTAAGCTTTTTAAGTAAAGTTTCTCCTGCCATATTAAGTGTTTCTTCATCTGTTATCTCAATACCTGAACCAAAAGACGCCTCATTAATGTTTGGGGTTATAAAGCTGACTCCTTTATAATAATCAAAGTGCCCTATCTTAGGGTCAACCGCAATGAAGATGCCATTTGGTTTTGCAATTTCAATAAGTCCCTTTATCAGTTCTTGTGTTATTACACCTTTGCAATAATCAGATAATATTATGGCTTTTATCTCAGGCAGACAATCCTTGATATATTCAAGGATGAACGACTGGGTTGACGGGCTAATATCGGATTTAATTTCTTTATCAAAGCGAACCACCTGCTGATTGTGTGCAATAATGCGGGTTTTTACTGTAGTGGGTCTATCTTTTTCAACAATGATTCCTTCTGTATTTACCCCTCTTTCTCTGAGTTCGTGGATTAAGACCCTACCCATCTCATCTCTGCCAACTGTCCCTGCAACAAAAACCCTACCACCCAATGACAAGATGTTATTAACTACATTTGCGGCTCCCCCTAAAAGCAGGTTTTCCTCAGTTGTCTCTACAACAGGAACAGGTGCCTCAGGTGATATCCTCCTTACTTTACCCATAATATACCTGTCTACCATAAGGTCGCCAATAACAAGAATAGATGCGTCAGGAAATTTTTTGATTAAATTTATCATTTTTTCAGTATTTCAATTTAGCATGAAAGCGTTATATTTGGCAACAACTACAGGGTGGTAAAAATAAAAAGAATAGGGGGCACGAATCTTTGCCCCCTATTCTTTTTAGAAACTACTTCTTTGCTGGAGCTGCTGGTGCAGCTGGTTTTGCTGGAACTGCAGGGGTTGCCGGCTTTGCCGGTGCCGCAGGTTCAGCAGCTTTTGCTTTCTCCTATTTGGCTTCCGCTATAGCAATGGACTTTGCTACATTCTTGCCATCCATCTCTACATACTTCACGGTCACCTTTGCTCCGACCTTGACATCAGCTAAGGTCTTTTTCTCCTTGCCGACTGTCACAGTGGTCTTGTCATCTACGGAAAACATGACATCACCCTTTTTACCTTTTACAGCAAGGGTGTTGGCTTTTACATCCACTGCAGTGACTTCACCTGTGACCTGCTGTACCTTTGCAGGTGCCTTCTTCTCCTCAGCTTTGGCTGGGGCTGCCTCTTTCTTCTCTGCTGGAGCTGGGGCTGCCTTCTGCTCTACTGCAAAAGAAAGTCCTGCCACTGAAAAGACGAAGAGGAGTGATACTATAATGGCTATTACCTTATTCATAATAATCACCTCCCTCGTGTATAAATATAAGTCTCTTAATAGAGACTATAAGTTTTATTATAATGAGTTTTTTATTAAGCGAAAGATTTAAAAAGACAGTCTTTAACATGAAAGCCTTCCAATGCTAATTATTATAGCTCAAATTGGATAGAAATGGTTTTTTGCTCATCTTGGGGTAGTGTAAACTTTTCTGTTTAGCGCTTCTCAAACCAGACATTTTCACTTTGCTGTTACAGCTTTTCAACAAGCTCTTGAATTCTACAAAGGTTTCTGATAAGGTTTTATGAGGATGACAAAAACTATTCACTATTCACCCCGGCCTCGCTCCGCGAAGCGGGGCGGGCTATTCACTATTTGCTGTGTCTTACTCGTAGCATGTGTTACAACGTCTGATATTGAGGATGTGAGAAATGCAGAAGTCCATTATAAACTCGGTATCTCTTATTTAGCCGAGCAAAGACTCAATGATGCCTTTATAGAGTTTCAGAAGGCTATTAAATTAGATCCTGAAGATAAAAATTCCATGAATGCCCTCGGATTGGTCAGCACAGAATTTGAGAAATATGACGAGGCTATTTCTTATTATAAGAGGGCCATAGCCATAGACCCTAACTACTCAGAAGCCATGAATAATCTCGGTATAACATACACAAAGATGGAGAACTGGGATGAGGCAATTAATTATTTCAGGATGGCATTAGAAAATCCCATTTATATTACTCCTGATGTAGCATATTCAAACATGGGGTATGCCTTTTACAAAATCGGTGACTACATAAATGCTCGGAATGCGATTAAGAATGCACTTCTCAGGGGACCAGACAACCCGCAAGCGATTTATATCCTCGGGCTTGTGCATGTGAAATTGGGTAAAGATGACGCTGCAATAGAAGAATTTAAAAAGGTAATTGCAATTGCCCCTGATTATATAGAGGCACACTGGGAACTTGCCAATGCTTACCATAGGGTAGGTAATAAGGAAAAGGCGGTTGAGTACTTTAGGGTAGTGTTTGGGAAGAGTAAGGATGATAAAAAGCGCAAAGAGGCATTACAGTATATAGAAATCCTTAGATAATGACTTAGATAATGAACCACCCTGCGTTTGTATTAGTATGGCTTTTGCTAATAATTATAAATTTTTTACGGTCAAACAAAAGTATTGACAAATCCGAATCCGTGCTGTATCTTTTTCACAATTAACTTATTTTTTTAATATAAACCCTCAAAAGAAAGGAGAATCGTTATGACAAAGGCAGAACTTATTGATGCAGTGGCAGAAGGCGCTAAAATTTCAAAAGCAGCTGCTGCTAAAGCTGTTGATTCTGTTATTAACGGGATCAAGAAGGCACTTAAAAAGGGTGAAAGGGTAACCCTTGTTGGTTTTGGTACTTTTTCTGTATCAAAGAGAAAAGCAAGGAAAGGGCGTAATCCACGAACAGGCGAGGAGATTAAGATTCCCGCTGCAAAGGTTCCAAAGTTCCGAGCGGGCAAGACACTTAAATCCGCAGTAAGGTAATTAATAACTAAAAGTAGAGATGAGCAAGGTATGAACCAGAACGGTTCATACCAAGTAGAGAGTAGAGAGAATACAAATAGTTTTTCTCTCTACTCTCTATAGTCAAGAAAATCCCAATTGCAATCGTTGGATACCATTTGCGCGTCCTGTCTTTGAATCTATATCAATCACAACAGCAGAAAGCATAGCAGGTCCTTTTGCAGGCTCAAAACGTTTAGGCATGTGTGTAAGAAATCTCTCTATTACTTGTTCTTTTATTACACCTATAACTGAATCCACCGGACCTGTCATGCCAACATCTGTTATGAAGGCAGTTCCCTTTGGCAATATCTTTTCATCTGCTGTCTGAACATGGGTGTGCGTTCCTATTACGGCAGTGACCTCTCCATCAAAAAGCCAGCCGAATGCTGATTTCTCAGAGGTAGCCTCCCCATGAAAGTCAATTATGATTATATTAGTTTCTGTCTTAAGTTTTGCGACCTCTCTCTTTGCAACCTGGAATGGGCAATCCATCTGACCCATAAATACCCTTCCAGAGACATTGAGGACAGCTATCTTTTCTCCACTGCTAATTTTTGTGACAAAGCTTCCATATCCAGGGACGCCCTCGGGATAATTCGCCGGTCTTAATAGCCTGTTTTCTCGTGTAATGTATTGGATAGCCTCTTTTTTATCCCATATGTGGTTTCCTGATGTAAGGACATCAATACCCATAGAGAATAACTCCTTTGCTATATCCTCTGTAATACCAACACCACCTGCGGCATTTTCTGCATTCGCTACTATAAAGTCTGTCTTTACCCTTTCTGTTATCTTAGGGAGCCCCTCTTTTAGGGTGCTCCTGCCCGCCCTACCTACAATGTCTCCTATGAATAATACTTTCATGATTCAAGATTCATCCCGAATAAGTCGGGACAGGATATAAGATACAGAGCATTGCAAATTGTAAAATTAACAATTAGCATTTCAAATTTAAAATGCTAATTTTGTCCCGACTATTCGGGAATAATTTTAAAATATATTCTGTTTTAAATATCCTGCATCTTGTATCGTGTATTGTTTTTTTATTTAGCATACTCAATATACCTTGATTCCCTTACAACTGTAACCTTTATCTGCCCAGGATATGTAAGTTGTTCTTCAACCTTTTTTGCCAGTTCCCTCGCTATCTGGGCACAGACCTCGTCACTTACTGCTTCAGGCTTTACAATAATTCTTATTTCCCTTCCTGCCTGAATAGCATAACACTTCTCTACACCATTAAAGGATGTGGCAATCTCTTCTAATTTTTCAATTCTCTTGAGATAACTTTCAATATTCTCTTTTCTTACTCCAGGTCTACCAGCTGATAGGGCATCAGCTGCAGCCACCAGAGATGCCTCTACGGTTATTGTGTTTCCCTCTCCGTGATGGGCCTCAATCGCATTGACAATTTTAGTGTTTTCCCCATATTTTTTTGCAAGGCTTGCGCCTATTGCCTGATGTGAGCCTTCAATCTCATGGTCAACCGCCTTACCTATGTCATGCAGAATCCCTGCCCTTTTTGCGAGTTTTATGTCAACCCTGAGCTCTCCTGCCATAATACCAGCTAAGTATGCTACCTCTGTTGAATGTTGCAAGACATTCTGTGCATAGGATGTCCTGAAATGGAGCCTTCCGATTAGTTTTACAAGCTCAGGATGTATACCATGTAATCCAAGTTCAAATACCGCCCTTTCCCCTTCTTCCTTAATCGTTGTTTCCACTTCCCTGCGGGTCTTTCCTACAACCTCCTCAATCCTCGCAGGGTGGATCCTGCCATCTGCTATAAGGCGCCCCAAAGATAGCCGTGCTATCTCTCTACGAATAGGGTCAAAACTTGAAATGAGGACACTCTCAGGGGTATCATCTATTATGAATTCAACGCCTGTTTCAGCCTCAAGTGCCCTGATATTTCTGCCCTCCCTTCCAATTATTCTACCTTTCATTTCATCACTTGGCAGGGTGACTGCTGATACCGCAGTGTCTCCAACATACTCACTGGCATATCTCTGAATGGCAATACCCAGTATCTCTTTAGCCTTTTTGTCAGAAGTATCCATTACCTCATCTTCTATCTTTTTTGCTATCTTGAGTGCCTCGAATTTAGACTCTTCAGCAACCTTTGTAAGTAGTTCCTTTTTAGCCTCTTCTGCGCGCATACCTGAGACACGTTCAAGTAAGGTAGTCTGTTCCTTGATTAGTCCGTCATATCGCTCCCCTTTTTCAGTCAGATTTCTTTCCTTGTTAGTAATTTCTCTTTCCCGGCGGTTAAGGTCGCTCTCTTTTCTCTCAAGGTGTTCAAGTTTTCTATCAAGCACCTCTTCTCTTTGATGGAGCCTTTTGTCAAGCTGGTTAAGTTCTGCGCGGCGCTCTTTTAATTCCCTTTCAACCTCTGTTTTGGAATGGAAAATTTTATCCTTGGCTTCAAGCGCAGCCACTTTCTTAATTGTTTCTGCCTTCTCCAGAGCCTCTTCTAAGCGTTTCTGTGCCTTTTGTTCGTTTTCTTTGAGTTTTTTGCCCTGTCCTTTCCTATAATAGCCGATAGATATTGCATAACCAACGAGCAACCCTATTAGCAACACTATAGGAATGTATAGATAATCCATCATGATAATAACCTCCTCCTCTGGAGCTCGCCCTGAGTCATTCCCTTTGGTCCCTCCAGTTCTGTTTATTAGGGGCAAAATGTACTGAAAAGTCTTAATCTGGTGGGGATTACCCACTTCCTTTGAATGGCATCTATGACAGGTGGATTCTTAGATGGGGAGTAAGATAACTTTTTGATATTCCCTATACTTTATAGGGCAAACCCTGTGAGAAACTTTCTTGATATTGTAAGAAAAATATATTATTTATGGGTTTGTTAAGTCCAATTGGTATATCTATATTTATCCTTCCCCGAAAAATCTTTACCCCGTTAGAAAAAACAGAATTGCCCAAATAGAAAACCTTTCTAACGGGGTGAACTGTCAATGCCAGAAAAATTAAAAATATCCCCGTTGTTAATGCAGGGATATAAAACCCACCTTGCCGTGTAGATGGAAACCTTGAATCCCTGTTTTTATAAGGGGGTGCCTTGAAGGTAAGATTAGGCTTTCTCTCCCGAAACATCGGGGCGCTCACACTTACCATACTCAGGCTCCCTAACTTAAATAAGTAACGGATCAAGTTTTTTCCACCTCTAACGTACAAGGTAGGCATTTTGCCCTTTTTACTTTTATAACAGAAAAGACATATTATTTTCAAGGAATAATTTAGCTTCTTAGACTAATCCCATAATTCATAAGGGTTTTTCTTAATTTCTCCTTATTTGTGTCGTTCATGGAACAGATGGGAAGTCTGAACTCCTCCTGAATCCTTCCCATCATGTTTAAGGCTGTCTTCACAGGAATAGGGTTTGTTTCTATAAACATAACATGGTTTAATGGCTCAAGCTTAAAATGGAGTCTCCGTGCCTCTTCTAAATTTCCCACCTCCCATGCATTGCACATACTGGCAACATCCTTTGGCGCGACATTCGCGGACACAGATATTACCCCTTTTCCCCCAAGTGCAAGTAATGTGAGAGTTGTAAAGTCATCACCTGACAAAACAGTAATCCTGTCTTCGCATAAACGAATTAATTCGCTTACCTGTTTCATGTCACCGGTTGCCTCTTTAATACCCGTTATATTTTTGGCCTCTAAAAGTCTTGCAACGGTTGAAGGCAGGAGATTCACACCCGTACGGCTTGGAACATTGTATAAAACAATAGGAATATCAACTGCCTCTGCTATCTTCTTATAGTGCTGATAAAGTCCCTCCTGTGTTGGCTTATTATAATAAGGGGTAACCAGCAAAACAGCATCTGCACCCAATTTTTTTGCCTTTTCAGTGATTATTATAGTCTCATCTGTAGAATTTGCCCCTGCGCCTGCAATAACCGGAACCCTTTTATTAACGGCCCTGACTGTTATCTCTATGACCCTGTAGTGTTCCTCATAATCCAGTGTAGATGATTCTCCTGTGGTGCCGCATGGTACTATGCCCTGGGTTCCCTGAGATATATGCCACTCAATTAAATCACAGAGTGCCCTTTCATCAACTTTACCATCTTTAAAAGGTGTGACTATTGCAACGATTGAACCTTTAACCATAATTTGACCCTCGCTTATTGTGTTTTAATAATGGTAAATAAATTTAAGATAAAGGTCAAGTTTTTTATGTGAGGAACTCTCTATAAAAAAATTTAAATAAAGAATAAAAAGCTTGACTTTAAAATTTGAGAAATGTTATTCATAAGCAGTTTTTTCCCTGACTTTGCCTAATTGGTATAAAAAATTTTGCGGGGAGATGCATGTCTAAAACAGCTACTTTTAAAAGGGGAATACATCCTGAAGAAGTAAAGGAATTAACCGCCAGCACTCCCATTATAAAGGCTAATATTCCTGAAAGGGTGGTAATTCCTCTGAGTCAGCACACCGGAGCCCCTGCAAAACATGAAGTAGGGATAGGTGATTTAGTTAAGAAATACCAACTTATAGGTTCTCCGCAGGGTTTTGTATCTTCACCTGTTCACTCATCTATATCAGGCAAGGTTATAGCTATAGCGGATTTCCCTCACCCTTCAGGAAAAATGATACCATCAATAGTTATTGAAAGTGACGGGAAAGATGAAGGCATATCCTCAAAAGAAAACCCTGATTATCTAAATCTAAACCCTGATGAGATTAAAACCATTATAAGGGATGCAGGGATAGTAGGTCTTGGAGGGGCTGCCTTTCCAACGAGTGTAAAACTTTCACCTCCAAAGGAAAAGTCAATAGACACGGTTATCCTTAATGGTGCGGAGTGTGAACCCTATCTTACTGCTGACCACAGATTGATGTTAGAGCAAGCTGAGGGAGTCGTCAATGGACTAAAGATTATTATGAAGAGCCTTGATGTAAATAGGGGATATATAGGCATAGAGAATAACAAACCTGATGCTATTGAGAAGATGAGGGGTGTTATCTCTACGGAGTTAAACATTGAGGTCATACCACTTAAGGTAAAATACCCGCAGGGCGCTGAGAAGATGTTAATAAAGGCAATTACTAACAGGGAAGTTCCACCGAGAGGACTTCCGATGGATGTTGGGGTTGTTGTTCAGAATGTTGGGACTGCCTTTGCTATATATGAGGCTGTTAGATATGGCAAGCCATTAATAGAGAGGGTTATTAGCATTACTGGCAGGGGTATAAAAGAACCAAAAAATATGAAGGTTAAAATAGGAACTCTTATGTCTGATGTCATAGAACAATGCGGTGGTTTTACAGATGGAGCGGTTAAGATAATAATGGGCGGGCCTATGATGGGATTTGCACAATGGAGACTTAATGTCCCAATGGTGAAAGGCACATCAGGGATTTTGGTTCTTACAGGAGATGATTATATTCCTTCAGAGGAATACTTTGCCTGTATTCATTGTGGAAGTTGTATAGATGTATGTCCGATGGGTCTTAACCCCTCAATGCTCAGTATCCTTTCGGAAAAGGCACATTATGAGGGAACAAAGGAATATAACTTATTTGACTGTTTTGAATGTGGCTCATGTGCATATGTATGCCCCTCAAACAGGCCAATGGTGCAGTTTATAAGATTAGCAAAGTTAATGGTAAAACCGTAATGAAAAAATTAAAAATAAAATATCAAAATTCAAAATTAAGGAATTTTTTATTAAATTTTTTTCTTCCACAATTTTTATTTTTGATTTTTAATCTTTGATTTTGCATGAGGTTAGGCATTGGCTGTTGAAAAGAAAACACATCCATTAATTGTATCAGTCAGTCCGCATATTAAGGGTGAGGAATCTGTTAGCCGTATTATGTGGACTGTTAATCTTGCCCTTTTGCCTTCCTTTCTTATGTCTCTTTATTACTTCGGACCAAGGGCATTGTTTGTTACAGCACTCTGTGTTATAACCGCAGTTTTGTCAGAGTATATATTTCAAAAATCACTTAAAAAGAAAATCACTTTAAGCGATGGCAGTGCATTCTTAACAGGGCTTTTGCTGGGAATGAACCTCCCTCCAAGCCTGCCATTTTATATCCCGATTGCGGGGAGCTTTATGGCGATTGTTATTACTAAACAACTCTTTGGTGGTCTTGGTTATAACATCTTTAACCCTGCACTTATAGGGAGGGCATTTTTATTAATATCATGGCCAAAGGCAATGACCATATGGAAAGAGCCTACAGCGGTTTTTGCTACACTTGATGCAAAGACAACTGCCACGCCATTAGGTATCTTAAAAGAAGAAGGATTAGGAAAACTTCTTGAGGTCTTTGGGGATAAGGCTAACCTTTATACGCAACTTCTCATCGGTAACAGGGCAGGTTCACTTGGAGAGACATCTGTAATAGCCTTGCTTCTTGGTGCTGCATTTCTTCTTTATAGGGGATATATCACATGGCATATCCCTTTTTCATTCCTCGGGACTGTAGCTTTAGTTGCATGGGTTTTTGGTGGAAAGGGCGCACTTTTTACAGGAGACCCGATTATACATCTTCTAAGTGGAGGTCTTATATTAGGGGCGTTCTTTATGGCAACTGATTATGTTACCTGCCCTACTATCAGAAAAGGACAGATAATCTTTGGGATTGGATGCGGTGCAATCACAATGCTGATAAGGCTTAAAGGCGGTTATCCTGAGGGTGTAATGTTTGCAATACTGCTTATGAACTGCTTTGCACCCCTGATTGATAGAGGAGTAAAAACAGATTTATTCGGTGCAACAAAGGGACAGAAGAAATGAGTTTAGAGGATGTTCATTGTAAGACGGAATTTTCAAGGGGTGATGCAGGAGCAAGAATGACTGCTAAGGATATAGTAAAAATAGCTATTAATCTTGTAGTAATCTATGTTATCGGCGGGTTAATCCTTGCCCTTGTCTATGCAAAGGCAGCACCAATAATATTTATAAAACAAAAGCAGGAAAAAGAATTGGCACTTAAAAAGATGATGCCGGAGGCTGACAAGATCGAGGTGCTGGGGACATGGGAGCCTCATCATAAACATGCAGAATATTTTGTCGCTAAAAAAGGCAATAAAGAAATAGGCTATATTGTTCAGGGCTTTGGAAAAGGTTATTCAAGTTACATAAACATCCTTGTCTCTGTGGATAAGAACTTTGTGGTTAAGAAGATAAGTATCCTTGACCATAAAGAGACCCCCGGGTTAGGTGATGAAATAGAGAGGGATTATTTTTTGAAACAATTTACAGGTAAGACAGTTGACAATCTTGTTGTTGTAAAAACAGAGACACAGAGCGATATACAGGCTATATCAGGCGCTACCATATCAACTCGTGCAGTGGCAGAAGATGGCGTTAAAAACGGGATAAAAATGTTAATTAATAAGCTTTCAGGTGAGGTAAAGGGATGAATCACGGAGAACACCGCACCAACTGGGAATTAATAAAAAATGGAATCTTTAAGGAGAATATTCTCTTCAGGATGGCTATAAGCCTTTGTCCTGCAATTGCTGTGACAAATAGCCTTAAAAATGGCACCTTAATGGGCATTTCGGTTTTATTTGTTCAGGTAATGGTCAACATAACCATTTCTGCATTGAGAAAATTTATTAACCCAAAAATCAGGATACCAATATATATGCTTGTCATAGCAGGATGGGTTAGTGCTATAGATATGACACTGGCAGCTTATGCAAGAGAGGCATATAAAGAGATAGGTCTTTATATTCAATTGATAGTTGCCTTTGCCTCAATACTGGCAAGGGCAGAGTCCTTTGCAAGCAAAAACAAATTTGTTCCGTCAATGTCAGATGGTATTGGCATGGGAATAGGATTCCTCCTTGCAATGATAATAATCAGCTTCTTTAGGGAGCTTCTTGGAAAGGGCGCTCTCTTCGGGTTTCCTATTGTAGCAGGCAAGCCTTTGCTGATAATGATACTGCCTGCTGGGGGATTTTTTGCTTTTGGTATACTCATGGGATTTTTTAACTGGATTGATATAAGATTCTTTGGTGGAAAAGGGGCATCCGGAGCGGGATAAAATAGTGAATAGTGAATAATAACAGACACTGACACTTAATGGGAAAAACTTATGGACTTCAATAAACTTCTTGAGTTAGTAATATCTGCATCATTGATAAACAACTTTGTTTTTACAAGGTTCCTGGGGCTTTGTATCTTCTTCGGGGTTTCAAAGAAGATGGAGACCTCAGTTGGCATGAGCATAACCTTTACTTCAGTTATGGTAATTAGTGCAGCGTTAAGCTGGCTGATATTCTTTTATATAATGGTGCCGCTTGATATAACATTCCTTAAGATAGTTATATTTATTGGAACTATTGCTGCACTTGTGCAGTCAGCAGATACCATAATGAAGAAGGTAAGTCCTGTAATGTATCACAAACTTGGTATCTATCTTGCCTTAATTACCACAAACTGCATAATACTTGCGGTTCCCTTAATAAATGCAGGAGAAGGTTATACATTTATAGAAAGCCTTGCCTTTGGTCTTGGCTCAGGGTTGGGTTTTGCCCTTGCACTTATAATAATGGCGAGTATTCGTGAGAAACTGGAGTTAGCTGAAGTGCCAAGACCATTTAGAGGATTACCAATAGCCTTTATAGTAGCAGGTCTTATAGCACTTGCATTTACAGGTTTCTCAGGGTTGATAACGCTCTAAACCAAGATACATGATACAGGATGCAAGATACAGGATAAAAAACTTAATAATAAACACAAGTTATGAATCGTGCATCATGTATCGTGTATCCTGAATCGTGAAAACCTATGTTTGACATAAACTTTACAAAAACACTATTTGATCTGATTCAGCTAATAGACTGCATCCCTCTTCCCATGCTCGGTGTCGGTGGAGCGGTTGAGGGAAAAGAATATGTAGATTTAGCTCAGGTTGTTAAATTTACATTAGTGTTTGTAGCAGGGGTAAGTGCTGTCTTTGGTGTTGGCCTTGCCTTTGCTGCCAAGAAGTTTGCAGTTCAGGTTGACCCGAGGGTTGAGCAGGTGCTTGATGTCCTTGCCCATGCCCACTGCGGAGCCTGTGGTTTTGCAGGCTGTCAGCAATACGCAGAGGCAGTAGTGCTCAATCCGGATGTTGCACCAAACTTATGTCCCCCCGGTGGTGCCTCTGTGGCAAAAGCGGTTGCCCGCATAACAGGGAAAGAGGCAAAAGAGTTAGAGCCGCGCATAGTCCGAATATTCTGTCAGGGAGGACTTTCAAAGTCTGTAAGAAGATTTAAATATGAAGGCATAGAGGATTGCAGGGCTGCTATACTCGCAGGCGGAGGGGACAAGGCATGTGTCTATGGATGCCTTGGCTATAGTACATGTGTAAGGGTTTGCCCTTTTGATGCAATGACAATGAGTGAAGACAGTATCCCTATTGTTGACCCTGCAAAATGCACAGCCTGCGGAAAATGTGCACAGGCATGTCCCACAAAGGTTATTGAGATTTCACCTGCTAAAAAAGAGGTTCTTGTAAGGTGTCATTCAAAGGACAAAGGTGGAGAAACAAAGAAAAACTGTCAGGTAGGCTGTATTGCCTGCGGTATATGTGTAAAAGTCTGCCCTTATAACGCACCGGTAGTTGAGAATAATCTATCAAGGATTAATCCTGATAAATGCAAGGTCTGCAGTCTCTGTGTAGTAAAATGCCCTACAAATTCAATTATGGATTATATACCACAGAGACCAAAGGCATTTGTCACAGAAAAGTGTATTGGCTGCGGCATCTGCACAAAGGCCTGCCCTGTGAATGCAGCATCTGGTGAACCCAAAAAACTCCATGTCATAGAGCAGAATAAGTGTATTGGCTGCGGTATTTGTACATCTAAGTGTCCTGTTGTAGCTATTACCGGGACATTTAATTACATGGAAATTGCTGAGGCAGCTGCTCAGAAAAAAGCAGCAAAGGCTAAGGAAGCAGAAGTTACCGTGGCATGATATAATAAAAACTAATTTGGAAATTTTTCAAAATTTTGTTATTCTATTTAAAATAGGTAGCGGAGGTTGTGAAGTGAAAGAAGGAATTCATCCTGTGTATAAAGAGGCGAAGGTGGTCTGCGCATGTGGAGAGAGCTTTACTACAAGGTCAACAAAGCTGTCAATCCATGTAGACATATGCTCTAAGTGCCACCCGTTTTTTACAGGCAAGCAGAAGCTTGTTGATGCAGAAGGCAGGGTTGAGAAGTTCAGAAAAAAATACGCAAAGAAGTAGATAGGCTTAAGATTAAAGAGGAAACTCGTGCAATTTTACTGCAAATGAGTTTCCTCTTTTTATTTCTATATAATAATAAGGCGATAAAATGTTACTTGAAAAACTTGAGACAATTGAACAGAAATACGAAAAGCTTACAAAGCTTTTAAGCGACCCTTCTGTGTTTTCTGACTTTACTCTCTATCAGAAGTATTCCAAAGAGCAGGCAGAAATCTCAGGGCTTGTCAGAAAATTTAGGGGATACAAAAAGCTTCTTTCTGAAATGAAGGAAGCACAGGAAATTTTAAACAGTGACGGAGAAGATGGATTAAAAGAGCTTGCTGAGGTAGAGCTTGAAGAACTGAAAGAAAGGAAGCCGCGACTTGAAGATGAATTGAAGTTGATGCTTATTCCAAAGGACCCTCGTGATGAGAAAAATATTTTCCTTGAGATACGGGCAGGCACAGGAGGGGAAGAGGCAGCTCTCTTTGCAGCAGAACTATTTAGAATGTACACCAAGTATGCCGAGTCAAGGCGATGGAAGGTAGAGATGATAGATATTAACTCAACAGGAATTGGCGGAATAAAAGAGGTTATTGCATCTATTCAGGGCAAGGGGGCGTACAGCCGCATGAAATATGAAAGCGGCGTGCACCGGGTCCAGCGGGTTCCTTCTACAGAGACTTCCGGCAGGATTCATACATCCACTGCAACAGTTGCAGTGCTTCCAGAGGTAGAGGATGTTGATGTAAAGGTTGAAGAAAAGGACCTCAGGGTTGATACATTTTGTGCCTCAGGCCCCGGCGGGCAAGGAGTAAATACAACATATTCTGCTGTAAGGATTGTTCATGTTCCAACAGGCTTAATCGTTCAGTGTCAGGACAGCCGCTCACAAATAAAAAATAGGGAAAAGGCGATTAAAGTCCTTCGTTCGAGGCTTTATGAAATAGAGACGGAAAAACAGGATAAAGAAAGGGCTGATGAAAGGAAATCACAGATAGGCATGGGTGACAGAAGCGAGAAGATAAGGACTTATAACTTCCCTCAAAACAGGGTAACTGACCACAGGGTTGGTCTTACCCTGCATAAGCTCAGCATGGTCATTGACGGCGACCTTGATGAACTTATTGACAGCCTTATTACGCATTATCAGACAGAGAAACTGAAGGGGATTTAATGAAGGATGCAAGTCGGAAACGACTCGTTCTGAGATGCAGGATTCAAGATACAAGATTAAAAAACTTTATGTATCATGTATCCTCTATCAAGGTCTTATAAGATGAACACGCTCAATATATTAGATAAAGTTACAAAGACCCTTAAATGTCATGGGGTGGAATATGCCCAAAAGGAGGCAAAGGCTTTGATAAAAGAAGGGCTGAATATCTCTGATGTTGAAATATACAGAGACAATTCTGAATGTAATGAAGAACAGTTGAGCATCATTGAAGAAATGCTAAAAAGGAGAGTCAGCCGTGAACCGCTTCAGTATGTCCTTGGCTATGAGGAATTTCTGGGCTTAAGAATACTGGTAGGTCAGGGAGTTTTAATCCCAAGACCTGAGACCGAGCTTATGGCAGAACAGGCTGTAAAGACAGTTAAAAGTGAAAAGTTAAAAGTGAAAAGTTATGAAGACAAAAACTCATCACTCATCACTCATCACTCATCACTGAATATCTTAGACCTTTGCACTGGTAGCGGTTGTCTGGCTCTTGCCATTGCAAAGGCATTTCCTGACGCTCAAGTTTACGGCGCTGATATATCAGAGGTTGCGGTTATGTATGCAAAAGAAAATGCAAGACTGAATTACATGAATAATGTAACCTTTCTAAAGGGCGATTTGTTTGAACCAATAAAAAAATTTCTTACTTCTCAGTTCTCACTTCTAACTTTTGACTTAATTATCTCAAACCCTCCTTATATAAAAACTGCGGATATAAAAACCCTTCAGCCTGAGGTAAGAGACTGGGAGCCTGTGATAGCCCTTGATGGTGGAGAGGATGGGCTTAATATATATAGAGAGTTAATACCTGCGGCAAAGGTATTTCTAAAGGATAATGGAATACTTATGCTTGAAATGGATTTAGGTCAGGCAGGCGAGATTACCAAGATGCTCAAATCCTCAGGCTACACAGAAATAGAAATTATAAAAGACTATGCTGGAATAGAGAGAGTAGCAAAGGCTAAAAAGAAGACGTGCAATTAAGAAAATCGGAGATTTGTGGATAAGCTATTAATTAAAGGTGGAGTAAGGCTCAAAGGCGAGGTATTAATAGAAGGCGCAAAAAACGCAGCCCTTCCCATCATGACAGCCGCACTCCTTTCCTCTGGAGAAAATATCATATCTAATATTCCTCACCTAAAAGACATCGCAACAATGGGAGCATTGCTTAAACAGCTTGGTGTTGATTTTCATATTGAAAACGGCAAGGTATCGCTTAACACAGAAAAAATAACCTCAATAGAAGCACCTTATTCGCTTGTGAAGACAATGCGAGCATCTGTGCTTGTCCTTGGACCGCTACTTGCACGGATGGGTGAGGTAAGGGTATCACTGCCGGGGGGATGTGCAATTGGTGCAAGACCTATAAACCTCCACCTAATGGGCCTGCAAAAGATGGGTGCAGAGATAACACTTTCAGAGGGCTATGTAATTGCCAGGGCAAAGAAGCTTAAAGGTGCATCTATTTATTTTGACATACCTACTGTTACAGGCACAGAAAACCTTATGATGGCAGCCGTGCTTGCTGACGGCATCACCATACTTGAGAATGCAGCCATGGAACCTGAGGTTGTTGATCTGGCAAATGCCTTAATCTCAATGGGCGCAAATATTGAAGGTGCAGGCACAAGTGTTATTAAGCTAAAGGGAGTGAATAGCCTCAGGCCTGTTAACCATAGCATAATACCTGACAGGATAGAGACTGGAACATTCATGATTGCTGCCGGCATAACAGGCGGCGAGATAAAGATTAAAGGTTGTAATTTTTCCCACTTGGACTCAATAGTTATAAAGCTTAAAGAAGCAGGGCTTACTATTGACAAAGAGGACGACGGGGTAATAGTCAAAGGCCCTGAAAGATTAAGTTCTGTGGATGTAAAGACCATGCCTTACCCCGGATTTGCAACTGACATGCAAGCGCAGTTCATGGCTTTAATGAGTATTGCAGACGGCACAAGCCTTATAACAGAAAGCATATTTGAAAACAGATTCATGCATGTTGCAGAGTTAAAAAGAATGGGCGCTGATATAAAAGTACAGGGCTCTTTAGCTACTGTTAAAGGCGTTGCATCTCTTACAGGCGCTCCTGTTATGGCAACTGATTTAAGGGCTTCTGCCTCGCTTGTGCTTGCAGGACTTGCTGCAAAAGGCACTACAATTGTTGAGAGGGTTTATCACCTTGACAGGGGCTACGAAAAAATAGAGGAAAAGCTCACACCTTTAGGGGCAAAGATAAAAAGGGTGAAGTAAACCCCGTTAGAAATTATTCTAAAATCTAACCCTGACGCAGAACAGTGTGGCATTATTTCTAACGGGGTGAAGTTTACAGAATTAAACCTCTATCTCCTCTTCTCTTTCTGGCACGCGGGCAGAAAATCCAAAATTCTCTCTAACTTTTTCTTCAAATTCCCTTGAGACATATTCTTCGCCGTGGACTATGATAACAGAAGGCCTATTCTTAAACGCCCTGAGCCATTCTAAAAGCCCTTTCTGGTCTGCATGGGCTGAAAAGCCGCCGATTGTGTATATCTTTGCCTTTACTGCTATGTCTTCGCCAAGGACATGAACTGTCTTTGCGCCTTCAATAATCCTTCTGCCGAGAGTGCCTCTTGCCTGAAAGCCGGTGAATACCATACTACACTCAGAGCGCCAGAGATTATGCTTAAAGTGATGCCTTATCCTCCCGCCTTCGCACATGCCGCTTCCTGCAATTATAACTGCGCCTGACTTTATTCTGTTTATCCTCTGGGACTCTTCTACGGATGTGGTAAAGTGAAGCCTGATTGCCGCTGACTTTTGTGTCTGAAACATCTTCATAGCCTCTTCATCAAAACACTCAGGATGGGCAAGGTATATTTTTGTTGCCTCTTCTGCAAGGGGGCTGTCTACATATACATCAAAAGGGCTGAGCCGCTTTTCTCTAACGAGTTTGTTCAGCGCATACAAAATATCCTGCGTCCTTCCTACGGCAAACGCAGGGATGAGGACATTGCCGCCGCGCTTGAAAGTTACCTTTATTGCCTCGGTAAACTCACCAATGCTTTCCTCAGTTCCTTTATGAAGCCTATTTCCGTAAGTTGACTCTATAACTACATAATCTGCAGCTTCTACGTCTTGAGGGTCGTTTATTATCGGATTACCTTTTTTCCCGATATCTCCTGAGAATACGATTCTTTTTTCCACTGGGCTGTCCTGATACCAAATTTCCAATGTGCTTGAGCCAAGTATATGTCCTGCATCTATAAATCTGTATTTTATGCCTTTACCAAGACGTTCAATGTTTCCATAAGACTTTCTGTCAAAAAGAGGAATGACCTCTTTTACATCCTCTACGGTATAGAGGGGTTCAAAGATGACTTCCCTTCCCTGCCTTAGAGCCTTTTTTTTAAGCCATTCTGCGTCTTTTTCCTGTATATTTGCAGAGTCATAAAGCATTATCTCTGTAAGGTCAGCAGTTGCAGATGTGGTTATTATCCTGCCCCGGAATCCTTCTTTTACAAGTTTTGGAATAAGCCCTGAATGGTCAATATGCGCATGGGTTAAAAAGAGATAATCTATATCTTTTGGGTTAAACTGAAAATGGTTTTTATTTATCTTTTCAGAATTCTCGCCTTGATACATCCCGCAATCCACAAGTATCTGCAGGTCATTGACTGACAAATGAAAGCATGACCCTGTAACCGTCCTTACACCGCCAAGGAATTTTATCTTCAAACTCTACCTCCTTTAAATTTATTATAGGGCATGTTCACTATCTCTATCAGGATAACATGCGCTCAGAAGGAATCATTTCTTGCAATCATGCAAGAAATGATATATCTTTGTTAGGTAACTATAAGGTATTTGCCAGCATGAACACAATGGTATGTACCGTCTGGTGCATACCAATGGAATAAGCATATGAGAATAATAAAAGACAAACAAGTTGAAGCATTCATAGAAAATATAGGACATAGGGCATCTGCATATATCAGTGAAGACAAGATACATAATGCAGTAAAGAAAATCCTAAATGATGTAAAAAGAAACGGAGATAAGGCAGTTAAAGAATATACTGAACGATTTGATTTAATAAAATTAAGAAATCTTTTAATAGACAAAAAAAAGATTGAAACCATAGCTGATAAGGCAGATAAGAAAGTTGTAAGGATGCTTGAGCTTTCAGCCAAACGCATAAGGGTTTTTCATGAAAAACAGAAAGAAAAATCATGGACATTTTCAAAAGAAGGCATCACGGTTGGGCAGATAATAAGACCCATTGAAAGGGTCGGCGTCTATGTGCCGGGCGGGAAGGCATCATATCCTTCTACTGTACTTATGAATGTAATACCTGCACAGGTTGCAGGTGTCCCTGAGATTGCCTTGTGTGTTCCAACACCAAGAGGAGAGATAAATCCTTATGTGATGTCTGCTATAAGGTTGCTTAATGTAGAGGAAGTTTACAGAATTGGTGGAGCACAAGCAATAGGTGCAATGGCTTACGGAACAGAGACTATAAAAAAGGTTGATAAAATAGTCGGACCTGGAAATATCTATGTTGCTACTGCAAAAAGGCTTGTCTTTGGTGAGGTTGATATTGATATGATTGCAGGTCCAAGTGAGATATTAATAATTGCGGATAATACTGCCAATCCATCCTTTATCGCCGCAGACCTGCTCAGCCAAGCAGAGCATGATGAAATGGCATCATCAATACTGATTACTAACTCAATGGCTTTTGCTAAAAAAGTAAGCGATGAGCTTAAAAATCAGCTAAATAAACTTAAAAGAAAAGATATTGCAAAAAGATCTATTGATAAATATGGGGTGATAATAATTACAAAAAACCTTAATGATGCAGTTGATATAGCTAACAGGATTTCGCCTGAGCACCTTGAGATAATGACGTATAATCCTGAAGACCTTCTTCCAAAAATAAAAAATGCAGGGGCAATATTTCTCGGTGAATGGAGCCCTGAGCCCCTTGGCGATTACTCAGCAGGTCCTAATCATACTCTTCCAACAGGAGGTACTGCAAGGTTTTCCTCTCCCTTGGGAGTGTATGATTTTATAAAACGCTCAAGCATTATTAATTTCAAAAAAGAGGGTTTCATCAGGCTTGCTGATGCCGTTAAGACTATTGCAGATATAGAAGGGCTTGAGGCACACGGAAATACAATAAGGGTAAGGCTTGGATGTTTGATTTAATAGTCCTTGGCAACTGATTATCTTAGAATTCAAATTTGATGTTACTTTTTCCAGAAGTGCGGGACAAAGAGAATAATAACAGTATATATCTCAAGTCTGCCTATTAACATGCAGATGGTAAGCACCCATTTCCCTGCCAGTGGTATCGTTGAATAATTTTCCATTGGCCCTGCAGAACCAAGTGCAGGTCCAACATTTGACATTGCTGAAACCACAGTGGTTGCAGAAGTGACTATATCTACACCAAGGGCAGTCATTGCAAGGGTTGAGAGCACCCATATTGAAATAAAAAGAAAAATAAAGCCCCATACGCTTCCTAATACTTCTTTTGGAAGTTCTTTCCCATCAAGTTTTACAAAGGTTACAGCCCGTGGATGAATCAGATGATAAAACTCTCTAAACATTTGTTTTAAAGCGAGTAGAATCCTTACCTGTTTTATGCCGCCTGCAGTTGAACCCACCATGCCTCCGAGGAACATAAGGGCTACAAGAAGGGTTTGTGTGAATACAGGCCATTTCTCAAAATCCGATGTAACATATCCCGTAGCGGTCATTATGGAGACGGCCTGAAAGAGTGCATACCGGAATGCTTCAGGGATAGACTTATAGTATTCAGAAAAATATATGCTTATTGTGATTAATAATGAGGCAACTATTGTAACTGCAAAGTAAAATATGAATTCATTACTCTTTATATACCTTCCGAAAACACCTTTAAATGCATAGTAGTGAAGTGAAAAGTTTGTACCTCCAACGAACATAAGAAATATAATTACATAATCAATATATGCACTCTTGTAATATGCTATGCTAAGGTTCTTTGTAGAATATCCTCCAGTTGCTAATGCACTAAAGCAATGACATATCGCATCATAAAGATTCATCCCCCCTGACCAGAGCAGAAGGATTCCGATGAGAGTAAATAATAGATAAACAATGTATAGAGATTTTGCAGTATCTATTATTCTTGGTCTGAGTTTTTCTACAACTACCTCTGATGCCTCAGCCTTGAAGAGCTGCATTCCTCCTGTTCCGAGCATGGGCATTATGGCAAGAGACATGACTATTATCCCCATCCCTCCCATCCAGTGTGTAAGACTCCTCCAGAAAAGAACGCCCTTTGGCAAAACTTCTATATCCGTAAGAATAGAGGCGCCAGTTGTTGTGAAGCCTGACATGGATTCAAATACCGCATCAGTAAGTGAGGGGATACTGCCTGAAAGCATGAAAGGTAATGCACCAGAGAATGCCATTACTACCCAGCTTGTAGTTACGATAATAAATGCATCTCTATGCCTGATTTCTTCTTTTTTGTGCTTTTTTGTGAGAAAAAAAAGAATTACTCCTGATAACAAAGTTATTAAAAATGATTCCATTAGTGGTATAGCATCAGGCTGTTTATATATCAGAGAGACAATAACAGGGAGTGTCATGAAAGGGGAGATGATTATAAGGACAATCCCTGCGATATTCAGTATTAATTTAAAATTCATATAAGGATTTTTTCTATATCCTTTATAGACTCCCGGAGGGCAAATAGTATTAGTTTATCTCCTTCTAATACTTTATCTAGACCAGTAGGGATGATTATATCGTCATCTCTTATAATCGCACCAATAAGTGATGTCTTGGGAAGTTTTGCATCTTTGAGGTATTTATTAACAAGTGCTGATGTCTTGCTGACCCTTGCCTCTATTATCTCTGCCTTATCCTCAGCTATTGCGGTTAAGGAAAGGATATCGCCTCTTCTGATATATCGCAGGATAGAGCTTGCTGTAATCAGTCTTGGACTAAGAATAGCCTGAAGTCCGAGGCTATAGGCAAGGGGAATATAGTCTGTTTTGTTTACAATAACTATTGTTTTTTTAACACCTAATTTCTTTGCAAGCAGCGCCCCCATTATATTCAGTTCCTCATTATTAGAGACCGCAATAAACACATCCATATCACTGATATTCTCCTCAAGGAGGAGTTTCTGGTCTGTTCCATCTCCGTGAAGTATCAATGTCCTGCCGAGATACTTACTTAAATATTTACACCTCTCAGCATCCTTCTCAATAATTTTAATATCAGCCTTATGTTCCATGCTTGTAGCTATATAATAGCCTATCCTTCCGCCTCCAAGAATCATGATTTTTTTTGACGGTTCAGTTGAAACCCCGAGCATTTCTGCGGAATCTTCAATCTCAGACCTTTTTATGGGTAGATAAATTATATCACCTTCCTGGATGGTGTCATTACCAGAAGGGATTATTGTTTTCTCTCCCCTTTCTATTAGCCCAATAATAAACCTCTTATTAATTTTATTTCGCAGCTCCTTTAATGTTTTTCCAGTTAAGAATGTTTTTTCTGGCATCTTAAAACCAATGACTTTTATAATGCCTTCTTCAAAATCCTCAACATCTGTAGCAAACGGGACCTCAAGCAGCCTTGTTATTGCCCTCGCAACCTCAAGCTCAGGATTAATGACAGGGTCTATATCAAGATTTTCTTTGCTAAGGAGTTCTTTATTGAAGAAATAATCAGGATTTCTGATACGGGCAATCTTTCGTGGTATGTTAAACATAGCCCTGCCCAAAAGACAGGCAATCATATTTGTCTCATCACTGTTTGTAACTGCAAGAAGAATATCTGCCTTCTCTGCTTCTGCATCTTTTAAGGCTGAAGGGTCTCCGCCTTCCCCTTCAACAACCGCAACATCAAGATCTTCAGTGATTCGTTTTAGTTTATTCTTGTCCTTTTCAATAACAACAACATCTATGCCTTCCGCAGACAGAAACTTTGCTATCTGAAACCCTACCTCGCCTGCTCCAACTATAATTACTCGCATAGGCAAGATTATAGCACGGGAAAAGCAAGAAATGGGAAGTAGGAAGAAGGAGCATTTTCTAAATCGGGAATCAGGGTTGCCTTTTGGGGGTTGACGGAAAGGACATTTTTTGTTTTACTATTTACTGTAGTTAAGGGCGATTAGCTCAGTGGGAGAGCGCTGCCTTCACACGGCAGAGGTCGTAGGTTCGAAACCTACATCGCCTATTTTATTTCCTTTTATGCCCCAAAGAATGTGTGAGAAACACCCTGAAACGCTTTTTTAGTTCCTCGTCTTTAATATTTCTAATTGTATTCTCTATGTATTGGATATCTTCGTCACTTAACCGAGGGGCCCTGAGGGTGTTTAGTTTATTATTGATATCTTCATCGAGTTTGCCGAGTTTGAATCTTATTTCTTCTACCTTATAAGACGTTAGCTTTTCACATATCTCCTGTTTGAAAAAACTCAGGTGGTGCATCCACTGTGGGGTATCCACTGTAATGAAAAGGATCTTCCCCTTTAACAATTGAGGGGATGTGTGTGCGGCAATTGTTTCTCCTGCAAGAGTTGTCCACTGATCTTTTATCTTCCGGAGTGCTAATCCATCCTCTAAACCACAATCTTTGATAAACCGATAAAGGATGTTCCCTGCACGTTGCATCTTTAAAAAGTTAAGAGTTATCCCGAAATATCGGGGTTCGCCTGAGGCGAAAAAGTTAGGAGTTATGCCTTTTTTACTGTCCCAGAACGGAGACAACGGGTGCATACATAAACCCTTCTTACCCCATGAGGTGTATGTGACTTTATCCTCTGAAGATTGGGAAAAAACACGCGTTTAGTCTTATTGTTTGCGTGGCTTACATTATTCCCTGCCAAATTCTTTTTCCCACACACTGAACAAGCTGCCATTTTGAAATACCCTCCTTTATCCCGAAATGCATTTGAAAACCACAGAGATATCAGAGAGAAACCACAGAGGTCGCAGAGTTTTTTTAAAACTAAATTTATTTTTCTCCGTGTTCTCTGTGGCTATATTTTTCTGTGTCCTCTAATTGCATTTTACAGATTAACATAGATTGAAGAAAAAGCAGTGATTATGATAACATTAAATAAAAGTTTAACTCAAGTAATCTCAAAAGAGGACAATTGGCTAAATTAAGAGTTTACGAATTAGCAAAGAAATTAAATATCAGTAGCAAGGACATACTTGCTGAACTGGGAAGGCTTGGTGTGGAGGTTAAAAGCCATTCATCAAGCATAGAGGATAAAATTGCTAAAAAAATAACAGAGATTTTTACAAAAAAGGCCAAGTCAGAAACAGCGCCTGCTGTTAAGAAGGAAGCGAAGGTCCCCCAAAAAGAACCACCAAAAGAAATTGTGAAAAAATCAAAACCACAGGAAGAGATTACCCAGAAGGAAAAAGAAGTTAAGAAAGATACGGATAAAGAAGAAGATTCTCATGTTACAGGAGTTTCCCTCAGGCCTCAACCTTTACAGGTTTCACAGATTGTGGTGGAGGAAGAAGAGGAGATCAAGGTCCCGGACAGGTTCAAGAAAGAGATAGAGGTTGAAAAATTTGCAAAATTTAAAGGTAAACCAGGGATGCAGAAGGCGTTTGATACCATAAAAAGGGTAGACATCAAAAAGAAGGCATATGATTTTGGCGCCCCTATTAAGAGATATGGGAAGAGACCGCAGGAACAGATAGTGGAGACAAAAGTTATTCCACTCCCTACACAACCCAGAAAGAGGGTGCTTAAATTTCAGGAAGGGACAACCCTCAGGGAATTTGCAGAGCTTATGGGGCAGAAAGCCCCCGAGGTTATTAAAAAGTTTATGGAGCTTGGCTATATGCCAACTATAAATCAGCCCGTGGATACAGATGCAGCCCAGATCGTTGCTGAGGCATTTGGTCTAAAGATTGAAACAACACATATTGAAACCGACGAAGCTATCATGGAAAAAGATGTGGATGTCTCTAAACTTGAGCCCCGACCACCAATTGTGACAATTATGGGGCATGTAGACCATGGAAAGACTACCCTTTTGGATGCAATAAGACAGACAAAGGTTACAGAGACAGAGGCAGGGGGAATAACCCAGCATATAGGTGCTTACAAGGTAAGATTAAAGGATAAGGAGATAGTATTCCTTGACACTCCCGGGCATGAGGCATTTACCATGATGAGGGCAAGGGGTGCGAAGGTTACAGATATAGTGGTGCTTGTAGTGGCTGCTGATGATGGTGTCATGCCTCAAACTATTGAGGCTATCAACCACGCAAAGGCTGCAAGTGTACCAATTGTTGTAGCTATAAACAAGATAGATAAACCTGAGGCTAATCCATCAAAGGTAAAAAATGAACTCGCAGAACATGGCATTGTCTCAGAGGAATGGGGAGGGCAAAATGTCTTTGTTGAAATTTCAGCAAAGAAAAAAATAGGCATAGAACAGCTTCTTGAGATGATCCTGCTTCAGGCAGATATGATAGAAATAAATGCAGATTACCATAGACCTGCAAGGGGTACAATAATAGAGGCTAAACTGGATAAAGGCAGGGGTCCGGTTGCTACCGTGATAGTCAATTCAGGAACACTCAAGATTGGGGCCGCCTTCCTCGCCGGAACAATTACTGGCAGGGTTCGTGCCCTTATTGATGACAGTGGCAACAGGGTACAAGAGGCACTACCTTCAACACCTGTAGAGGTTATAGGTTTCCCTGACATTCCTCGGGCAGGTGATGTGTTTGTTGTTGTGGAAGACGAAAGAAGGGCAAGGCAGATAGCGCTAAGCAGGTTTGAAAAACGGAAGGTATCCCAGGGGGCAGAGGTTAAAAAAATAACCCTTGATGACCTGTATGGAAAGATAAAAGAGGGAGAGGTAAAAGAGCTCAATATTATTATAAAAGCAGATGTTCAGGGCTCTGCAGAGGCAGTTAAAGATGCCCTTGAGAACCTAAGCCATCCACAGGTAAAAATAAAGGTGATACACGCAGCAGTGGGTGGTATCAATGAATCTGATGTTATGCTTGCAACCGCCTCCGGGGCAATAATTATAGGGTTCAATACAAGGCCTGAGATAAAGGCTCATGCCATCGCTGAAAGAGAAGGTGTTGACATAAGGAAATACAACATAATTTATGATGTGATTGAGGATGTTAAGAAGGCACTTGAAGGGCTTCTTGAGCCTACCATCACTGAGAAGATATTGGGCAGGGCTGAGGTCAGGCAACTCTTTCCTGTATCAAGAGTTGGAACAATTGCAGGATGTTACGTCCTTAATGGAAACATTACCCGTACAAGTTCGGGGATAAGGGTTATAAGGGATAATATTGTTATATATGATGGCAAGATTGCCTCTCTTAAGAGGTTTAAAGAGGATGCGAGAGAAGTTCAGACAGGCTACGAGTGCGGCATTATGATAGAAAACTTTAATGATATTAAGGTAGGGGATATCCTTGAGAACTACCTTGAAGAAAAGGTAGCAGCAAAGTTTGATTCATAAACAAAAGATGCACGATACATGATTCACGCTGACACTTAGACACTCTGATGCTTTGACACTCTGATATGATATGTCTCTAAATTATTACATAAGTGTCAAAGGGTCAAAGTATCAAAGTATCAAAGACTCTGACACTGTGTCCTGCATCTTGAATCTTGAATCATATATCAAGATGTTAATTGGACTTCTTACTCTGGATTTACACATTCCCGATGCAGACTCCCTTAAATCTAAACGTTTTATAGTGAAGAGTCTGAAGGACAAGATTAAAAATAAATTCAATGTCTCTGTTGCAGAGGTTGGTGGGAACGACCTTTGGCAGCGGGCCGTTATAGCAGCTGCCTGTGTTTCTAATGAAACGGTAGCAATAAATCAAGCCCTTCAGGGCATCAGGGATATGGTTTTAAGTATGCCATCTGTGGAGTTAATTAATTCAAGGATGGAAATGCTATAAAAAAATTTTCTGATACAAAATTCAAGATTCATGATGCAGGATATAAGATAGAGCATTGCAAATTGCAAAATTAATCCCGAAATATCGGGACATTTCAAATTTAAAATGCTAATTTTGTCCCGACTATTCGGGAATAATTTTAAAATGTATTCTGTTTTAAATGTCCTGCATCGTATATCAAGGGGTAACTATGCATCCATATAAACGTTCTATTCGGGTAAGTGACCTCATAAGAAAAGAGATTGCAGAAATTATAATGCACAAACTCAGGGACCCCAGGGTTGGCTTTGTTACAGTTACAGGGGTTGATGTGAGCGATGACCTTAGGAATGCCATGGTTTATGTAAGTGTGCTTGAAGAGGCAAGACAGGATGAGGTCATCAAGACTCTTAATGCATCAGCCAAGTTTATAAGGGGAGAACTTGCCCACGGGGTGAGAATTAAATTTATCCCTCGGCTTATTTTTAAGATTGATAAGTCTATAGAATATGGTATAAAAATAGATAAAATACTTAATGAGATAAAGTCACAGGCGACTCAAGATGAGTCAGAAACAGAGGATGGTTCGTAGAGAGGAATGATGAGAGTCCAACCAGAACTGCTCAAACTTATAAGAGAAAACAAAACCTTCCTTATCGTAAGCCATATAAACCCTGAAGGGGATTCTGTAGGCTCAAGTATTGCATTGGCATTAGGTTTAAAAAAAACTGGGAAACATCCATATATCCTTAACAGAGATATAGTTCCACGCATATTAAGATTTTTACCGTCTGCAAATCTCTTTAACCAGAAGATACCCTCTAAGGATTTTGATATCTTATTTATAATAGACTGCAATGCGATAAAAAGGACAGGGTTTGAGGCAAGGCATCTTCGGGCAAAAAAAATTGTAATTATTGACCATCATATTGGAGGATACAGGATACAAGATACAAGATGCAAAATGCATAAATTCAGTATCCTGAATCGTGAATCCTGCATCGTGCATCCTGAGATTAGCTGGGTTGACCCAACGGCATCAGCAGCAGGAGAGCTTATATATAAACTTCTTGGTGCGCTTCGTATCCCTCTTGATAAAGAGATAGCTACAAATCTCTATACTGCAATATTTACAGATACAGGGGGATTTAGATATTCCAACACAACTCCTGAGACATTAAGAATAGCATCCAGGCTACTTGAGGCAGGTGTAGATACATGGGAGATAACAAAAGAAGTCTATGAAAATTTTTCTCTTAACCGTTTAAGATTGTTAACCCTATGTCTTTCAACTATGAGAAAACAGGGTAAATTGGCATGGGCTGCCATTACACAAGATATGTATAAAAAAACAAGCACCACTGTTCAGGATACAGAAGATTTTGTGAATTATCCAAGAAAAATTGAAGGGGTTGAGGTTGCAGTTCTATTCAGGGAAGATGGGAAAAACTTGTATAAAATAAGCTTCCGTTCAAAGGGCAGAGTTAATGTTGCAGATATAGCGTCTGCATTTGGCGGCGGAGGTCATGCAAATGCTGCAGGATGTGAAATAAAAGGCTCTCTAAGGTATGTGAAGAGAAAGGCATTCAAGGCCGTCAGAGACGCAATGGTATGGACCAGACGGTCCATACCAATGGAAAAGAATGGATTTAGTAATTAACCTCAATAAGCCAAAAAATATTACCTCTCATGAAGCTGTATCAAAGATAAAAAAGATAATAAAGGCAAAAAAGGCAGGGCACTGTGGAACGCTTGACCCATTTGCAACAGGCATCCTCCTTGTGTGTACTGGTAAGGCAACAAGGCTCACACCTTATTTTTCTAACCTCACTAAGGAATACATTGCTGTAATGAAACTCGGAGAAACTACTGACACACAGGATTTGCATGGAAAGGTTATTGAAAAAACTGATGGAATTAATGTTACAGAGGCAGAGATTAAAAATGTCCTCAAGTCCTTTGAAGGAAAGATACTTCAAAAACCCCCGATGTTTTCTGCATTAAAGCATAAAGGTGTTCCACTTTATAAGTTTGCAAGAAAAGGGATTGATATCCCTCGTAATGAAAGAGAGGTATATATTTACAAGATTGACCTATTAGAGATTAATCTGCCCTTTGTTACCTTCAGGGTATTATGCTCAAAGGGGACATATATCAGAACGCTCTGTAATGATATTGGTAAAAGATTGGGTACAGGCGCATATCTATCACAACTTGAACGGATAGCCATAGGACCATTTAGGATAAATGATTCTGTAACCCTTGAGACTATGAGTTCAATCCCTATACCCCGCACTTCCGAGAAGTGTCGGGGTGAACCATCAGAAAATGTCAGGGATGTTTATACTATGAATAGAGCGCTTTCATGGATGCCGGAGATAAGGGTTAAAGAGCTATCCGTAGAAAGGGTTAAAAATGGAAATCAGGTTACGATAGATGATTGTCTTGATTTCCCATCTAACTTGGCGGCAGGTGATAGTATTAAGATAAAATCGCCTGATGGTGAGTTCCTCGCAATTGGCAGCCTCTTTGAAAACCATAGTTATAAAATTAAAATGGATATTGTTTTTGATTAGACCTAAATTGAGCGATTCAGGTATTCTTATGCACATTATAGCAGGCATAAATGCCATCAAAGGCTTTGAACTGCAACATAAAAATTATCTTATGCCATACTGCAAATCCTTTTAGCCTTAAAACACATTTGATAAGTAGAATCAGGGCTTGCAGTATGGCATGTCTAAAGGTGTTGCAACAAAGCCTTTTCTGTCATCTATGCCTGCTATGTATAAATGTTCACCCCGTTAGAAATAAGATTTCTAACGGGGTAAATCGCTCAACTTAGGTTAGAACATTCTTTTCATTGGATATGCTATGCCCGGTAAAACATTAAAAATATTTTTCTCAGGTATAGCTGGAAGCGGTATGTCCGCAATAGCCAGCTTCATGTCTGATAAAGGCAACATCATTGTTGGCTCAGACAGGGCATTTGATACAGACCCCTCTCATCCCATTAAGAAGGTATTTCAATCAAAAGGGATTACCATCGTCCCACAGGATGGCAGTGGCATAGATGATACCTTTGATTTTGTAGTTTTTAGCACTGCTGTGGAGCCTGAGATGCCTGAAGTATTAAAAGCCAGGACACTTGGAATTCATATAAAGACACGGCCTCAGGAGCTTGCTGAAATCACCTCTTCTTTTAAGACAATAGCTGTTTCAGGCACGAGCGGAAAATCAACAACCTCGGGTTTGCTTGCCTTTCTGATGAAAAGACTTGGGCTAAATCCAAATTTCATTGGCGGGGGAAGGGTAAAGCAATTTAAATCATCATCAAATCCTGGCAATTCACTTACAGGGGACTCGGACTATCTTGTTATTGAGGCATGTGAGTCAGACGGAACTATTATAAATTACAAGCCACGGCATTCAATCATTTTAAATCTTGACCTTGACCATCACCCAATTGAGAAAACCGCAGAGATGTTTAAGACACTTATGAAAAACACCACAGGTAATATTGTTGTGAATGCAGATGATAAGAACCTGAGGGAAACTTTTGTAAGCAATGGGTTCGCCAAGAAGTATGAGAATACCGTTAATGTCATTCCCGTGAAGGTTGTCCCCGCATGTAGTAAGCGGGGAACGGGAATCCAGAAAAAAGAACTGGATTCCCCGATCAAGTCGGGGAATGACAAAATGCGGGAAACATTTTATGAACAAATTGCAAACAAAAATATTGTTACCTTTTCGATACATAATCTTTCGCATTATAAAGCTGATGCTGTAACGTATAAACCATTCAATACAGACTTTTCAGTTCATGGAACGAAATTTAACCTTTCCCTTCCCGGCAAATATAATCTCTATAATGCCCTTTCATGTATTGTCTTACTTTCAGAATCCGGAATACCTTTAAAAGATATTGCGGATGTCTTACATGAATTTCAAGGGATTGACAGACGTTTTGATGTTCATCTGAATGACGGAGAAAGGCTTGTTGTTGATGACTACGCCCATAACCCTCATAAAATCTCAGCCATCATGGAAACAGTGAAGCAATTGAGGGAGCATATTTGTTACATATTTCAACCACACGGATTTGGTCCAACCCGACTCATGAAAAATGAATACATTGAGGCTTTCACAGAAGGCTTGCGCGCTTCTGACCACCTCATACTTCTCCCTATATTTTATGCTGGAGGGACTGCCTGCAAAGACATATCAAGCCATGACCTTGCAGAGGGTATAAGGGCTAACGGAAAATCTGTAGAGGTAGTTGAGGGAAGAGATGACATTTTAAAGAGGCTCCGTGAACACTATGCTTATGTTATCTTTGGTGCAAGGGATGAAACCCTTTCAGACTTTGCAAAAGAGATAGCAAGGATAATTAAAAAAAATAAACAACATCGCGGATGATAAAAACACTGTCAAAAATCTAAGTTCTGGGGGAGAACTTTACAAACTTATCCCAGTAATTAAAAAGCTCTTTTGTTGCATATAAATCCCTCAGACAGTATCTAGCTATTTCTATATATCTGCCCTCTTTAAATAGGTCTTTTACTTCGAGTCCTGTAACTCCTTCAGCCTTTGGGCTCGGGATACCAAATGCTGTGCACCACATATGAAGATTGAATTTCCTCCTCACAGCACCAAAAAATGTAAGCTGGTCAAAAAGGTCTATATGGGATGCGCTGCTGTAACGGTTGGGCATGAGGTCTTTGGTTGGTTTTATCTTAAGTATGGCTGAGCGAAGTATAATAAAAGGTGCATCAAATGCCCTGCCATTGAATGTAATTATCTGTTCATAGCCTCTAACAGTATCCCAGAATTTCTCAAGGAGCTCTTTTTCATGTCCTGTCTGAAAACTTATGTTATTCTCCTCAAAGAGTGTGAATTGCTGGTGTTTAACATCATAATCTTCAATTAGAGACAGGGCTTCATGCTCGCCCTTTAAACCTGGCGCTTGAAAATATACAGTCCCCTCATTAGTGTCAGGGTTTAACATACCTATTGCCACTATTTTACCTGTAAGAGGGGAAAAACTAAGGCTGTCTCTTGCCTCCTGTATCTCTTCTTCTGTTTCAGCAAATTTTAGGAGGTACTCTTTTGACATCTCATCAAATGAGTCAAAGTCCTTCCCAACGGTTTCAATATCAACTACAACCCTCTTAGGCATAGAGATTTTTTAACATGTTTGAAGGAGAAATTACAAGTGAGGCTCAAGTCAATGCTTTCCCCTGAAATGGGACTTTACCCATATTAATATTGCTTATGAATGCTACTTCAAGTTTCAGCCTTACAAAGTAAGGCAATGTTTGTCAAAGTTTCAAGCAGGCTTACATTTTTGGAGGGCTGTTACTGACAGCTTTCAGCCTTTAATAGACTCAAATATATGCTCTACTTTATACCGTGCAACCTTTTTCCCTTTTACCGGCTCTTTAGCCTTAAATGGCATATCTTTATCTATGAAATCGAGTTCTGCACCGTTTGGAACAATATCCAGAATCTTTGGATTATTGACAGCCTGACGTATAAAATCAAAGGTCATCCCGATATTCCTGTTTACATGCTCTTTTTTAGTCATTACTTAATTTCCTTTTTAAACCGTTCTTTATACCATTCCCATCTGTCTTTAAGATCCTGTTCCGCATATGTCAGGGCATTTTTCAGATTAGATATATCAATCAACTGCTTTATCTTCTCACCTTTTGGATTCAAAATGTCGCGGTGAAAATATCCATGTGAGCGATCATACCTTACAATAGGATACCATTTATCGTCTATTTTTGCTTCATACTGTACAACTATGTTAACCACCTTGCCTTTTTCAGCGTGGATTCTTATCCTTAACCTGTCACCCTCTTGACTTAATTGTTTTGTAAATTCTTTTTTGCCCACAAATCCTCTATGATTTCTTAGTGCTTATTATACGATATTTAAAGCGATAAAACAGCTCTAAAAACTGCTGGGCTCGCTTCAAACTCACACCAGCTTCAAGCTCGTGCCTTCCCGCCCCGGCGGATCAGTCATGGTTGACGCCTTGCAAGGAAGACAAGCTTCAGCAAGCCTCGGCCAAACCCCTGTCTCGTTTCATAAATCATAAATGTAATCCAGAAATAGAAATGTCCGCTTTTACCGAAATAGAAATGTCCTATTCCAAGTGATGCTATACTGCCTCTTTTTAAAAAAGGAGGCGAGGATGGCAGGAAAGGACATTATCATTTTGCATCAAAGAGAATTAAGG